>NZ_JAMYOI010000024.1:0-111265 GCF_040319775.1 Mesorhizobium sp. M0870
CGCTCCCATGAAGAACCTGGCCCATAGCGCATCCTTTGATTCGGACGAAAAGTATGCACCATCAAAGCCTGGGATCAAACATCTAGTAGGCAAAATCGAGAACAGATGCTTGGGCTCTTAAGGCCTTCGGCGTGATATTCGGCAAGAAGATCGATGCCCAGGTGATCCTACACATGCTCAGGATCCAGGCGACGCAGGTCTACCATGATCCGCGGCGAGCCGGCATCAACGACGTGCAGGAACTGCCGAAGACACATGAAGCGATCGCCAGGGCCAAGACCGAGATCCAGCACCGCATCCTGACACACTACCTGCCGCTGTATTTTCCCGAGATCGATCGCTTCCGGGGGAACAGCCGCAGCGATTGGTTCTTTGCCTTCCTCCATGCCTTTCCGACCCCAGCAAGCATCACGGCGCTGACGAAGGAGGAGTTTGTGGCAGCAGCTTGGGATGTCGTCGGCCGCAAGGTCAGCAAGACACAGATTCTGATGGATATTTTCGAGACGGCGCGCCCATCGATCGGATTGCCGCTGCCACTTGATGCGCCTGCCATTCGCATGTTCCGGATGGTCATTGACGAAGCACGCAGCCTGATCCGGCAACGCAATGAGATCGAAGCACAGGCCGACGATCTGCTGCGGCACAGCCAGGATTATCAGCTCCTGCGACAAATCCCGGGCATCGGACCGATCAAGGCATTGACCGTCATTGCCGAAGCCGGCGATCTTCGCCGCTTCGGTCATCATCGCCAGTTTCTAAAGTTCTGCGGGCTGGACCTCTCGACACAGAAGTCCGGTCAATATCGAGGCCAGACCCGCCTTTCCAACCCAGTCTCCCCGGTTCGGTCCGAATGGACAACCTCCCGAAAACTCACAGCAAGCACACTACCCATTCAATAGCATTCCTAAGCATACTGACCAGGGCGACCTCGACCCCCCTAATCACAGCGGTGAGCTCGCAGGCGGGGTCGATGAACACTATTGATTGGCCGAGCTTGAGCGGCATCTCTATCACATTGATAGCCTATTAGGCTGGTCCGGCGTTTGATCGGACCCATGATCCATCCGAGCAGCTTGTGAGGGATGCAGCCGAACCAGGCGCTGCTCCCATAGTCTTCGCAGGTCCTCCATCAGAGCTTCATGCTCAGCCTGATCCGGCGCAATTATATTGAGGTGATCGCTTAACACGGCTTCGCCCTCAATCCGCATCAGCAGATTAAACAGGTCGTTTGAAATTCGCACACTGTCAATGCTGAAGTGGTTCGGAATAATCTCGCAGACAGTCTCCTGATGATCTCGCGCTGTGTAAGCACGGGTTTGATGGAGGGAGACTGAGGGAGGCAATGAAATCGCAAGCGCAGTCCAATCCTGCAGCGTTGCAGCCCGTTTTTTTACCAGGAAGGGCCCGACCACAAGTCCATCCAGCTCTGTCGTCAAAAATGTGGCAATCGCGTCTGCAACCGTATCCACGATCGGTTCAGCATTGTTGTTAAAGGACGTATTGAGCAGAATTGGAGTGCCTGTCCGCTTCTTGAACGCATTGATGACCTCCCAGTAAGCGGGGTTGGCATCGCGCGATACTGTTTGCAGCCGAGCCGTACCGTCGACGTGCGTAATGGCACCCAACAAGGCGCGCTTTGAGTCACGCACGCGAACGACGAAATTCATGAATGGAAATTCGTGCTTACCGTCCGGGAGGTCGAAAAATTCGCTCGCATCCTCTTCCAGCACAGATGGTGCGAAAGGCCTATAGCCTTCGCGCTTCTTGACCATGGCATTGATCCGGTCCTTGTTTGCAGCGGGCCGAGGGTCGGCAAGAATGCTGCGGTTGCCCAGCGCACGTGGCCCAAACTCCGAACGACCCTGCACCCAGCCGATCACGGCGCCGTTGGCGATCCAGTCGGCTGCACTGCTCGCTACGTCGTCAGAGCGTTCAACCTCGAGATGTCCGGCCCATGCATTCAGTTCCTGTTCCACGGCGCGGTCGCTCCCGAGATCAGGACCCCAATAGACCTCCTGCAGTCGCTCACGCGGCGCGGGGCGGCCCATCTCGTTAGAGACTATCAGCGCAGCTCCCAATGCGCAGCCAGCGTCGTGAGACGCGGGTTGCACGAAGATGTCTTCGAAAAGCCCTGAATACAGCAGCTTGCCGTTCATCGTGCAGTTGTGGGCTACCCCTCCCGCCAGACACAACCGCTTCATGCCGGTGGCCTCACGGTGGTGCCGGAGAATGTGGAACACGATCCGCTCAAGCGCTTCCTGCAGTGACGCACTCACATCTCGATGCTGCTGGGTGAAAGGCATTCCCTTTCGCCTGATCTCGATGTTGCGGAGCAACGCCGGACCGATGCGGTCGAGGTGAACACGGTAGCCACCGTTGGCGGAGAACTCGTAGAACTGCTCGAAGAGCTCGCGATAGGGAGCGGGGTCGCCATAGGGCGCGAGTCCCATTACCTTATACTCGTCGAACAGGCCGTAGCCGAGACAGCGGATCGTCTCGAGATAAAACAGCCCAAGAGAATTGTCCTCCGGGAAAGCCTCGATTTGCGTAATTTCTGTGCCAGACCCTACCGCCACAAGGCCCGACAGGAAATCACCACAGCCATCAATCGCTAGAATGAGACTTTGTTCGAAGCCCGACATTGCAAAGGCGCTCACGGCGTGCGCCTGATGATGACCTACGAATGAAATACGTGAACTGTCCAACTTAGTGCCGAACTCACGCGCTAACAGGTTCTGCACCAACATTTTAGCGTCCAACGGAATGGAGAGAATGTCCGGTTGGGAAGCGGACATACCTTCAAGCATGGCGTTGGCGTAGGTCTCGCTGGCGTAGACCGCGACACGATCAATGTCGCTGAGCTGAACCCCGGCCGTCGAAAGACAGTATTGAATCGAACCACTTGGCAGCTTGTTCGAGTGCTTGATTCGATTGAGGCGTTCCTCTTCTACGGCGGCTATCACCTTTCCGTCTCGGACGAGCACCGCGGCGCCATCGTGCATAAAGGCGTTCGGACGCTCGAATCGGTTTTCATGGACTTGGTCAGGTCCGCCGCTGATTCCTAGACACAGCATTTCTTTCTCCAAATAGTAACGGGGAAGCCAAATTGGCCTACCTCGACTGTTTCCAACTAAATAGGCCGGTTGTCGCCTGCAGCTGCGACCGCCCGTCAGGCATCAGCGGCATCGAAGAAGGCCTCATAAACGATCAATGAGATGCTTCGACTGTGACACCTACGGTGCCATCACGCCGAGAGCTTGGCTGGATCATCCAATCCTGAGCGGCTGCTGACATGTATCCGGCGCTGTCGTTTTCATCGGCAGAACCAACTTGCGATGCCGCCTGTTCTTGGGAAGGGCGGCCGTCGACGAATAACAGTACCGCCCCCGTGAACTGGCCCGATTTCATTCTCCGAAGGGACCATGGTCGTAACGCCCGACATTGTCGGCCAGTTGCAACTCACTTTCTCGGCACGACCTCCACTGCACGTCAGGGCGCATCGAAGATTTTCTCCTTTGGATTGTTCCTAAGGCAGCTTTCGTCACGCGATAGAGCAGCGTGTGATTGGTGCGTGAGGCTCTTTTTTGTCCATGCACGATTCCGGAAGAGTGATGAAATCGATTGTTTTGATCAAAGTCATCCACGCTATGAATAGTAGCCGCAGCACATGCGTTTCGAAGCGCTTCAGGCTTCCCGGATGGCTACTCCGATGTGAAGCGCATGGCATTCCAAGCGCTCTGTCAACCAAACGATGAGTACGGCGTCGACCCTCATTGCCTTGGTCTTCGCGACTCCGTGACAGCGGCTGGCATTGTGTTTGTAGGGCATCGGGCGAAGATCATGTCGATCGGCCATCTCGCCTGCCTATCGGCAAACCCTTGAACCACGCACCAGCGCGATTGTGATCACGAGCGCCTCTGAGCTCGGGAGGTTCGGTTTTCTGAGGGTTCCTGGGTCTCCGAAGCGATGGAGGTAGCTAGCCTTCCTGGTGCTATACGGTTGTGCTCTTCATGGAGTGGACGCATTTGCGTCTCGAAAGCGGTTCTTCAGTGGAACCGGCGCCAAGGCCCGTGGTCGTTCAGAACACGCGGTGCCGTCTCCAAACCGGATATTGGATCGGGCAGCCGCCGGAATTTGACCCATGGAGATGAGCGCCTGTCAGGAAGCGTTCGAAAACGGCGCGATCTTCATCGCGGCTGTTTCATGGTGTCATTCCTGACATGTTCTTTATAATCGGCAGCTTGCGGATAGTCTTGCCCGTCGCCGCCCGTAGCGCGTTGGCGACGGCCGGGCCGATCGGCGGCACACCTGGCTCACCAACTCCCGTGGGCGGCTCCTCGGACGGCACAATGTGCACCTCGACTCGTGGCATCTGCTCGATCCTGAGCGGTGTATAGGTATCGTAGTTCTCTTGGTCTACGACACCGCCCTTCAGGGTCAGCTCCTCCTGGAGGATCGCGCCTAGCCCGAAGCCGATACCGCCCTCCATCTGAGCGCGAACCTGGTCAGGATTTATCGCGGTGCCGCAGTCTACCGCGCAGACGACGCGGTCGACCTTGAAACCATTTTCATCGTTGAGGGTGATCTCCACCACATCGGCGACATAGGTCGAGAGGCTTTCATGCAGGGCCACGCCGCGGAAACGGCCTTCCGGCAGAGGCTTGTCCCAACCTGCCTTCTCAGCAGCCACTTTAAGCACGGCGGCATGCCGTGGATGGTGACCGAGCATTGACAAGCGGAAGTCGACCGGATCACGGTTCGCAGCGGCGGCGAGCTCATCGATCAGGGTTTCCACCGCGTAAGCGGTGTGGGTGGAGCCTACCGAACGCCACCACAGCACTGGGATGTTCACGTCCGTGGTGGTCAGCTCGACCTTCAGGTTCGGGATCGCATAGGGCAGGTTGGTGGCGCCCTCTACGGAGGTTGGATCGATGCCGTTCTTGATCATCGCCGCAGAGGTCGAACCGCCCAAGACCGATTGGCCCACGATGTGGTCATGGAGAGCGACGACATTGCCTTTCTTGTCGAGCCCCGCCTTGACTGCGTGCACATAGGCCGGCCGGTACCGCCCACCCCGCATGTCATTCTCGCGGGTCCACTGCACCTTCACTGGCTTGCCGCGTCCCAGTGCACGCGCTGTGGAAACAGCTTCGATAATGACATCTGCATCCAAGACCGCGCGGCGGCCGAAACTGCCGCCGGTCTTCATCACGTGCAGCCTCACCTTGTCCGGCGTGGTGCCGCCTACCTGAGCGGCAGCCGCCTGATAAAGGTCGGGCATCTGGTGTCCGCCCCAGACGTCGATGGTGCCGTCTTCGTTGATTCGGGCGGCCGCGTTGAGTGGCTCGATCGAAGCATGGACAAGATAGGGGAATTCGTAGTGCCCCTCGATGATTTTCTCAGCACTGGCGAACGCTGCGGGAGTGTTACCGTCGTCGCGCGCGGTGGCCGCGCCCAGATCGTCTGCTGCCTTGTTGTATTCGGCCATGATCTCGGCCGTGCCGCGCCCTTCGGCCTTCTCCTCGTTCCAGGTCACCTCCACGAGGTCGCGGCCCTTGAGCGCCGTCCAGGTGTCCCTGCCAACCACGGCAATGCCTCGCGGCGTCTGGACGACATCGACAATGCCGTCGAGTGCCTTGGCCTTGGTTGCGTCGAAGCTCTCGATCTCGGCGCCGAACTTCGGCGGATGGATCATAACGGCCGTCTGGAGTCCCTCCATCATGAGGTCGATCGTGTAGGTCTGCGCGCCGTTGGTCTTGCCGGCGGAATCGTAGCGCTTGAGGCTGTCCGATCCGATCTGGGCCCACTTGTCGCGCGGCTTTAGCGGCACGTCGTCGGGAACCGGCATTCCCGCTGCGGCTTCAGCCAGGTCACCGTAGCGCGCCTGCATCCCTGAGGCGTGCGACACGACCCCGGAAGCGACTTTGATCTCGCCGGCTGGCACATCCCACCGCTGCGCCGCGGCCGCCACCAGCAAGGCCCGTGCGGCAGCACCCGCCTTGCGGTAGCGTTCCCACGACGAACTCATCGACGTGGAGCCACCAGTTGCCTGTGCGGCCCCGCCCCAGGCGAGATTGCCGTAGAGCGCGGTATTGCCATATCCGCCGACCACGTCCACCTGCGCCCAGTCGCCGTCGAGCTCTTCCATAACCAGGGTGGCGATGCCGAAATAGGAGCCTTGTCCCATCTCGAACTGCGAGGAGTAGATGATGATTCGGTTCTCCTTTGTGATCTCGACATAGGTCTGGAAGGGGTTCGCCTGAACCTTTGCAGTAGTCGTTTGTGCGATGTCGGACGCCGCCAGCACTGGCCGGTAGCCCACGGCGAGGCCAGCGGTGGTGACGCCCGCGCCGACGAGGAACCGGCGGCGCGTGGGCCGCACGGAGTTATGCTTCGAGAGAAACTGCGACATGCCTCAAGTCTCCAGCCGGTTGGCGGTCTCGTGGATGGCCGCGCGGATGCGATGATAGGTGGCGCAGCGGCAGAGATTGCCGCTCATCGCCGAATCAATATCATCGTCCGACGGCTTAGGCGTCTCTGTAAGGAGGGCCACGGCCGACATGATCTGGCCAGACTGGCAATAGCCGCATTGAGGTACGTCGAACTCGGCCCACACGGCCTGGACCGTTTCGCCTATCTTGCCCGACACACCCTCAATGGTGGTGATCGAGGCTCCTTCGATGTCGCCGACTGCGGTCTGGCACGAGCGCGTCGGCATGCCGTTAACGTGAACCGTGCAAGCGCCGCACTGGGCAAGCCCGCAACCGAATTTCGTTCCCGTGAGTCCGATGACGTCACGGACCGCCCAGAGCAGCGGCATCTCTGGATCGACTTCGAGTGTTCGCGCCTCGCCATTGAGGGTAAAAGCGACCATTGCTTGCTCTCCTTGTCCTGAGCTGGCTATCTCGTTGAGCCTCCGCCCGCCTGGCAACCGAGCTCTTGTTGCTGAGGCCTAGCGACCACACCCTAGGAACGCGCAGCTCAAGCAACAAGCCGCTAGGTTGGCGTGTTACGAGATCGTGAAGGGGTCGTGTCGAAAGGCTGGAGGCGACTGAATGTCTTACACGAGACTGGACATTCGGGTCGTCGCGAACATCGACCGCTGGTCGGCCGCGTCCGGCAGGGCCCTGATTGGCTACACGAAATGAAATGGGACGACTATCGATGGGGGCCTACCTCGACCCGCAACCTCCACGACTGGACCCTCAGGTTTCCGACTATCGTCCCGGGCGGTGGCCGAGCTCGGCGCCTCGGACGCGATAATAGACGGTGAGGCGTTCGTCGTTGACCAGAAGGCTTGTCGCGCATTCCCAGTCTTCAGCGGGCTCTTGGCCGCGGCGGGAGACGTCAGGACCATGCTTGCCGGCTTCGACCTGCTCAAGATCGACGGCGAGGGTCTTCGCGATCGGCCACTCGTCGATCGGCGCAAAGCGCTAGTTAACCTGCTGAGACGCCGCCCAAACGGCATCGTTCTGAGCGACGAGATCAGCGGCGGCAGCGACATTCTCGCGCAAGTCTCCCAGTTCGGCCTCGACGGCATCGTCTCCAAGCTGCGTGTCAGTCCATATCGATCCGGCCGGCGCCAAGAATGGGTGAGACAAAATGCGTGCTGAGTGATGAGTTCATCGTCATCGGCTGCGAACCCGGCAACAGTTACGGCGGTCGGGAAGCGTGCTCTGGCGAATGTCGAGGACGGAAATCTGGTGTTCGCCGGCGGCATTGGCACCGGCTTCAATGCGCGCACCGGGCCGGAAGTAAAGCGCCGGCTCCATGCCATTCCAATGGATAAACCACCGATTCCTAGTTTGAAGGCGAACGGTGCGGCATGGGCGGAGTGCCCTGCGCAGTCTGTACCTCCGCAGTCGATTGTCGAGTTCGAAGGGGTGTGATTGGCGTCGAGACCGCTCCAGCCATGGCTATCAGCACGCCGAGTGCGTTGTTTTCGATCAGTTCTCGAAATGAGCGGGTAAATACATGCACTTCCTTTCACTTGCCGAACGGGGTTTGCTGTTCACCGGCTGGCATCCGATGGCAAACCTTTCAACGCGGCGGCGATCTGGCGCTTCGCTGCTGGGGGCAGAGGCAGGATGGGACGCGGGGGTTCGGCACTGCAAATGTCGAGCAATTCAGCGAGTGCATAGACGACGCGAAGGCTCGAGAACTCCATGAAGAGGCTCCAGATCGGGACCAGCGCGGCATTGATCCGTCGCGCTTCGGCCGCATCGCCCTGTTGCGCCGCTGTGACGATCGTCATGCAGACCTCGGGCAGGATGCCCGCGAGGACGCTGTACCATGTGTCGGCGCCGGCGATCATGGCCTCGGCGGCGTTCCAGTCGCCGCTGTAGCCAATCGAGAACCCTTCCGGCAGTGTGCGCCTCTGGGCGGTCAGATGGTTCTTGATCGCATCGCTTTTGTCTGTCGGATTCTTGATGGCGACAATCCCAGCCACCTTTGCCAGGCGGCTGACAAGGGGTGGACTGAAATGGAAATGCGTCGTTCCTGGATTGTCGTAGACGACGATCGGCAGGCCACTTTCGCGCGCCACAGTGGAGAAATGTTCGAACACCTCGTCATCAGTAAGCGGGGTGTAGGAGGCGGCGGCAAGCAAACCCGCAGCTGCTCCAAGGGCCTTGGCGTCTTGCGCGAGCCCCACGGCTTCATCGGTGCGCAGCGCGCCCACACCCACCACGACCGGCATTTGCCCCGCCGTTTGGTCCAAGGTCTCGGAGAGCGCCCGCCGCCGTTGCTCGCGCGACAGATAGATGTATGTGCCGGTGCTGCCGAGAAGACCGATGGAATCGACCTGAGCAATGCCAAGCCGAGCAATCAGCCTGCGCAGGGCAACGCTATCGACGCGGCCGTCACGATTGGTCGGGGTGATGGGGAACGCGGAAAGACCGCTCAGGAATGCCATGGCAAGGCTCCAGATCTATGTGTGAGCGCAGAGGTGGCCGCACGCCAGGTCATTACAAGACGTCCAAAGCCCGCCGCAGATCGGCGATCAGGTCATCAGCGTCTTCAAGCCCCACCGAGAGACGCATGAGATCCTCGCCGACTCCATCGGCCAAATGGGCATCCTTGCGGATCGGCTGCCGAGCACGGGTGAGGCTTGCTGGATGATAGATGAGGCTGTCGGCATCGCCGAGGCTGACGGCGCGAATGATCAGGTTGAGCCGGTCCATCATCCGGCGCGCTCCTTCGTATCCAGCGTGGAGGCCAAAGGCCAACATGCCCGATCCGTTGGACATCTGTTTTCGCGCCGTCACCTGATCAGGGTGCGAGTCGAGGAACGGATAACTCACAAATGCCACCGCCGGGTGCGCTTCCAGCGCCCGAGCCACCGCAAGGGCCGTGGCGCTGTGCCGTTCCATACGCAGCGTCAGCGTCTTGAGACCGCGCAGGATTAGGAAAGCTGACATGGGCGAGAGCGCTGCGCCGGTAATGTAGCGCAGGCCCGTTTCATGCAGCGTACGGAGCGTTTGGGCGTCGCCGAGAAGCGCCCCGCCAAGGGCATCGCCATGACCATTGATGTACTTGGTCAGCGAATGGAGCACGATGTCCGCCCCGTGCTCAAGCGGTCGCTGGAGCGCGGGCGAGGCGAAGGTGCTGTCGACTGCAACCCTTACACCGCGCGCGTGAGCGCGCTCGGCAATGGCCGCTATGTCGAGGATGCGGCTCAGCGGATTCACCGGCGTCTCGAAGAAAACCAGCCGCGTCCGCTCGGTGATCGCAGCATCGAGATTGTGGGGATTTGACAGATCGACCGCGACGACCTTGATGCCGAAGCGGGGGACCGCCTGTTCGACCATGGCAAGCGTGTTCGCATAAAGCGTCTTGTGGACGATGAGTTCATCGCCTTGGGACAGGAGCGACAGGATCAGAGTGCCGAAGGCCGCCATCCCCGAGGCAACAACCAGCCCCGCCTCGGCTCCTTCCAGATTCGCGAGCCGCTGCTCGAGGATCTCGGTCGTGGGATTGTATTCGCGCGCATAGAGCCGTCCACCAAGGGCGGCGGCGGCATCGTTTGCTGCCACGCTTTCGAACCCATAGGTTGACGTCAGGAACACTGGCGGCTGGACGGCATTGGAAAAGCCGGCCGGATCGTAGCCATGATGGATCGCCCGGGTGGCAAATCCGGGGCTGGTGCGGTTGAGCGACCCCGTGGGAGCATCGGTTTCGGATTGATGGGAGCTGGTCATTCGGCCTCTGCGATCTCTCTTGGGGTTCCGAAAGATTGACGGCAACCTGGCCAATGTGAAATATCCAGTTGGCGATGAAAGAGATGGTCCAGTCTTCAAGTGCCGGGTCTGCAGCGCGCTCGCACGCGATGGGTGCACGCCAGATATACGAAGCCCTTCGCGAGCAAATCCTCGGCGGCGTCTACGAAACCGGCAGTCAGTTGCCATCCTCCCGGGCCCTGGCAAATGACCTCGGCGTTTCGCGAACCACGGTGACGGTCGCCTATGAGCAACTGGCTGCGGAGGGTTTCATCGAAGTCCGTCAAGGCGCACGACCTCGCGTTGCGTCTTCGTTGATGGGTCATGGGACGGGGCGCACTCACGCGCAACGGGTCGGCCCGATCCAGCTGTCCGCATATGGCGAGCGGCTGCGCGCGACGTCACCCTGGCCAGATTATCTGCCGACTGGGCTGAAGGTCGAGTTCCGCTATGGCGACCTCGCGCCGTCGGATTTCCCTTCATTGGTCTGGAAACGCGCGATGAACGAGGCGATGGGGCAGCGCCCGCTGCGTCTTGCCTATGACGATCCTCGCGGCTCGCGCCGGCTCCGCCAGGCGCTTCAGGGCTATCTCTGGCGCGCCCGGACCCTGAGCTGCGACCTCGACCAGATCATCATCGTCAGCGGTTCGCAGCAGGGCCTTGATCTGTGCGCGCGCCTGCTTCTCGATCCCGCCGACCGCTTCGTCATCGAGGATCCGTGCTACAGGATGGCGCGTCAGGTCTTTGCCAGTACGGGTAGCTCACCCATCCCGGTCATCGTCGACGAAGACGGGATGAGGACCGAGTTGCTGGCGGGGATCGGAGCACGACTGGCTTATGTGACGCCATCGCATCAGTTTCCGCTGGGCGGCGTCATGCCGATCGCGCGCCGCCATCAGCTTCTGGAATGGGCGCGGCACAACAACGCCTATGTGATCGAGGACGACTACGACAGCGAATATCGCTACGACATCAATCCGGTCCCTCCGCTGCACAGTCTCGAGGACCACGGGGCTGTCATCTATCTCGGCACGATATCCAAGACGCTCTCGCCGATGCTGCGCATCGGCTACCTCGTCGTCCCACCCGAATTGCAGGAGGTCTTCGCAACCGCCAAACAATTCGCAGACCGGCATTCGCCGGTCGCTGAACAGGAAGCGCTGGCATCGTTGATCGAGAGCGGCGGCTACGAAAGCCATGTGCGCCGTGTGCGCAGGCTGAACGGCGAGCGTCGGGAAACGTTGTTGGGCGCCTTGCAGCACAGCTTCGGGGATCGCATCACTGTCCAGGGAGCTGATGCGGGTCTGCACGTCGCGGTTTGGTTCAATGACCTGCCACGATCGCGGGAAACGGCCTTGGTCGAATCCGCCCGCGACGCTGGCCTGGGGCTACACTTGATCTCGCCGCTCTACGAACGGCCATCGGACCAAGGCCGCACCGATCGCGTCGGACTTGTCATGGGCTATGCCGCCTTGAGCATTCGGCAGATCGGGAAGGGCGTTGAGATCCTGCGAGAGGTTGTCAAGCAGGTGCAAGACGCGATGCCGGCGCGGAACAACTGAGACGGGCGACGCCGAAAGCTGGCGCTGAAAATGGTCCGAGAGCCCCCCGTATTTCTTTCCAAACAGCCAACTGGACCGGGAAAATGCCATGCAACTGGCGCTGTTGATCAGGCCAGTTTTGCAGCAGGTTTCCACGAGACGAATTTCCGAGAGCGATGATGACCTGGCGAGGAAAGCTGCTTCACGTCCATATCGCGCCTGCCGCCTCCTATGAAATGGAGGAGCTGGCGCAGGCGCAGCTTATTGCCGGCCAAGGCATTGTCGGAGACCGCTACTACCTGGGGACGGGGACCTATTCCGCGCGTCCTGACGTTCGCGAAGTGACGCTGATCGAAGCTGAAGTCTTGGACGCCATCGCGCAGGGCGAACCCAGAATTCCGGGCTTCAAGGCCAAGCTCGCACCCGAAGATCACCGGCGCAATCTGACGACACGAGGCGTTCCGCTTAGCCATCTTGTCGGCAAACGCTTCCGGGTCGGGGAAACGATCCTCAGGGCCGCCCGGATGAATGTGCCGTGCAAGTATATCGAGGAGTTGCTCGGGCTTCCGGGTCTCTACGAGGGGCTTCTGAACCGCTCCGGCCTGAACTGCACAATCGAGGTCGGGGGCGTGATCCGGCCCGGTGATCTGATCTTGCCCATCGACGAGTGAAACGCCATGGCCTCGCCGCGCATCATCATGAAGCTGACCGTGACCGCCGCCCGCAAGGAGCCGGGCGACGTGCTGGTCATCGACCTGAAACACCCACGCAAACCTGTGCTGCCGGCGTTCGAAGCGGGTTCTCACGTCGACGTCCATCTGCCTGAAGGGAAGGTGCGTCAGTATTCACTTTGCGGCGACCCGACCGAGCTTGGCCGCTACACCATCGCGGTGAAGCGCGAGAATGACGGCCGTGGCGGCTCGGCGTGGATCCACGAAACCATTGCCGTCGGCTCCACACTGCCTGTCTCCGCGCCACGCAACCATTTTGCGCTCAAGCCAGGCGAGGGGCCGACTTTGCTGCTGGCAGGGGGAATCGGGATCACCCCGATTCTGGCCATGGCGCGCGCGCTCACCCTGCAGGCCAAGCCCTTCGAGTTGCACTATTTCACCCGCAGCCGGGCGCTCACGCCACTCTTGGCGGCGATCGGGAGCGATCTTCCTGGCGGCAATGTGCGGATCCATTTCGACGACGAGCCTCAGACCCGGCAGAACATCGCCGCGCTGCTGGCGAACCGTTCGGACGACGCGCAGACATACTACTGCGGACCGCCTGGCTTCATGGCGGTTGTGGGGCGCGCGGCTCAACACTGGCCCAAGGGTACTGTTCATTTCGAAACTTTCCAGCCTCCCGAGTTTGATGGCGCGCCACCGGAACCATTCGTCATAGAACTGGCTGAGGGCAGGGTGGTTGAGGTTTCGGCTGAGACCACGGCACTGGCCGCCTTGCGTGCGGCCGGTGTGCCGTTGATGGCCTCGTGTGAGAACGGGGTGTGCGGGACCTGCGAATGCGCAATGCTGGCGGGACAGCCGATCCATCGGGATGCCGTCCTGTCCAAGGAGGCACGCGGCCACCGCTTCATCCCCTGCGTGTCGCGCGCGACAGGTGTGTTGAAACTCGATCTTTGACCATTTGGGCGGGGGTCCTGTGAGACCGGCTGATTTGCGGGAAACTGAATGACGAGGAAACTGGAATATCTGAACGAGATCGAGCGCTGCGTCTCCTGGCTCGCAGCCTGGACGATCCACCACGCCAACCACGTCCGCGAGGGCGATGAGATCAAGGTCGGGGGGCATCAGGCCTCGTCCGCGTCGCTGAGCACCATCATGACCGCGCTCTACGGTTCGGTCCTGCGCCCGCAGGATCGGGTGGCGGTCAAACCCCATGCGGCGCCGATCTTCCATGCACTTCAGTATCTGGCGGGCAACCAGACCCACGAAAAGCTCATGAACTTCCGCGGCTACAAGGGCGCGCAGAGCTACCCTTCGCGGACGAAGGATGTCGACGATGTCGACTTCTCGACCGGGTCGGTGGGTCTCGGCGTTGCTCAGACGCTTTTCTCGTCGCTGGTGCAGGACTACGTCTCGGGTCACGGCTGGATGAAGGAGCGTGCCGAGGGCCGAATGGTCAGCCTGATCGGCGACGCCGAGATGGATGAGGGCAACATCTACGAGGCCCTGATCGAAGGCTGGAAGCACGGGCTCAGGAACTGCTGGTGGGTGGTCGACTACAATCGCCAGTCGCTCGACGCCGTGATCCGGGAGGGCCTCTGGCAGCGTTTCGAGCAGATTTTTCGCAACTTCGGCTGGGACGTGATGGTCCTGCGCCACGGCGCTCTGCAAGAGGCTGCCTTTGCCGAGCCGGGGGGCGAGAAGCTGCTCGAGTGGATAGAGCGCTGTCCGAACCAGCTCTATTCGGCGCTGACCTTCCAAGGGGGTGCTGCCTGGCGCAAGCGGCTGCTCGACGAGATCGGAGACCAAGGGCCGGTCACCACTCTGATCGAACGCCGCTCCGACGACGAGTTGCAGGCGTTGATGACGAACCTTGGCGGGCATGACATGCCGAGCCTCCTCGAAGCCTTCGAGGCGGCGTCCAGGCATGACCGTCCCGTCTGCTTCATCTGTTACACCATCAAGGGCTACGGTCTGCCGCTTGCCGGACACAAGGACAACCACGCGGGGCAGATGACGCCCACGCAGATGGAAGACTACCGCCTGCAAATGGGCGTAAAGCGGGGTGAGGAGTGGGACAAATGGGCGGCCGCCACCTTGCCGGAAGCGGAACTTGACGCCTTCTTCGCAAAGGCGCCGTTCTTCAGTGAGGGGCGTAGGAGGCTGTCTGCGCCGTCGGTGCCGGTGCCTGAAACCCTTCCGTCACCGGGGCAGCCCGGCAAGCCGCTCTCGACCCAGATGGGGTTCGGCCAGATCCTGAACGACATCGCACGCGAGCGCAGTCTGCTTGCCGACCGCATTGTCACCACCTCGCCCGATGTGACGGTCTCGACCAATCTCGGTGGCTGGGTCAACCGGCGCGGCCTTTTCGCCCGGGAGACCATGGCGGACACCTTCAAGGCCGAACGCATTCCGTCGACCTTTACCTGGGAATTTGGGCCGAAGGGGCAGCACCTCGAGCTCGGGATCGCCGAGTCGAACCTGATGATCATGCTCGGGGCGCTCGGTCTCTCGCACTCGATCAATGGCGTGCGCCTGCTGCCGATCGGGACAGTCTATGATCCCTTCATCTACCGATCGGCCGACCAGCTAAACTACGCCTGCTATCAGGATGCGCGCTTCATGCTGGTCGCAACGCCCTCGGGCGTGACGCTAGCGCCCGAGGGCGGAGCACACCAGTCGATCGGCACCCCATTGATCGGCATGGCGCAGGATGGGCTTTGCGCCTTCGAACCGGCCTTCGTCGACGAACTGTCCGTGATCATGCGCTTTGCCTTCGATTACATGCAACGTAATGGCGAGGGGGATCCGGATGAGACGACGTGGCTGCGTGATCAGACCGGAGGATCGGTCTATCTTCGCCTGTCAACCCGGCCGCTCGAGCAGCCGCTGCGCGACATGAACCCGGCGCTCGCGTGGGACATCGTCAATGGCGCCTATTGGCTGCGTCCGCCTGGGCCCAACGCGAGTGTCGTCATTGCTTATCAAGGCGTCGTCGCGCCGGAGGCGATTGCCGCGACGGGTCTTCTGGCGGAGAACCGGCGCGATGTCGGGCTGCTCGCGATCACCTCCGCGGACCGGCTTAATGCGGGCTGGCAGGCGGCGGAACGTGCCCGGCAGCGTGGCGCGATTGGCGCGCTGAGTCATATCGAGCGGCTGCTCGCGCCGCTATCGCGTGACTGCGGCATCGTCACCGTGATCGACGGCCACCCGGCGACGCTCGCGTGGCTCGGTGGGGTTAACGGCCATCGCGTGAAGGCGCTCGGGGTCGAGCAGTTCGGCCAGACGGGGACTATTGCGGACCTATACCGTCACCACGGCCTGGACACCAACGCCATCGTACATGCGGCGCAGGCGGTCAGTGCGGGACCGGCTGTTCGCTACCGGAAGGCGCTGCCTTGACCATGAGCTACCGGATGCTCCGTGGCTGGTACGGATCGGCTGTTTCCACGGGCGTTCCGGTTCGCTTCAAAGCGGACAGGGCCGGGACACTGTGGACGTTCTGATCGCGCTTGAGTAGCTTGTGCGACCCCCAGGGTCACCTGGAATACGCAGGGAGGCGGCTTTTATTTAGCTTTGCGTCCAATTACGAATTCGATCCAATCCAGTCCGGAGCAAAAGCTCCGCGTCCTCCCGATTTTCGGCTTCGACGTAGCACCGCATTTCCGGGGCATTTCCGGATGGACGCAAATGCAAGACACGCTTATCCGCGAGAGTGATACGAAGTCCGTCAACATCGCTAACCTTGCTTACCACTCCAATCGACCCGACGAAGGCGGCGATGTTAGTTTCCGCTGTACGAAGGTATGTCATGAGGCGAGTGCTGCTTTCGACGGAAAAATTTTCCAAGCGATCCGCCGCCGCTGCCGGCAATTGAAAGGAACTGCCAATCTCCGACAGTGGCTGCCCACTTGTACTAACAAGGGAAAGTGCCGCAAGGATGGGGAGAAAACTGTCGCGTGTAGGTAGCGCTGGCAGTTTAGTTCCGTTCGGGTCAAAGTCCGTGCCGGTCAACAAACCACCGTTTGCTTCGAAACCAACCACGCGCTCGTGACCCGACGCAACCAAATCGAGCATGGCAGCAATAACAAATGGCGATCCAACCTTGGTACGCACGACTTTAAAAGAACCTGCGGTCTCGATACCAGAGTTTGATGTGACCGGCGTGACGACTGCCTTCGCTTGCAGGAAGTTCGCCGTAATCAGGCCTAACAAATCACCGCGAAGGGGGTCTCCGTGGTCGTCAGCTACCAGTGGGCGGTCACCATCGCCATCTGCCGAGACGACCGCATCAAGCCGATGCTCTTTGGCCCAGAGCTTGAACTGTTGAGCAGTCTCGTCCGAGACCGCTTCAGTGTCGACAGGAATGAAACCTTCCGAACGTCCCAGGGTTACGACCGTCGCACAGTGATATGAGAGAATGTCAACCAAGAGATCGCGCGCGACTGTGCTGTGCTGATATACGCCCACCGTTAAGCCCTTTAGAGCATTAATCTCCATAAGCTTTCGATTGCGCGCCATGAAAAAGGCCTTGCATTCGGCCTCCCGGTGCTGCCGACGTGCAACAGCACCTTCAAGGACGTATCCGCGCTTCTCCAACTGCAAGGCGATGCGCGTTATCTCCCGCTCATCACCCTTGTCGATCTCACCGTCGGGTCGATAGAATTTTATTCCATTACGGTCGGCCGGAATGTGCGAGCCTGTGATCATCAAACAACCACTCTTACGCGCCTGAGCATACAGTGCCAGGGCAGGGGTGGGGACTGCGCCGCAATCGACTACGATGAAGCCGAGCGCGGACAGTGCCGCCGCACAGACGGCGGCGATGGCCGGACTCGAGGCGCGAAAGTCGCGCCCTATGAGTATCTCGTCGCCAATTCTGGCCAGGCCGGATTCCAGCAGGAATGTCGCGAATGCCGTTGCATATAGGGCAGAGGCGGCTCCTGCCAATTCTGTCGCCAGGCCCCGTAATCCGCTTGTTCCGAATTTCATACCAAATCCGACGTTGCTAACCGGGTTTTGAAGGTAACATGCTCAAACTTTGGCTCGTCCGGAATGCCCATCGACAGATCCCTCGGACGAGAACAAGAAGTACATTCGGTTACCGTAGACGCGTTCGGTTATCGACGGTTACCCTTGTGAGGATTGACGCAGTCGGCGTCGGCGTGGGCAGCGCACCGTGACCTCCACGGCGACGAGGTTGGAGCGGATGGGATCCGGGTCCGGCAGGGCTCCTCGCGGCTGGCTCACATGAGCGCTATCGCCATCGAGTGATTGTCTCAGTCTACATTAGCTCTGGGTCCCGAAAGCGCGTACAGGCCTGAGACGCAGCAAATCCTCTTATCTATCGCCGTTCGGTGTAGCTCCCGTTCAGAAATGCATGATAGACACTCTCGATGCCTTCCATGAGAGTGATCTTTGCTGCCCATCCCAAAGTGCGCAGCTTGTCGACGCTCATCAGCTTTCGCGGTGTACCGTCAGGTCTAGAGTGATCATGCGCGATCTCCCCAGCAAATCCGACTACACGGCAGATCATTCTAGTCAGCTCTAGGATCGTGATGTCCTGTCCGCAGCCGAGATTGACGTGATCATGGTCAGAGTAGTTCTTCAGAAGGAAGACTAATGCGTCGGCGCAGTCGTCGACGTGCATGAATTCCCGACGTGGTGTGCCCGTGCCCCAGATGGTGATTTGCTTATCACTTATGAGCTTAGCTTCATGCGCTTTCCGGATCAGCGCTGGGATGACGTGGCTTGACTGCAAGTCATAATTGTCGCCTGGCCCGTAGAGATTCGTCGGCATAGCGGAGATGTAGTCGCGGCCATATTGCTGGCGATAGGCTTGAGCCATTTTGATGCCGGTGATCTTGGCGACGGCGTAGCATTCGTTGGTGCGCTCTAGTGGCCCGGTCAAAAGCGCGCTTTCAGGAATGGGCTGTGGTGCCATCTTCGGATAGATGCAAGACGAGCCGAGGAAGAGGACGCGGTCGACATTGTTTTCGTGGGCTGCCGCGAAGATATTGGCCTCGATCATCAGATTGTCGTAAAGAAAGTCGACCGGATAGGTGGCGTTCGCGAGAATACCACCTACCTTTGCCGCCGCCATAATGATAGCGTCCGGTTTCATCACTGCCACGAAGTTTTCAACCTCGGTCTGTCGCTTGAGGTCTAGCTCTCCCCGAGGGGCGGCCACAACTTTGCAGTCTTCAGACGCGAGTCGGCGTACAACAGCGCTGCCCACCATACCTTTGTGGCCAGCGACCCACACGGTTTTTCCGTTCAGATCATACATTACGCTTCCTTCATGACTACAGATGTCTGCATGACCTTCAGGTCTTCGCGTACCATTTCCGCAGCAAGCTCGCGCACGGATGTCTCATGCACCCAGCCGAGCTTCTCCTTCGCCTTGGTAGCGTCACC
Source organism: Mesorhizobium sp. M0870 (assembly GCF_040319775.1). Classification (NCBI taxonomy): domain Bacteria; kingdom Pseudomonadati; phylum Pseudomonadota; class Alphaproteobacteria; order Hyphomicrobiales; family Phyllobacteriaceae; genus Mesorhizobium; species Mesorhizobium sp. M0870. The sequence goes on from NZ_JAMYOI010000024.1 coordinate 18,847, forward strand.
CAGGAGAAGATCGACTTCCGTGGGGCGGAAGTAGCGTGGGTCCACTTGGACTAGGCATCTGCCGCTCGCTACATCATAGCCCTTTTCGCCGACACCCTTGCCACGCCATTCGATCTCGACGCCGATATCTTCGAAAGCCCACTCGACGAATTGGCGGACAGGAGTCGTTTTGCCCGTAGCCAGCACGTAATCATCCGGTTGATCCTGCTGTATCATCATCCACATACCTCGCACGTACTCACGCGCATGGCCCCAATCGCGTTGAGCATCGAGATTGCCGAGATAAAGCTTGTCCTGCTTGCCCAGGTAGATAGCAGCGGCAGCGCGGCTGATCTTGCGCGTCACAAAAGTTTCGCCACGAAGGGGGCTTTCGTGATTAAAAAGAATGCCGTTGGAAGCGTGCATACCATAGCCCTCGCGATAATTGACGACCATCCAGTAGGCGTAGAGCTTGGCGGCGGCGTAAGGGCTGCGCGGATAAAAGGGCGTCGTTTCGTTCTGCGGTACGGACTGCACGAGGCCGTATAGCTCCGAAGTCGAGGCTTGATAGAAGCGGGTCTTGTCCGTCAGACCGAGGAGGCGAATCGCCTCAAGAAGTCGCAATGTACCGATACCGTCCGCGTTTGCTGTGTACTCAGGTGTTTCGAACGACACCTGCACATGGCTCTGAGCAGCCAAGTTGTAAATTTCGTCTGGCTGAGATTCCTGAACCACGCGGATGAGGTTAGTCGAATCAGTGAGGTCACCGTAATGCAAGATCAGGCGCGGATCGGATTCGTGCGGGTCTTGGTAGAGGTCTTCGATACGACCCGTGTTGAAGGAAGAGGAACGTCGCTTAATCCCATGAACGATGTAGCCTTTTTTGAGAAGAAGACGGGCAAGATAGGCACCATCCTGTCCAGTTATGCCCGTAATAAGAGCAACTTTTCTGCTATCGCCCATTCTATTCCTGCTCTATTAAAGTTTAAAGTTTCGGATCAGCTCGCCACGCCGACACAATGTGCGGCCAGCCCCGTGCGCTATGGAGCACTTCGACAGATGCGGCGCGAAGCTCGTCATTGACAGTCCGCCAGCCGAGCACACCTCTTGCTTGGAGTCACAGCAAAATAGAGTTGCGCCGCTAACCTGTCGGCTTCGTACATGCGGTCTGAGTGCCGCTCAGCTCACGCCGTGAGCGCATGTACTCCCAGCACCTTGCAGCTGATTTGCTCATCCATCAGTGAGTGAGGACGCCTTTCTTTCTTGCTTCAGCGTCTTCTAATGGGAATTGTTTGGATCAGTGAAATCGATTGTTTGGATAAAGTGCATCCACAGAATGGATGGTCTGGCCGAGCAGCGGGGGCGCATCGCCGGCCCGGAGTCGTAGGCGCGAGCTTCCGTTTCGGGGCGAGGACAAAGTTCGTGGCCGCGAGCCCTCACCACAGCATCCGGCACAGGTCGTGCAGAACTTTGGGAGCAGACTGCAGATTCTGTCGATCAGCTGGTTCCAGGCGCGTCGAGCTGTCGACCTCATCTCGCCCGGTACCGGTTGCTGTATGCAGCTTGCACCCTTGGCGTATGGCGTCGACGGAACGATTTGCTCCGGCAGGCAGTGTCGCAGCGTTTCCCGGCTGTTTCGGCTCTATTGGCCGGGCCCGCGTCAGCCGAGCCCCTTCATCATGGCATCCAACACATGGATGGCCGGCATCCACTCAATAGATTTTACATATGCCGCGGAGGCCCAGTAGAGAAGGCTGAACCGGAAGCGAGGGCATCGGCTTCAAGCTGTGCGAGCGTCACGGGATTAGTGGGCAGTGCTGAGTGAGCTCTTCTGCCCTATGCCCCGGCCTCTGCCAAGCGCGTCAGGGTCTACGTGTCGACTAAGGATACCAAACCGGGCAACCTCCTCTCTGAACGAGATTTCCGAAAATGCATGTTAGTGGATTGGAAAAGCGCCGGTTCGTCGTCTCTCGGAGGCGTACGGGGTTCGGTGATTGTCTGTGGTCATTGGCGGCCGCTTGGCGCTACGCGCAGCGGTCGGGACGAACTCTAGTCATCGACTGGCGGGGGGCCTGCTACCTCGACCAACCCTTCACAAATGCGTTTCCGGTGTTCTTCCAGCCGATCAATGACATCGCTGGCGTGCCGGCTATTTCCGACGACCGGATCAACGACGTTTCCTTCCCTGGTCCATTCTTCCCGGAGTGGTGGAACAGGCCGGCGATCGAGTGCCTTTACCGGCCAGATGAGCAGATTTTCCAAGAGCGCGATGAGTTGGGCGAGCTCTTTCAGGCCGAACACGATGTCGAAGCGAACACAGTAGTGTGTGACGCTTGTCTGATGTGGCGGTGCGATGAGGATGCAGAGCGGCAGGTGTTCCAGAGTGTCCAGCCTCGGCCAGAAATTCAGGCCCGCATAGATGCCATTTATCAGGAATGTTTTGAGGGGCACAGCATCATCGGGATTCATGTTCGGCACGGTAACGGTGAAGACATCATGGAGCATGCGCCCTACTGGGCCGATCCGGAGCTCGCCGTTCGGCAAGTGTGCGCTGCAATTGACAAGGCTAAGGCGTTACCGCACCCTAGGCCTGTGCGGCTGTTCTTATGCACGGACAGCGCGCGGATACTGGATCTTCTGTCGGCCAGGTTTCCCGATCTGCTCACTGTCCCGAAGCACTTCGGATCCAATCAAGGTGGCCCCTTACACACTGCAGCACTCGGGATTGACGGCGGAATTTCCGCCCTCGTTGAGATGTATCTTCTCGGGCGCTGCGATACCGTAATTCGGTTTCCCCCGACGAGCGCCTTTACACGATATGCACGCCTTTTCGCACCACGGGTAATTGAATTCGATCTGAAAGAGCCAAGTCGTTTGACTTTGATAGAAGGCAGCCAAGTCTCTGATCTCAGTTAAGACCCGCCACCTGCGCAATTCGGCAGACGCAACCAACAGGCATAGTTGAATGCGCATTTCTCACCGACGCCAGTGGAGGCGTCGTACATTACCGATAGCGTCGTCATCTGACGCCGCCTGCAACGCGCCAGAACTTCGCTGTTACGCGGGGGCCGCAGACAAGCCAGAGCGACGGCGATCGTGACGCTGACGCTCGAAAGAACGCGGGCGATCACTCCAGAGACGAAATTGAGGTTGGTTATGAAAGTCATTCCCGTGATCATCAGCGGCGGAGCCGGATCGCGGCTATGGCCCGCCTCAAGGCAATCGCACCCCAAACCTTTCCTCAAAGTGGCGGATGGATATTCTCTCATTCAGCAGACTGTGCTGCGCGCCGCTTCGATAGAAGGTGTCGTGGAACTCGTCGCTGTTACATCCGGGGACCACCTCTTCCTGGCCAAGGACGAATTTGACGAACTGGATTCCGTGGTCCTGCCACGCACCTTTCTGCTCGAGCCCGAAGCTCGGGATACGGCCGCCGCCGTGGCTGCAGCCGCGATCCATGCGAGGGCAACGCAAGGCCCTGACGCGATCCTGTGCGTCTTCCCGGCCGATCACCTGATTAGCAACCTGCCTGCGTTTTTAGACGTGATGGGCCTGGCCATGGAACATGCGAAGCTCGGGCGGATCGCCACATTGGGCATCACCCCAACCAGACCGGACACCGCATTCGGCTACATCGAAGCAGATGGTGAGAACGTCGTCCGTTTCGTTGAAAAACCGGATCTGGAGACAGCCAAAGCCTATGTCGCGTCTCAACGCTTCTTCTGGAACGCCGGCATCTTCTGCTTCAGTGCGCAAACCATGCTCGACGAGATGGCTTTGCATTGTCCCGAGGTGCTCCAGGCCGTCGCCGACAGCTATGAGAACGGCCGCGCCAGTCAATGCCAAGGCTTTGCCAAAATCGAACTCGCGCCTGAGCATTTCGGTTCCGCGCCGCGAATCTCGCTCGACCACGCTGTCATGGAGAAGACTAACAGACTTGCCGTGATTCCCTGCGACATGGATTGGAACGACATCGGATCTTGGAACGCAATGGCCGATTTGATCGCCCCCGACGAAAGCGGGAACAGGATACGCGGCGATGTGCACATGGTCGACACGACCGGCACCTATGTGAGCTCAGACAAGCGCGTCATCGGCACGGTGGGCGTAAGCGATCTGGTGATCGTGGATTCCCCGGACGCTTTGCTTGTCACATCCCGCGACCGCGTTCAGGACGTTAAGAAGCTCTTCGAGGGCCTCAAGGCTTCGGGACATGAAGCTCATCTGGTCCATAGCACGGTACACCGGCCCTGGGGTACCTATACGGTTCTGGAGGAAGGCGAGCGCTTCAAGATCAAACGCATCGAGGTGAAGCCCGGTCGCCAGTTGAGCCTGCAGATGCACTATCATCGTTCGGAGCACTGGGTCGTGGTCAGCGGCTCCGCCAAAATCGTCAATGGCGAGCAGGAGTTGTTCCTGGGGACAAACGAATCTACTTACATCCCCTGCGGCCATAAGCATCGGCTCGAAAACCCAGGCAGAATTGACCTGGTTATCATTGAAGTGCAGAGCGGCGATTATCTCGCCGAGGATGATATCGTTCGCTTCGACGACGAATATGGTCGAACGTAGATAACAGTACAAAAAACGTTAAACGGCGAGCCGTCGCTCAAGGATCTCTGTCGTGGGTTCTGGGCCTGACATTGACAAGCAGCGGGCCGAGCGTGTCATAGTATCCGCCCCGCACTCTCATCAGGCACTCGATCGTGGTCGAAAGCATCGGTGAGCGCTTGACAGCGCGCCGTCCGCGGTAACGAAGACTTCAGATCTTTTTGGGCGGACCCGTTGCTCAGCTGTTCAACGGCACAGCCGTATTTCAGCCTGTAGGCGGAAATGAAATCCTCATCGCTGCAGATGCAGCGGCCGCTGGAATCTTTGGCTTTCGGATCATGGAGGTGAGAACCAAGGGGGCGCAGTAGATACACGCGAGTGCTGGTTGTCGGACTATCGGAAAACCCGCACTATGCTTGACCAGGTCTGCGGCAAGCATGATCCCGGCAAGCACTGATTGAAAGGCCATCGCAACCACGGTTCGAACGAGACGACTTCCATCGCTAAGCTGGAACACCAGACCGCCGCAGATAGCCTGCTGATAAAAGGAACGGAGGGGCTGGCCAACAAACGCGGCGAGCGGCTCACCCTCGTCGAGCGACACAGCCGATTCACGATGCTTGTAAAGGTGGCGAGGAGGGACTCGGCCACCGTCGTGGCGGCCCTCGCCCAAACGATCGGCACATTGCCCGAAGAGTTGCGGCGCTCGCTAACGTGGGACCAGGGTAAGGAGATGGCTCGGCACAAGAGCTTCACCGTTGCAACCGATCTACAGGTCTACTTCTGCGATCCGCGAAGTCCCTGGCAGCGCGGCAGCAACGAAAATACCAACGGTCTGCTCAGGCAGTACTTCCCGAGAGACACCAACTCTCCCATGTCTCGCAGGCCCAACTCAACGCCGTCGCCCTGCGGCTCAATCAGCGACCCCCGAAAAACCCTGGACTTCGAAACGCCGGCCTATAGGCGACAGAAGGTGTTGCGATGACCGGTTGAACCCACCGCCCCATTCTGGTCGTTCAGCCATAAGCCGCAGGGCGCCAGAAGCGGACTCTATCAACGGCAAGGAGCCCGCAGAATCTGCGCAACTGTTCCTCTCAGAGACATCTCGGAACTTTCGGTTGATTGCGAAGCAAAATTGACCCCTGGCACCGAAGGTGGCGCAAGCTTTCTGGGAGATGGCGAATGCGATGTACGTAGCGGGTGTCCGCCAGAAGTCGACAACGTATCTCAGAGGATTAGAGGCAAGCGCGGTTCGAGGACTACCTGCCCTTCTGAACTCGGTCTTTGCCGAGCGCCTTGGTCCACATGTCATGACTACAACATGTCCATCTTTAGGCGGTTTCGGACCTCGGTCGTGCATGCTAGAGGCTGTGATGATTTGGGGGAATCATGGCGGCACCTGCGCACATCGGCTGGCTAAAGAAGACGGCGACCAATGTTGCCACGACCGAAGGCGTCGAGGTCGAGGTCTGGGATCTGGAACACCAGCCAGACGACGCAGTGCTATCGTCGTGGGCCAAGCATTTCAGGCAGCACTACTGCAAGGACGAAGAGTTACCGGACTTTATCGAGGGCACGGGGCACACGCCAGCCACCTATCTCGCGACAGTGAAGTTTCCAGACCCAGTCCATCCTCCTGGACCGGGTACACGCTCGGGTGACTTCGGCGAAATCCTGCTTGCCGACTTCGCGGAGTACATCTTGGGTTATTGGTGCCCCCGGGAGGGTAGATACGAGAACCGCGACAACCGGAACGTTCCGTCGAACGGCTGCGACGTGGTCGCATTTAAGTTCCATGGCGACGATCCTGTTCACCCGAAGGACGAGCTTCTTCTCATTGAGTCGAAGGCGGGCTTAAAGGCAAAGAAACAGAACCGGTTGCAGAACGCGGTTGAGGATTCCATCAAGGACATCACACGCGAGGCGATGTCCCTGAACGCCATCAAACAACGTCTCCTGCGCACCGACCGGCTGGCGGCCAAACGTGTGCAGCGCTTCCAGAACCAAAACGATCGCCCGTTCAAACGCGTGAACGCCGCCGGAGCCGTGCTCGATCAAGACGTATTCGACAGCGTCGATTTCACGACGACGCTCGCCAAGCATCATCCCAACTTCAAAAACCTGAAGCTTCTCATCATCCGGGGCACGTCGATGATGAACCTGGTACATGCCCTTTACGATCGAGCCGCTAATGAGGCCTAAGAACAACTCGATCCAACTGCTGGCTTCCGTCAGGTCCCGGGCCAAGATGCACGAGTTCAGGGCAGCGGAAGCCGACTACAACGAGTTCACGCGCGCGCCGGACTCGCTGGTGGTGCTAGCGATCGGAATATTGGGCGATTCCGCGGCGGCGCTTGCGGACCGGTTCATCACTTCCGACACAGAGAGCGCCATGCCAAGGTCCTGGGATGAACCGGATGGATCGATCCGGGACATGGTTCACTTCTCCGCCCGGTATTTCGACGCCTTCTTGGAATCAAGGCTGGACGAGGATCTGACCAACGAGTTCTCCCTGCTGTGCGCCACCTCCTACTATCTGTCCGACAGTATCGGCAGTGCGGCGGTCGTGATGAAGAGGACAGAATCTCCAGCCCTCGAGTTGGGGCATGGTCTCGCCTTTCTGGCCTATCGGATTCTGAAAGGGCTTTTCGCGCCGGTCGAGGAGTCGTTCGCGCACCATTTGTTCGCCAATAGAATGTTAGCCGCTCTCCGGGCGTTTTACGCCCTGCAGGGCGGAGCCGAGGAAATTCGTCTCCTCTGCGAGGAACTCAAGGCGCATGCTTATTTGGCCGGGTCGGCCCGGGAGCTGCTCTACGCCGACGTGGTGATAGCGCTTGTCTCCCGCAAACTGGACGGAGCGGCCAGGACGCTTCTGCCCCCGAGTTCGGGCCTTGATTTGGCCGATTGGGCACCGGCCTTGAGGAAAGGATCGTTCCCAACGGAGCTCTGGCCAGCCCAGAGACTGCTTTGCGAACAGGGAATTTTGAGCGGACGTTCCGCGGTGATCCAGATGCCAACGTCGGCCGGCAAAACCCGCGCCACCGAGTTCTTGATCCGCGCCCATTTCCTAGCACAGCGATCGTCCCTGGTCGTCATTGTGGGTCCATTCAGGTCACTGTGCCACGATATCCGTTCGGATCTGGTGCGCTCATTCGCCGGCGAAGATGTCCTGATTAACGAGATCTCGGATTCGTACCTTTTCGACATCGATCTCGCGGGAGCGCGAAGACAGAATTCGGTGTTCGTGGTGACACCCGAAAAGCTCCTTTACATGCTTCGGCGTAAGCCCGAATTCGCCGAAGAGGTCGGATTGGTCGTTTATGATGAAGGACATCAGTTCGACGGACTGACCCGTGGGCCAACATATGAACTTCTGCTAGCGTCCATGCGCATCTCGCTGCCTACGAACGCCCAGGTCGTATTGATCTCTGCCGTCATCGGGAACGCGGCCGAGATTGCCGGTTGGCTCGTCGGCGACGAGACCGCGGTGGTGTCGGGATCGGGATTGCTGCCGACGGCTAGGAACATCGCCTTCGCCAGCTGGCAGTTCGAGCGGGCCTGGTTGCGCTACGTCAGCCCGGCCGATCCGAACGCGGATGAATTCTTCGTGCCCCGCATCGTTGAGTCCAAAGTACTGGCCAAAAAGGGTCGCGAACTGAAGGTGAAACGTTTCCCCGAACGCGGCACCATCAGAAGCAACACCGACATAGGCCTCTTTCTCGGTCAGCATCTCGCCGCAAACGGCAGCGTGGCCATTTTCTGCGGGAAGAGGGAGAGCGTCGGCACGGTCTGCGACCGCGCCGTCGAAATTGCAGGGCGCGGCTTGGAGCTCGATTGGCCGGCGGCTTGCTCCGACGAAAACGAGATCCGCAAGATTGCCGATCTATGCCAAACTCACCTCGGAGATGGTCGAGTATCCAAAGCTGCGAAGCTCGGGATCCTGTCGCACCACGCCAACACGCCGCCGGGCCTGCGGCTGTCGATCGAACATGCTATGAAGGCGGGTCTGGCTCGTATGGTAGTCTGCACCTCCACCTTAGCGCAGGGCGTAAATTTCCCGATCCGCTACTTGGTGGTGACGTCCACCCAGCAGGGCAAAGAAGAGATAGCGGTGCGCGACTTCCACAACCTGATGGGTCGTGCGGGCCGGGCAGGCATGTATACCGAAGGCAACGTGATCTTTTCCGCGCCATCGCTCTACGACGATAAAAAGAAAGACGGCCGATGGCGTTGGTCGAAGACCACCAGGCTGCTGGATGCGGATAATTCGGAACCGTCGGCGAGCAGCATTCTCAAGCTTTTCGTCAGCTTCGAGCAGAAGGTAAAAGGAAAGCCGACCATCACATTGGATCTGCCGACGGAATGGCTCGATCTCACATTCGCTACCAAGCAGACCATCGCGGCGTATACCGCCGCCGCGGTGAGCGAGCGCCCCGGGCTAATAGGGAAGGACTTCAGCAGGTTTCTTTCCGACCGGGCGCGCGCGGTGCAAAGCATAGCATCGTATCTACTGTCCTACGTTGATTTCGAGAGTGACCTTGCCGAGGAGCGTGTGGAGGAACTGGCGCGGAGCACCCTAGCATATCATCTCTCCGACGACGATCTGAGGGTCAAGGTCCTGGCCGTTTTTCAGGCGGCCGCCAAAGCCGTCCAACAAGGGACGGACCTCAGCCTGATCAAACTGGTCCGAAAGTCGCCGCTACCGCCGGCGGACGTCAAGGCTTTGGCGCAATGGATCGACATGCATCTGGACCGGCTCGCGGCAATCGAAACCGAGGAAGAGCTGTTGACCGCGATTATGGAAAAGGCGGCACGGCACGCCCACGCACCGGTCTTGGCGGCGGTACCCGAGGCAATGCGGCCGGATTGCCTTGCCGACTGGATCGCCGGCAGGACCTACTACGAAATCCGAGCGCGGCTGACAGCCGCCCATGTCAAGTTCGGTAACGCGAGAGCGACTTCGGAGCACGTCGTCCACCTGTGCGAAAGCGGTTACGCGTACGACCTGTCGATGGTCGTTGCTGCATTGGCCGATCTCGTTGAGGAGCGATCCGAAGATCTGCATGCGCGGCTGGTGACCGTCCAGAAAAAGATCAAGTACGGTCTGTCCAGTGACGCGGCTATTGCGTTCCAAGAGGCTGGATTCGCCGACAGAGTGGTGGCCCAGGCCCTTGGCGACGCGTTCCCGGTCATCGATGGCTATCGCGACGTGGTCACAGCATGTCGGACGCAGCGAGAATTGGTACTGGCCACTATTGAACCGTTCCCAAGATACTTCGAGGAGGTCGCGCTCGAGCTCTCGTCCGGCTATGACTGAAACAGGCCTGCCAATCTACGGGATTGCGAGGAAAGTACCTCGAACAGCGGCAATGGGGTCGGTGGCCGAATGGCAGCTATCCGCTCGACGCGTATCAAGACCGGACAGTCCGGTCACGGCCCCAAAGCTGCCAGGCGGGAACGCGCCTGACTTCGGCCGTTGAGCCGGCCTTAAGGTTTGTCCCAAAGCCGCCGTTGAAGCTGATATTTTCGCTAGCGGTCGCTCCTGTTCGTCTGAACAAACCAAACCGTTGCCACCAGCGATCGAGGTGTGTCCCGATGAGTGGGACACTAGGTGGTAGCCGCAGTATAATATGCCTCGTCTTTTCCCGGTGGATGGTTTGCCACTGCTAGTGTCGCATTACGGCGCGTTCCCGTAGGATCGGTACATGTCCGCGAAACCTGAAGACGCCGAAATCACGTTGCCGCCGCAAACCGCACCGGCGGACCTTTCGTTCGCGATGCGGGCGTTCGCTGACATAGAGGACGCCAACCGCATCGCCCACAACCTCGCGAGCTACATCCGCTTCATAAGCTCGGTAATCAATTTAGAGCGGCTTGACGGCGTGACTGTCGCTTATGATTACGATGCCGCGCTCGCCGAACTCGACCGAGGCGTCGAAGGCTTACGAACGCTCGCCCGGTCTAACGATGACCAGCTTGTCGGCGTCGCAATGTCGCCGGCCGTCCTGCGCGACGGCAAGGTCAAGGTTCACCTCGTTTTCAGCGGCGCGTACATCGAGAGTATCGGTGCGACCCCCGAACAGGACGACGCGCGAGCTCAGTCGGGTATGCAACAGGCCATCTATCTGATCGCCCACGAATGCGCGCACGTGCAAGTGACGACCGAGAAGGATAAAGCATTTCCCGGCAATATCCTCCAGAAGCAGGTCAGCTCCTACGAGGAGCAGATATTCACCCAGATCAACGAGGCCTGCTGGGACGAATATGCGGCCTGCCGCTTGAGCGCGCCGTTCGGCTCGGGGCACCTGGCTTATTACGAAGAAGGGTTGCGCGGCGTGACAGGCGTCGCTCGACAGAAGGCCGCTGCCGCGCGCGACGGTTTCTGGAAACATCGTGATCTCAACCGGATCGTCGGAGAACTTGGAGCGCCGATTTCGGAGCCTCTCCGAATGGCGGCCTACACGTTTGGGCATATTGACGGCAGCAATGGCGAGGCGGAGATCAGCGAGGAGACCCGACAGGCGATCGATGAGGCCGGCTACACCGAGGCAATCGAGGAACTGGTCGCTCAGCTCCGGAAACTCTGGAATGAGCGCGGCGAATGGATGTTTCCGAGCGAGTTCGACGTACTCGGCGATGTCGCCCGCGGCCTATTCTACGAGGAAGGACTCCTGATCACCCCGAACGGCGAGGGGGCAAACATTCAGGTGTGGGACCCTGCGATGTACGACGGTCCCGTCGCAGCCTAACGACCGGAGAAATTCCGCTCGCCTCCGGCGAGGGAGAAACTTGTTCCTCGTTTGCTCGTCATGGCTCCATCCTATTTGGAAGTTGGAGCCTCCGGCAAACCCGGCGCGGTCTACTAAGCCCTGCTCGACCGCCTTAACGTGGTGGGCAGCATGTCGTCGATTTCCTTGTCGGAGAACATGAGCTCCTCGTTATCCTTCAAGGAATCCTGTGCCTTCTTGTAGGCCTTCCCGTCCGTGAAGGGTGCCGCCCGATAGATTTCATGAAGGTTGGCCTGCAGCTCGTCGCGCTGCGTCCGAAGGCCGTCAATTGGCACTGCCGAATTGAGCGCGTCGGTTATCAGGCTGAGGTAAGATTCTCGTACATTCCATATGTCGGACGCAGTTTCCCTGTGTCGCTGCGCGAGAGCACCGGGGTCTAGGTCTTTCTGATAGGCGTTATAGATCAGGCTGAGAATGGCAAGAACGACGGTCGCGTATTCCGCATATTGCAAAAGCCCCGTCTCCGCCCTGAATACGGTCGTCACCGCGCCGCCGGCGATGAGCGCGGACAGGATGATGTTGAACCACTTCGCATACCATTGATGGTCGGCAAGCCGCTCCGCCATCTTCTCGTGAATCTTATGGGTGTAGGCGCAACGGCCGTAACACTCGCGCACTTGGCTCTCGATTTGGTACCGCGGGTCAGATTGGGAAGGTTGTGCCAAAGACGGTCCTCCATTTCGCGCGGCGCTGTGCGGCCTTGTCGTCGGTCTGCATGTTGCAGGCTTCGACGGCGATATTGTAATCCGTGAGCGCCTTCAACCAGAACACCCCCGTCTTATAGACGTAGGAACCGCTCCCCGGCATACGCCAGTAAGTTTTCTCTCGGTCGAGGTCGTAGAGATACTTTAGGAAATCCCGCGCCATGTAGTCATGATAGCCGTAGGATTTATCCCGATACTCCCACGTCTCGATGAACTGGTAGGCGAGCGCGTCGATGAGGGCTCCGGTCATCGGAACGCTATTTTGGTCTTTCCACACCCTCATCATGCGGCAGAGGGCTTTGAGGTTGCCATTAACGGCCGTATTGCGGGTCTGGACGGCAGTCATCTCTGCCCGGGGATTGCACTGCCGCCAGGTACCTCCCCCGTTAGAATCGGCAAAAGTCCAGGAACCGTCCGTGTTGTTGAAATAGGGAAGGATTTCGAACGTGATCCCGTCCGTGAAGGAGATGACGACAACCTGGCCGTCGCTGCCGACCTTGCTGGAGCCGTAGGTTTTGAGGAGGGAGTTTTTCACGGCCTGAAGAAGCGCGGACTGACCGTTGCCGTGATACGCGCTGTATTTGACGTATTCCGCATAGGGGAGCTGGAAGCCGATATCTAGGTCGCTGATTCCGCGCGCGGCTGTGTCGCGACCGTAAGAGCCAACATAGAGACTGTGGGCGGAGCTGGAATCGGTGTTCCAGAAGTCTGTATTAAGGCGCGTGGTGATACGCCTGTACCGTTGTCCAATCGAGCTGATCAGGTCGGTGCCGATATTATAGTTATTCCGGAAGTTGTAGAACTCGTCTGATACGCCCATCCCCATCCACCTAGCTGTAGCTTCGTCGGTAGATGGCAATTTTATGCTTTCAGCGCAATAGCGTCGGTGTGCGTTCAACGGGAATATTAAGCGGCCGACATAACCCTATGCTCGCGGGCTGCGGCGAGAGTTGATCTCATTTGCTGCCTTTGGGAAACCCATCACCTGGGACGCCGCCGAATTGTTTGGGTTAGTTCAACGAAAAGGGCAATGTTTTCCAGCTGAAAACCGGCGAGCCTCGCTGGACGCTCGATCTTGTCCGCCAGTTGGCCCTTCAACACCCGCTTGCCGTCCAATGCCGGAACGAGCGCGGCATCAACATCCGCGATGATCGAGGAGATATTTCGGTGAACTCAGAAATACCGAGCTTCAACTTCGCCTGTGCGTTGGCTTTTAGACCGGCGACGCCGCCGAGGTTTGGTAAGTGATGTCAATTTTTTCATTATTGCTACCGACATTTGCCTGGATCTGTTTTGCCGTTGTGAGCGTCCGGCTTCGAGTTCGGCGAGAACCTCATCCACGTGCTCTGGGGAACTAGCCAAGTGGCCCATGGCGGTGGCGGACATGCGCGCTTCTACAAGCCGCGTCTTATGGTCCTTGAGAACGGTCGCTATCTTCATCAGGCTGAAAAGGTGCTGACGACTGTATCGCGACACCGAGATGGCCCATTTTCCGAACATTCGGTCGGGGATAAGAGCTGCAGCGATGTTCAGTTGATCGCCGAGATCGAAGGTTTCTTCCGTCGTTCTTCGGCCTAGCAGCATGATCTCGGCCTCACACTTTCTTATGGCTCTGAGCTCGGCAGACCCCAGCCCGAGTTCGGAATGGTCGAATGTCGGTACGTTCTTTCGCGGCGCTTTCTTCATCGTTGAACCTTCAGGCTTCGTCGAGCACCTCATGGCTAGCTTGCGGCCACAATCCTCATGCCGCCGGCTAGTTGCCGTGCGCTATGGCTATGGCGCCGCAACGGCGACGTCAAGCCGGCGCATGTAGCTAAGTCATTGTCAACAATATGCATTCTTCAGGTCCATCTGCTTGGACAATGTCAGGCTCTTCAGCAGCCGACTGTTGACACAGGATTCGAATCCTTGAGAGCCCCCGCCGCGTCAGGCTTCATAGGATTGGTCCGCGCGGGGGTGCCGGCGCAATACGCCGACGGATTCTTTGCCAATCGCGCACTTGAAGCCTATGCTCGCTGAATCGGCCGCCCCCTTCGGACGCAGCCGACAGTAAGAGGTACGTGCTCTTGCCCGTCAGGGAGAGAGCCATGCCCAAATCCCTTCTTCGCAACCATGTATTGAAAACCCTCTCCTCAGAGGATTTCGCGCGATTGCAGCCATCAATGCATCACGTCGAACTGGGCATCAAAGCCCAGCTTGAGGTCTCATATCAGCCGATCGAGCGTGTGTATTTTCCAGAGACGGGCATCGCGTCGGTGGTCGCCACGATGACCGGTGGTCGGCAAAGCGAAGCCGGCATCGTCGGCCGCGACGGCATGACAGGGGTTGCCGTCCTGCTCGGCCAGGACAAGTCTCCCAATGAAACCTATATCCAGGTTGCAGGTAATGGCTGGATCCTCCCGGTTGAAGCTCTTCGCTCGGCGATTGCGGCAAGCCAGTCCCTTCGCGAGTCACTGCTTCGCTATGCCCACGCGTTCCTTATCCACTCGTCCCGGACGGCACTGGTCAACGGCCATTCGAAAATCGAGGAGCGGTTGGCCCGCTGGTTGTTGATGGTGCAAGACCGTGTCGAAGGGAATAGGATTTACCTGACGCATGAATTCCCGGCCACCATGCTTGGCGCCCGACGCCCCGGTGTCACCACCGCCCTGCAAATGCTTGAATATCGAGGGCTGGTTCACGCCAGGCGCGGCGAGATCACAATTGTCGACCGCGTTGGAATGAAGCAACTCACCCATGGTGCTTACGGCGAGGAGGAGCAAAGTCATTTCGGTCTGGCATCCGCCTGATTGTCCGGGATCGGACAAACCCTTGAAGGCCACCGAATTCCTGCTGTAAATCGTGTTGGTCAGGATTTCAGGGAGGAATTCTCGATGACCAACACTTTCCACACCGTTACGGTTGAAAGGGCCGCCGAAGCCTATGTTCTGTCCAGAGGCAGGTCCAACTTCCTCTCGATCGCACAGGCAATCCGCGCCATCCGAACACTCATGCCAGCATGCAGGGCTACCGACCGCGAGTTGGAGGAGTTGCTGGCAGCGGCATCCATCATTCACGGTGTGCCCGTAGCTTTCGATGCAAAAACAGCCGATGGCGTAGAACCACGGCTCCATTCGTAGGCCACATATGCCCGCGCTCGCGCTGGGGCCTACCTTGTCGGACGTTCGCCAAGCGATTGTCCGGCACTTGATCGGCAATGTCGGCAGGCCGTGCATTTCGATATCCGA
This sequence comes from Mesorhizobium sp. M0870, assembly GCF_040319775.1. Classification (NCBI taxonomy): domain Bacteria; kingdom Pseudomonadati; phylum Pseudomonadota; class Alphaproteobacteria; order Hyphomicrobiales; family Phyllobacteriaceae; genus Mesorhizobium; species Mesorhizobium sp. M0870. Next base: position 34,096 of record NZ_JAMYOI010000024.1, read on the forward strand.
GGTTAGCCACGCTGTAAGGGGAACATTTCCGCTTTGCGAACTCACGGATTGGGAACTTGGCGATCTCATTGCGCGAAGCGCGATCGACGCGGGATTTGCGATTGAGTTCGATGCGGCGGATCCCTAGGACGCCTGTCGAGGCTCAATAGCGGAACAGCCACTTTAGCCATGTGGCTCCCAATCACGGACGGTCAGATTGCAGTCCGATGATGCCCGTCAGCAATGCGCCAAACCGAAGACTCGGCTTATGCCTACTCTCCGCGTCGTAGAGGTGAAAGCCCTCTACCTCTATTAGCACATCGTCCGATTGACTCGCCTGCGCGATATAAGTGGGCGTAAATCTTGTGACCACCGGCTTCGACGAGAAAATCGCTAGGTTGCTGATCTCTACGTTGAGGTTCTGGACTGTCTGCAGGCCTTCCTGAACATCGCCGTGAATTCATTGCTGGTTCTGGTTCACTAGGACACGCAGATCATCAAAGGCTTTCCGTTGCTGCGCGTCGAGCTGACCAAACGTCTTGTCGAGAGAATCGGCGAATGAGCGACAAGGTCGCTGATTAGGGCCTGGGAAGAGAGGCGCGGGCCGTCTCTCCTCGGCAAGCCGCCGCAGGCGGGTTCCCTCATTCTTTGCTTTGCTTTGCTTTGTGTTGGTCGCCGCCGAATGGGCACTAGTGACCCCTGGGCCTCAACTTGGCAGGGTGTGGTTCTCAATCAGCAGCTAGAATAATTTTGTCTCACCAATATTATCTGTGGAAAGTCTAGTTGTACCATTTCATCTTCGTAGTAGGCGTGATCCCTGTGGAGGTGGGAAGATGGGGGAAATCATGAAAGTTTTCGTTCGGGGCTCGCTAGGAGTTTGCGTTGCTCTTTCGAGTTGCGCCAGCGTTCCGAAGTTGCCAACCGAAGTCGGTCTACTTCGCATCTCAGACATTGTCGACAACATCCGGTGCGACCTGAAAGACGGACGCGACGGGCGGCCCAAGGCAAAGCCTCCAATCGGGCCTGCTACCTTCCTGACCGACAAGGGAAAGTGGAATGCGGCAGTTGAACTGTCGCTGAATGTCGTAGCGACGGGCGGCGGAGACGGCAGTGCCGGAAACGAGGTACCCTACATTCCGCAGACAGGCACGTTTGCATTGGCGACAAACGCCACCGGAACCGCAGACAGGATGGTGGGCTACAAGTTCACCATAGGCTTGGGTCAAAAGGACGATATCAAGTGCGACACACCAACCGTCAACGAAAGGCGCGCGCACGGTTCTCGGCTTACCGGAAACCTGGGAATCGCGAACTGGCTTGCACAGGTCCAGGATTCTTACGCGGATACAAAGACGCCGCCAGATTCAGTTTCGTACGTGATGGGTTTTACGCTGGACGAAGGCGCGTCGGCGAGCGTGAAGATCATCACGATACCATTCGACACAGGGCAGGCCAGCCTGGGCATCGGCTGGAAAACTACGTGGAAGGACGTCAATAAAATCTCTATCGTGTTCGCTCCCAAGCCCGAAGAGAAGCCTAAAGCCGCGCCGGCGCCCGCGCGCGCGACCAAGCTGCCTGAAGGCCAGCACGAGAAGAATCCTCCTGCTCCGCCGCCGGTCGATCCTGCTGCCAAGGAGAAACTGCTAAACGACCTGAACTTGCTTCTGCTCCAGAAAAGCTTGGGTCAATAGGTGGGGCATTCGGGCTGAGGAACTGCAAAATTTACCCTCTAAGCTGCCGGTCCGCCGATTTGGGCACCGACCGGTGTCGGGCCGGCGTCCCACATTGGGCCGCATGGCTCGCAGTATCTGCAATAAGCCAAAGGATGAGAAACCCTCAGGTAGTTCCTATATCGGGATCACGAAGCGGTGCAGTCAGCGAGCAGGGGAAGGCGGCAATTCGTGCTTCTGCGGCGGTATGTTTCAAGGTAAGTAACGCTTGTACCTCAATTCCTTAGGGGGCGGGTTCTCGCGATCACACGCACATTTGCAGAGGAAACGATGGCTAAAGACGATCATCCGAAATTTTCCATCAATATCGATGGCGTACATTTTGAGGCGGCCAGTGAAAGCATGACCGGGGCTGAACTGAAACAGCTTGCCGGAAAAGATCAGCAATATCAGTTGTTCCTTGAGGGGCACGGCCATGACGCCGACCGGCAGATCGGCGACGGCGAGGGAGTCGCGCTGAAGAACGGCATGCACTTCTATACGGTTCCGCCTGCGACGTTTGGCTGATGTCCATCCTCGCCCGTCATTTCGAAGACTTCAATAAAAGATACCCCAATGCGACCCTTGAGGAGCAAGCGGGTGGGACGGCGGTCGTCAGTTTGCCGGCGGTGCGCCTTCCACCGGGGTGGAACAAGGCCGCGGTCGATGTGAAGTTCGTGGTTCCCGGCGGATATCCGCAGGCGGCACCTGACTGTTTTTGGACGGAGCCGGCTCTCGCGCTCGCTCACGGTGGAGCTCCGCAAAATACCGGCCAGCAGGCTACTCCAGGAATACCGTCAGAGTGGCTCTGGTTTTCCTGGCATCCTTCCACGTGGCAACCCAACAGCGATAACCTGCACACCTATTTGAACGTGATCCGGCGGCGACTCGGCGAGGCCAAATGAATCGGCTGGTCTTTGCCGCAGGCGGGTGGTCGGCGCTTCGCGACGACCTTCTTGCGCATTCCCCGATTGAGACAGCGGCTGCGCTGATCGTCGCGGGTGGCCGCTTCGATGGCGGCATGCGACTGGTTGTCCGGGACGTCATCCTCCCCGGCCCGGACGACTATATGACCCGTAGTTCGGTCGAGGCGACTTTGACGCCCGCGTTTCTTGCCAGTGTGCTCAAACGGGGGCGCCAGGACCGTGTCGGCGTTATTCTGGCTCATTCGCATCCGATGCAAGAGGAACTCGCCTTCTCGCGGGTCGACGATGCGTCGCAGAAGATTTTGGCGCCCGTCCAGCATTTTCGATGCCCATCCGGGCCGCATGGTTTCCTCGTCGCCGGGCCGACAGGGTTCCGGGGAAGATTATTTGATGCCGAGGGGGAAACCCTATTTACGATCGACCGCATCCAAGAAGTCGACCGCGATGTCCGCACATACGAAAGGGAATCCGGTATTCGCAATCAGGCGCCCCTGTCGGACGTGTTCGACCGCAATGTTCGGGCCTTCGGCCTTGAGGGTCAACGGATACTCAACGGCCTTACTGTCGCCATCGTCGGCGTCGGCGGCACCGGATCCGTGGTGGTTGAAGAACTCGCGCGGCTGGGTGTTGGCCGCTTCCTCCTGATAGACCCGGAGGAGGTGGAACCGACCAATCTCAACCGTCTGCTCGGAGCCACGCCAGGCGATGTTGGCCAGCCGAAGGTCTTGATAGCGCGCGCTGCCGTGCAACGTGCGCAAGGCGAGATGGCCGTTGAGGCGATCGCAGATACGGTCATAGATGAACCCGTAGCAAGAGCTTTGCTCGATAGCGATTTCGTGATGTGCTGCACAGACTCCCATGGCAGCCGGGCTGTCCTGAACCAAATGGCCTACCAGTATCGCCTTCCTATGATCGATGTCGGCGTACGTATCGACGCCCGCGATGAGATCGTCACGGCAATGTCGACTCGCGTGCAGATGCTCGCCGAGCCGCTCGCCTGCCTCAACTGCCATCCTCTTCTCAATCCCGTTTCCGTGCGCCGCGACCTTCTGACTGACGTTCGGTCTGATCCGTATTTTGTCGGCCATTTTGAACCGCAACCGGCCGTAATCTCTCTCAATGCCGCAACGTCTTCGATGGCTGTCTCAATGTTCCTATCGGCGGTCACCGGCTTTCCTGGCTCGGCACGCCACCTAGTCGGACGACCCATCGATGGATCGGTGCGGCCCGTCAGTTCGGTACCGGACCCGAACTGCATCGTTTGTTCCCGGGGCAACGCGCTGGCCAAAGGAGATAGTTGGCCCATGATCTGGCGTCGTCATGAAGGCTGAGGAGCGCACAATGGTCCTGGTCGATGGCGGAACGGTCGACAGGCGGCCCTTTGACAGCCGACAACTCGCGCTCAAGAAGCTACAATCGCCCGCGGATCTTACCGACGGCAGCGCCCGTGCATTAATCGTGCTCGCCGGTGCGTTATCGTCGCAGACGGATCGACAAGATCTTGTTAAGCGCTTGCGTCTTCTCGCCGCTCCTGCCGCAGCGCGGGGCGTTTTCATCGTTGTCGTGGCGAAGTCGGGCGACGAGGCGAGCGCAATGGCTGTCGCGAGGTCAGGTGCAGGTCAGCTGGCGCAGTGGGCCCAGCCTCCCGGAGTCGTGTTGCAGCAACTGGTCGTGCTTGCGGATTCTCATGGGGATCGGATCGCGGAACTCTGTGCTCGCTGCCGTTGCGGGCCGTCGAGCAATGACAGTCTTGCGATCCGCAGCAAGAACGGTGCCCCGCTACTAGAACCATTGTCGCTCGAGCTCGAGTTGCTATTCCGACGTGCTTTTCACGACTACCCGGCGATACACATTTCTAAGGAGAATGGCGGCAAATCCTCAGCGTCCGTGTGGAAGGTCGAAACACAGGGTCTGGAGCAGCACACGCCATTCATCGTCAAATCGGGCGGCGCAGCGGAGATGGAGGAGCATATCAAGACCTACAGGGATGTCGTCGCCGACCGAATTCCCTTTCGAGGATGCGCCCCTTTATGCCTGGAGCGATGCGTGTTGGGGGCCAGTTCACAGTTGGCTGTGTCCCGCTTCGTCGAACACGCTGTGCGCCTAGACTATGTCGTGCCGGAAAGGGACGTCAACGCCGTCGTCCAGGCAATCTATCAACAGTGTTGGGCCGGTGGCGAGACCGGCCCGAAAAGAAGAAGCTCGATTTGCTTCCGGAGTTCCTGCCCGTGATAAGGCAGGAGCAATACCTGAAGGGGCTCGAACGCACCTACAAAGACCTCAGCCATGCCGGTTACGGAGGCCCTTCGCCGCATGATTTGTTTGACCGCCTCGCCAACTTGCCGGTAGAGGACCACTTGATGTGCCGGGCCCATGACGATCTCAATCTGCGCAACGTGTTCGTATGCGGCCAGGACGCCGAGGCGGTTCTGATCGATTTCACACGAGCGGCCAAGCGCCCGCTTTCGCACGACGTTGCGCGCTTGGAGTTGGGCCTTGGCTTCGATCCCGACCTGCAGGCAACTCAACGGATTCCGACCGATGTGCTCGAAGATTTCTATAGCGGTAACCTGTTCGCTGTCTCGCTCGAACATCTTCTCAAGGGCAAGGCCGCATCCCATCGGCTCAATGCGATCACGGCCTTGCGCTCGACAATCCTCGATGAGGGGCAGGTCCACTCCGTCGACCTGCGACGGGAATATACAATAGCGATCTGCGTAGGGCTGCTTTATTATGCGAAAGCCAAGAACGGGGACGCCAGCACTGCCTACCAGTGCGCCGGCAACCTTCTCGAACGTGTAACAAACCCCTCGCTTTGGTAAGGGTCTGGAGTTCCATTGTTGCTCAGGAAATCGTACGCGGTCCATTTCAAAGGCTCGGTTGAACGCCAGTCTGAGGCCATCAACTTGGTCGAACGGCCGGGCGACGTCGTGCTGGTGGAACGTGGCGTCCCGCGTGCCTTCGTAATGAAGTGCCCTGATGGTTGCGGAGACGTGTTAACAGTCAATCTCGATCGTCGTGCCGGGCCTGCTTGGCGTTTCTACCGGCGCGAAGATGGCTTGACTTTGTTCCCCTCGGTCTGGAGGGACACCGGCTGCGGCGCCCATTTCATCGTCTGGGACGACACTATACACTGGACCAACGACAAATGGTCTCTTCGGCGCAATCCATCCCTTGAAGCCGTCGTGGAAGCTGTCCTGACCAACGAGTTGGTGAGCTTCGTCGACATAGCTGCAGTGCTCGACGAAGTGCCTTGGTCGGTTCTTGATGCGTGCCGGTCGCTTGTGGATGCTGGCAAAGCGATCGAAGAAACCAAGCAGAGGCAGGCAAGCTTCCGGCGGGCACCCGCGACGGCAGGCTGACGGACCATGGCCGACCAAGAGCCGACTGCTGTCGAAGATAAAAAGCCTGTGCAGGTGGCGCCCAAGCGCCGGGAAGCCGCTGAGACCGAGAGCAACGGCCACGCGGAGAGCACTGTATCAGAAGGGTTCATCACGGTCGCCGACCTGGCGCGCGGCCTCTACGACCATGAGGGGCACGAATCCTTGCGAGACCGTGGGCGGCGGTATCACCCGTTTGCCTATGATTTCGACTCCAATCCGTTGAGTCTCGACGATCCGAGCGAGCACTGGGAGGAGAAAGTGAAGGCGCTCCATATCGAGAACCGCAACAAGGCGATTAAGAGGCTCAAGGCTGAGTACGGCGAACGCCGCCATGCGCAAGTGATCCAGGACACTAAGGACCTTGGCGCAAAGGCGTTCTCCATCGTCAGTTATCATAACCTGATGCATGAACAGGCGCGCCGCGCCTTTGTATCAGGGCTCTACTTCCCAGCCTTGGTCGCTGCGTGCGCCCTCGGCGAGCGCATCCTGAACCACCTCATCCTGGACCTTCGGGATTACTACAAAGCGTCGCCGCACTACCGCCGTGTCTATCGCAGCGAGTCTTTCGATGACTGGCGGTTCGCCGTACGCGTGCTGGAAGACTGGGGCGTGCTCTTGCCTGATGTGGGGATAGCTTTCATGGAGCTCGCGACGCTGCGCAACCGCTCGGTCCACTTTAATCCCGCGACCTACTCCACAATGCGGGAGGACGCTCTATCGGCATTGATAACGCTCGGCCGCATCATCCAACTGCAGTTTGGCGGGTTCGGCCGGCAACCATGGTTTATCGAAAACACGCCCGGCGCGCAGTTCATCAAGCGGACATACGAGGACGTTCCCTTCGTAAGGAGTTATATCGTGCCCTTGAGCGGATTTGTCGGCGTAGAGTACGGCATGGACCTCACGGAACAGGGTTGGCGTCATCTCGACTACCATGACTATGGCCCGGGTGATGTCGACGACTCCGAGTATGCGTGTCTCTACCGTGAGCGGGATCACAACAAAGTGGTTACGCGCGAGATGGTGGAGCGCGCTGCACGGGCGCAGACAACGGCCGCGGCCGAGGAAGGGGCGTAAAGCGCTCGTCCCGAAGGCTGCCGCGCCCGAGGTATAATCTCCACAGTGTCGGTTCCGCCGCGATTTGGCGCCTCGGAGTGGAGCCCGAAATCGCTGCGAATGCGCAGCGAAGCGAATTGATATTATTATGGGCAATGACCGTTATCGGGGTTTCGCTATTTACGAGCGGCCGAAAGGGCGTCGGTTCCTTATAGGCAGCTTTCTATCCAATCGCGGCCGAAACCGGACGGACCGCAGTCGGCCTAATACAAGTCATTCGCTCGTGCCTCCGCGATGACATTTCTTGGCGCCCCCAATCTTCTAAGCCTGCAACGTTCACTGCATCGCACGGGCGCGTATATTGGGTATCTTCAATATTCTGAAACGTCACGCCATCCTGCTTCCGTTTAACAAAACTCGGAGGCTGCGCCCATGACACCGACGAAGCTCCTTGTCGGTCAGATAGTCGTTGTGTTCGCCATCGTCATTCTCGGCGTATGGACAGCGACTCAATGGTGCGCCCAAACTTTAGATTATCAGCCGCAACTCGGACCCCCATGGTTTGTCGCAGCCGGATGGCCGATCTACAAGCCGTGGCAACTGTTCGAGTGGTGGTTCCATTTCGACGCATACGCGCCCGAGGTCTTCGACACGGCCGGGATGCTCGCGGCCACCACAGGCTTCATGGGCTGCGCGGCCGCCATCGCTGGCTCCCTCTGGCGTGCGCGGCAGAGGGGGCTGGTCACCACCTATGGTTCCTCACGATGGGCCGCGGTTCGGGAAATCGAGAAGGCAGGCCTGTTTCAGCCGACCGGCGTTTTCCTTGGCAAACTGAAGGATCACTATCTGCGCCATGACGGGCCGGAACACGTCATGGCCTTTGCGCCGACACGTTCGGGCAAGGGCGTCGGATTGGTCGTTCCAACTCTTCTTTCCTGGACCGGCTCGGCCGTCATTCACGACATCAAGGGCGAGAACTGGCAGCTGACCTCCGGCTGGCGGTCGATGTTCTCGTACTCCCTTTTGTTCAACCCGACTGATCCAAGGTCGGCGCGGTACAACCCGCTGCTGGAAGTGCGCAGGGGCTCAGATGAGATCCGCGACGTTCAGAACATCGCCGACATTCTCGTCGATCCGGAAGGCGCGCTGGAGCGGCGGAATCATTGGGAGAAGACTAGTCATTCACTCTTGGTCGGGGCCATCTTGCACGTGCTCTACGCCGAAGAAGAAAAGACGCTCGCCCGCGTCGCCACTTTCCTGTCGGATCCGCAACGCTCGTTTGCCACGACACTGCTGCGGATGATGACCACCAACCACCTCGGCACGGCGGACAAACCTCGGGTCCATCCCGTCGTGGCCTCGGCGGCTCGCGAGGTGCTTAACAAATCAGAGAACGAGCGCTCAGGCGTTCTCTCGACCGCCATGTCGTTTCTCGGTCTCTATCGTGATCCGACCGTGGCCGCGGCAACATCGGCCTGCGACTGGCGCATTGCCGATCTCATGGATGCGGAACGACCGATGTCGCTCTATCTAGTGGTGCCGCCATCGGATATCTCGCGCACCAAGCCACTGGTGCGACTGGTGCTCAATCAGATCGGCAGGCGACTGACGGAGCGGCTGGAAGGTGACCCGAAGAAGAGCCGCAAGTACCAACTGCTAATGATGCTGGACGAATTTCCGGCTCTTGGCCGCCTCGACTTCTTCGAGACCGCGCTCGCCTTCATGGCGGGTTACGGCATCCGCGCCTATCTGATCGCGCAATCCTTGAACCAGATCTCCAAAGCCTATGGCGAGAACAACGCCATTCTCGACAATTGCCATGTGCGCATTGCCTTTTCCTCCAACGACGAGCGCACGGCCAAACGCATCTCGGATGCGCTCGGTACGGCGACGGAACTCAGGTCCATGCGCAACTACGCCGGCCACCGGCTGGCGCCCTGGCTCTCGCACGTCATGGTCAGTCGCCAGGAGACCGCTCGCCCGCTGCTGACGCCTGGCGAGGTGCTGCAGTTGCCGCAAGCTGACGAATTAATCCTTGTTTCGGGGTTGCCGCCGATCCGCGCCCAGAAGTTGCGTTATTATCAGGATCCGAATTTCACCGAACGGGTGCTGCCGGCGCCGGTGTTGCGCGACGGTCTGTACGCGGACTGTCCTGCGTCGCGCCCCGACGATTGGAGCGGACTAGTCCGCAGTGTTGACCGCCGTCTCGCTGCCGATGACGAAAACGCCGGCGAGGCAATCGAAGAAGAGGGCGGCGTGCAACAGCAGCGTCATCCAGGCCTGCCTGAAGAACACGTTGTCGTCTCTCAGGAGCCTGATCAAGACGACCTCTTCAATCTGGCGGACGATGACGCCGAGGCACTCGCAGACAAGCGCGTCATGGACCGGGTTTCCACCGCAGCCAGCGCCTACGGTATCAACGAGGGAAGGGGCGACGACAAGGACATCATCCCCGGCTTCTAAGCGCTTTCGCAGCTCAGGCGTAGCTCAGCGTAGATAACGCCCATAAGCGATTTTGCGGATCTCGACGATGTTCGTTGCCGCCGCCGGCGCATCAGGCCGGCCAGTCGGAACGAGCCCCATGAAGCCGCATCGCATTCGCCACCAGTTTCTGCTCGAACCCGCGTTAAGCGCGAAGCTGGAAACCCTCAGTAGCAACCCGTCGACCACAAAATCGGCGATCGTCGCGAAAGCGGTCGAGGCCTTCATCGAACGGCGTGGTGAAAACGAGCTCGACCAGCGCTACGGCAAGCGGCTGGACCGTCTTTCCCGCGATCTCGACCATGTCAGGCGCGACGCCGAAATAACTCTGGAGAGCCTGGCGCTCTTAATCCGCTTTTCAATCACGCTTCATGCGCACACGCCAATTCCGGATCGGGCGACACAGGCGATCGCCCAAGAGCGCTTTGACAAATTCGTCGAGCAGGTCGGTCGCCAGATAGCCTCCGGGAAGCGCTCGCTTGGTTACGGCAATGGCAACGGAGGCGAAGGATGAACTCTCATCCCGCAGCGGACCACCGCCGCCGAGCCATGCTGCGCACAGCCATGGGCGCCGCGATCACCGAGGCCCTTGCCGATCCGACCGTCATCGAGGTGATGGTCAACCCCGACGGCGCGCTGAGGCTCGACCGGTTGGGAGAAGGCCGGGTCGATACAGGCGTGCATATGCATCCTGCCGAGGCGGAACGCATCATCCGGCTCGTCGCCTCCCATGTACGCGCCGAGGCGCATGCAGATAGTCCGATTGTCAGTGCCGAATTGCCATCAGGCGAGCGCTTCGAGGGTCTGCTACCGCCGGTCGTGCTGGCGCCATGCTTCGCCATCCGCAAACCGGCGGCAAAACTCTACACGCTGGCCAACTACGTCGCCGATCGCGTCATGCTCCCGCTGCAGGCTGATGCCCTGAGGAAGGCAGTGCGCGAGCGGCGCAACATCCTGGTCGCCGGCGGCACATCGTCGGGCAAAACGACACTTACCAATGCTCTACTGGCAGAAGTCGCCGAATGCGATGAGCGGGTGATCCTGATTGAGGACACCCGCGAGCTGCAATGCGCGGCCAAGGACTGCGTTGCCATGAGGACGAGGCGGGGCTCCATCACACTCGCCGATCTCGTACGCTCGACCTTACGGCTGAGGCCCGACCGCATCATCGTCGGCGAAGTCAGAGGCGCGGAAGCGCTCGATTTGCTGAAGGCATGGAACACCGGACATCCCGGCGGCATTGCCACCGTTCACGCCAATTCGGCACGCTCCGCACTCTATCGTATTGAGCAGCTCGCCCAGGAAGCCGTTGTCACCGTTCCCCGCCGGCTGATCGCCGATGCCGTCGACTTGGTCATCTTTATTGCCGGAAGAGGACCCGCGCGCCGCGTTGACGCGATCGCCGAGGTCACGGGTCTCGACGGCAGCGGCGATTACGCCGTCACCCCGCTCACACTTCCGCAACTCCAGCAGCTCTGAAAGGTCACCTCATGCGCAAGAAGCTTCGCTTTCTTTCGTTCGCCGCCGTCGCGCTTCTTCTCACGGCCCAGGCCCACGCTGCCGGCTCCGGCATGCCGTGGGAACAGCCGCTGCAGCAGATTCTGGAATCGGTGCAGGGGCCGGTCGCCAAGATCCTCGCGGTGATCATCATCATCACCACCGGTCTGACCCTTGCCTTCGGCGACACGGCGGGCGGTTTCCGCCGGCTGATCCAGATCGTCTTCGGCCTGTCGATCGCCTTCGCGGCCTCGAGCTTCTTTCTTTCCTTCTTCTCCTTTGGCGGCGGGGCAGTCGTCTGATGAGCACCGAAGAGCAGCATATCGAAGGCTTCGAGGTTCTGGTCCATCGGGCGCTCACCGAGCCGATCCTGCTCGGCGGCGCGCCGCGGGCGGTGGCGATCCTCAATGGCACGGTGGCCGCGGCCATCGGCCTAGGCCTGCAGCAGTGGATTGCCGGTCTGATCCTCTGGATCGCCGGCCACACGCTCGCGGTCTTTGCCGCACGGCGTGATCCGGATTTTGCCAGCGTGCTTGTCCGTCATCTTCGTCAAAAGGGCTGGCTTGCATGCTGAAGCTTTCCGAATACCGCGGCAAAGCCGACCGGCTTGCCGACCATCTGCCCTGGGCAGCACTCGTCGCGCCCGGCATCGTGCTCAACAAGGATGGCAGCTTCCAACGGACATTGCGGTTTCGTGGCCCCGACCTTGAAAGCGCGACGGAGGCCGAACTCATCGGCATATGCGCGCGGGCAAACAATGCGCTGAGAAGGCTCGGCTCTGGCTGGGCATTATTCTTCGAGGCCGAGCGCATCGAAGCGCTGGGCTATGCGAGCTCGGCCCTTCCCGATGCTGCCTCATGGCTGATCGATGAGGAACGGCGCGCGGCCTTCCAGGGCAAGGTCGCGCATTTCGAGAGCATCTATCATCTGACCTTGGTCTTCATGCCTGGGCCCGATGGCCAAGCGCGCGCGGAAAGTGCTCTCGTCGACTCGCATGACTTGGGAGGGGAAAGAGACTGGCGCCAGGAGCTTGCCCGGTTCCGAGACGAGACTGACCGCGTTCTCGATCTTCTTTCGGGCTTCGTGCCCGAGGTGCGCGCGCTCGACGATGCCGAGACCCTGACGTACCTGCACGGCACGATCTCGACACGCCGTCATCCGGTCGCCGTGCCGGAAACGCCAATGTATCTCGACGGCGTCCTGGTTGACGCGCCGCTGACCGGCGGCCTAGAGCCGATGCTGGGCGAGCAGCATCTGCGCACGCTCACAGTTCTCGGCTTTCCGAACGTCACCCGGCCAGGAATCCTTGATGCGCTCAATAACCAGGATTTCGCCTATCGCTGGGTGACGCGCTTCATTCCACTCGACAAGGCGGAAGCCACGAAGACGCTGACTCGGCTCCGGCGGCAGTGGTTTGCCAAGCGCAAATCGATCGCGGCTATTCTGCGCGAGGTGGTGACCAACGAACCGGTGCCTCTCGTCGACAGCGACGCCGACAACAAGGCGCTCGATGCCGATGCAGCACTGCAGGCATTCGGCGGCGATCATGTCGGCTTCGGCTATCTCACCACAACGGTGACGGTGTGGGATCAGAACCGTAAAGCCGCCGCGGAAAAGCTTCGCGCCGTCGAGCGGATCGTCAACGGGCTCGGCTTCACCACCATTCGCGAAAGCATCAATGCCGTCGAAGCGTGGCTTGGTTCATTGCCGGGTCATGTCTACGCCAACGTTCGCCAGCCGCTCGTTCACACGCTTAACCTTGCCCATCTCGTGCCGCTGTCGTCCGTGTGGGCAGGTCCAGCGGAGAACGAGCACCTTGCCGAGGTCACCGGCGATCACGCTCCGCCGCTTCTTTTCGCCGAAACCAGCGGCTCGACGCCGTTTCGGCTTTCGACCCATATCGGCGATGTCGGCCACATGCTGATTGTCGGGCCGACCGGTGCCGGCAAGTCGGTTCTGCTTGCCCTGATCGCTTTGCAGTTCCGGCGCTACGCTGGCGCGCAAATCTATGTCTTCGACAAAGGCAATTCGGCCCGCGCCGCCGCGCTTGCCATGGGCGGCGACCACCATGCGTTGGGTGCGAATGGTGCGCTTGGTTTCCAGCCGCTGCGCCACATCGACGACCCGGCCACACAGAGCTGGGCGGCCGAATGGATCGCCGGCCTCATTGCCCACGAGAATGTCACCGTCACCCCGGAGGTGAAGGAGGCAATCTGGTCGGCGCTCACCAGCCTCGCCACCGCGCCGGCGCAGGAACGCACGCTGACTGGCCTGTCGGTCCTGCTTCAGTCCAATGCGCTCAAATCGGCATTGATGCCCTACACGCTCGACGGACCATTCGGCCGACTGCTCGATGCCGATGACGACCGGCTGGCCATCTCGGATGTGCAGTGTTTCGAAACCCAGGAGCTGATGCACAGCCAAGGCGCTGTGCTGCCTGTGCTCACCTATCTGTTCCATCGTCTTGAGGACCGGTTTGACGGGCGGCCGACGCTGCTCATGCTCGACGAGGCCTGGGTCTATCTCGACAACCCGCTCTTTGCCGCCCGCATCCGCGAATGGCTTAAGGTGCTGCGTAAGAAAAACGTCTCCGTCATCTTCGCGACGCAGTCGCTTGCCGACATCGCCGGCTCTTCTATCGCACCCGCAATCATCGAGAGCTGCCCGCAGCGCATTTTTCTCCCCAATGATCGTGCGGTGGAGCCGCAGGCACGGGCAGCCTATGAGCGCTTCGGTCTTAATGAGCGACAGATCGAATTGGTCGCCCGCGCCACGCCGAAGCGCCACTACTATCTGCAGTCGCGCCGCGGCAATCGCCTCTTCGAGCTCGGGCTAGGCCCGATCGCTCTTGCGCTTTGCGGCGCCTCCGACCCGGCCGCGCAGACCCTGATCGACAATATTCTTTCCGAAGAAGGGCAGGGCAGCTTTGCCGCCCGTTTCTTCAGTGCGCGCGGCCTGGATTGGGCTGCCGAGCTTCTCCAGCAATTTCCTCAACCTAACAAGGAGCAATCGTCATGATCGGACGCCGCCTTTTTACTAGCCTGGTCACCGTTTCCCTGATTGCCAAACCGATGGCTGACTACGTCCAGCCGGCCTATGCGCTCATCGTGTTTGACCCGTCCAACTATACGCAGAATGTGCTGTCGGCAGCACGCGCATTGGAGCAGATCAACAACCAAATCCAGTCGCTTCAGAACCAGGCGACCATGCTGCAGAACATGGCGCGCAACCTTCAGCGCCTGGATTTCTCTTCCGTGGGCCAGCTTACCGGCTCGCTCCAACGGATTGACGGTCTGATGACCCAGGCGAGCGGCCTGAGCTTCGATCTCGACAAGCTGCAGGACCAGTGGCGCCAGCAATATCCGGAAAGCTACGACGCCACCATCAAGGTCAGCGATGTGGCGAGCGCCGCGCGCGAGCGCTGGCAGAGCGCCATGCAGGCGTTCCGCCAGACCATGAGCGCGCAGTCGCAGATCGTCGAGAACGTGCAGGCCGATGGCGACCTGCTTACCGATCTCGTCAATCGCAGTCAGGGCGCGGCAGGTGCCCTCGAGGCAAGCCAGGCTACCAATCAGCTGATCGCGCTTTCGACCAAGCAGCAGATGCAGATCCAGACGCTGCTTGCGACCCAGTTCCGGGCCGAAGCCGAGGATGCGGCGCGCAAAGCGCAGTCTGAGGAAGCCGCTCGCGAGACGACGAAGCGTTTCCTGGGCACCGGCACGGCTTATCCCGGCAACTGAGCGGCAGTTCTTCAAGACAACGAGGAAGGCGGCGACATGAACGACCTCGGAGTCATCGATCGCTTCATGGAGACCTTTACCCGCTACATTGACAGTGGGTTCGGTCTGCTTTCGGGCGACGTCGCCTTTCTCACTACCATTCTGATCGGCATTGACATCACGCTCGCGGGCTTGGTCTGGGCGTTCGGCGGCGAGCCCAACATTCTCGGCCGGCTTGTTCGCAAAGTGCTCTATGTCGGCGCCTTCGCCTTCGTCCTGAACAATTTCAAGAACCTCGCCGACATAATTTACCGCTCCTTTGCCGGTCTCGGCATCAACGCATCGGCCGGCAACCTGTCCGCCGACAGTCTCCTGCGGCCAGGCCGCATTGCCGCGGCCGGCTTCGAGGGCGCCTGGCCGCTCCTCAATCAAGCGAGCCAGCTAGTAGGCTTCCCCGAGATCTTCGGTAACGCGCTCACCATCTTCGTGCTGCTTCTGGCCTGGTTCCTGGTCCTCATCGCCTTCTTCATTCTTTCCATCCAGCTCTTCATCACCATCCTCGAGTTCAAGCTCACCACGCTGGCCGGCTTCGTCCTGGTGCCCTTCGCGCTCTGGAACCGTTCGGCGTTTCTGGCCGAGCGCGTGCTCGGCAATGTGATTTCGTCGGGCATCAAGGTGATGGTGCTTGCCGTCATCGTCGGCATCGGCTCCACGCTCTTTGGCGAGTTCGCTTCCGCCCTGCAGGGCCAGGAGCCGGACCTGGCGGCGGCCATGTCTCAGGTGCTGGGTGCGCTGGCGCTGCTTGGGCTCGGCATTTTCGGCCCCGGGATTGCCTCGGGTCTCGTTTCCGGCGCGCCGCAGCTTGGCGCCGGCGCGGCACTTGGAACAACGGCGGCCGCAGCTGGATCAACGCTCGTTGCCGGAGGCGCTGCGTTTGCCGGCGCGCGCATGGCAACAGGCGGCGGCCTCGCCGCAGTCCGTGCCGGCGCCGCCATGGGGTCCGCTGCCACCGTCGCCTGGCAAACGGGGCGCGCGACATCGCCCGAGTCCGGGCTGTCCGGGGTAGCTGCTGGGCTGCAGGGGGTTGCGAGTGCCGCTAGCGGCGCCGCGATGCGGGGAATGCGATCCGCAGCAGAACCATTCCGCCGTAGTGCCGACGCCGGTCGCGATGCCGGCTGGATGACCGGCGGCATGCCGACCAGCTCGATGAGCGGAAGCTCTCCAGTTGTAGCTCCCGCGGCCGCGCCTGCCTGGGCAAGGCGTCTGCGTTCCGAACAGACCGCACGCGCCCATCGCAATGCTGCCACGCAGGCGGTGCGCGATGGAGATCGGGGCGGAAGCGGCGCCAATCCCTCCCTCAATGACAAGGAAGACTAGATGCTCTTCAAGCGACCCGTTCAGCGTTATGGAAAGACGCCCGAACCCGTAACACCCTACCAGAAGGCCAGCCAACTCTGGGATGAGCGCATCGGCACGGCGCGCGTCCAGGCCAAGAACTGGCGCTTCATGGCCTTTGGCTGCCTGGCTCTGACGACGGGGCTTTCCGGTGGGCTTCTGTGGCAGTCGATGCAGGGCCGCGTCGTGCCTTATGTCGTCGAGGTCGACCGCTTTGGCGAGGCGCACGCGGTCGGGCCGGCAGTCCAAAACTACCAGCCCGACGATGCCCAGATCGCCTGGCATCTCAGCCGCTTCATCCAGAATGTTCGTTCGGTTTCCACCGATGCGGTTCTGGTGCGGCAGAATTGGCTGTCGGCCTACGACTTTGCCACCGACCGAGCGGCGCTCTTCCTCAACGAATATGCCAAGGCGAACGACCCTTTCGGCCAAATCGGCACGCGCAGCGTGTCAGTACAGGTGACCAGCGTGGTCAGGGCTTCCGACAGCTCGTTCCAGGTCAAATGGACCGAGCAGGTGTTCGAGCGCGGCAGCCTCGCCAGCACGACGCGCTGGATCGGGATCCTCACCATCCTCATCCGCCCGCCTAGGACAACCGAGCAGCTGCGCAAGAACCCGCTCGGCGTCTTCATCAACGCCATCGACTGGTCGCGCGAGCTCGACAGCGCCGCGCCAACCCCCGTTTCCCCTAAGGAGCCCGCCAATGACAAATAGAGCCCCATTGCTTCGTGCTGCCTTGATCCTGTCGGCGTCTGTTGCGGTTCTTTCGGCCTGTGCCTCGAAGCCAGTGCCGCCGCCTCAGATTTCCTATGACCACGAGGACTTCAAACCAGCCGCGATCGAGAAGGCGCCGGAGAAGCCGGTCAAGGTCGTGGAAGTGCCGAAACCGTTACCGTTGCCTGGTCAGTTGATGCCCGCACCCGGCAAGCCCGCCCCAGATAAGCGCTCGCCGGAAGAACAGGTCGCCGATGCCAACAAGGCGGCGACGCAACAACCCACCAAGTTTGGCTATGTCAATGCGGTGCAGGTTTACCCCTTTGCCGACGGCGCGCTCTACCAGCTCTACGCCGCGCCGGAGCGCGTCACCGATATCTCATTGCAGCGGGGCGAGAAGCTGACCTCGGTCTCAGCCGGCGATACGGTCCGTTGGGTGATCGGTGACACCGTTAGTGGCTCAGGCGATGACCAGCGCACTCATGTGCTGGTGAAGCCATTCGCGCCGGGGCTTGCCACCAATCTGGTCATCACGACGGACAGGCGATCCTATCACCTGCAGCTTCAAAGCACTGAGAAAACTGCCATGGCGGCGCTCTCCTGGATTTACAGCGAAGACCAACTCGTGGCGCTTCGGCGGCGCAACGCTCAGGCAGAGGCTGAAATGCCCGCGGCCTCGAACGTAGCACTCGAAAACATCCGCTTCCGCTATTCGATCACCGGCGACACGCCGCCGTGGAGACCGACGCGCGCCTTCGATGATGGCAGCAAGGTCTACATAGAGTTCCCGAAGCGCATTGATCAGGGCGAGGCGCCACCGCTCTTCATCGTCGGTGCTGACGGGGACAACCAGCTCGTCAACTATCGGATGCACGGCAACTACTACATCGTCGAGCGCCTCTTTGCCGCGGCTGAACTCCGTCTCGGCGCCAAGCAGCAGCAGGTGGTGCGCATCACCAGGACCGACGGACGGCAACTGCCGCGGCGGATATCGCTCTTTTCGCGTTTTGGCAGGTGAGGGGAGGCTCATGACCGACACGTCCCGCCCCAATGTTCCGCCCAAACTCGATCCCGAACAGCTGCAGCTGCGGGCCTCACCGCGCCGGGCCGTGCGCTTCAAGCGCGGCATAATCGTCGCGATCGCAGCTGTTGGCTCCGCCACCATCTTTGGCGTCACGATGATGGCGCTGCAGGGGCCGGCACTGCGCCTGAAGCAGCAGGCTGAAGAGCTTTACAGCACCGACCGCAACCCGACCGCCGAGGGACTTGAATCGCTGCCCAAGGACTATTCCGGGAGCAAGCCGAAGGCTCCGGTGCTTGGACCGCCGCTGCCCGGGGATCTCGGCCGTCCTATTCTCGAGCACCAGCGCCAGCTGGGCATCGCACCTGGGCAAGACGTTTCCGCCGAGGCGCAGCGGCTTGCACAACAAGCGATTGAGGCGCGCGAGTCGCAAGTCCTCTTCCGCATCGAAAACCGGCCCCAGCAGACGGAAGCTTTTGGCAATGGGCAGGGCGGACGTTCGCCTTTCGAGACGGCGTCTCCGCAGCCAGATACCGAAGGCCAGCGAGCTTCCGTCGCGCCGGCCGAGGGCGACCAGAACAATCAACAGCGCAAGCTCGATTTCATCGATCAACGGAACACCGGCGGGATCTACAACCCGCATGCACTGCAGACGCCGGCTTCGCCCTATCAGATCATGGCCGGTAGCGTGATCGCTGCAAGCCTGATCACCGGCATCAATTCCGATCTGCCCGGCCTTGTCGTCGCCCAGATCACCGAGAATGTGCACGACAGCGTCACCGGCAGCATCCTGCTCATCCCGCAGGGCTCACGGCTGATCGGCACCTACGACAGCGTTGTAGCCTTTGGGCAAAGGCGCGCTCTGTTGGTGTGGCAACGCATCGTGATGCCGGACGGCTCCTCTACCGAAATCGACAATCTGCCCGTGACCGACGCGGCCGGCTATGCCGGGCTCGAGGACAAGGTGGATTTCCATACTTGGCAGTTGATCAAGGGCGTCGCGGTAGCCACATTGCTGGGGGTTGGTACCGAGTTGAGCTTTGGGGAAAATGAAAGCGACTTGGTCAAGGCAATTCGTGAATCCACCCAGCAGAACGTCAGTCAAGCGGGCCAACGGATCACTGAAAAGAACCTGAACGTCCAACCCACGATCACCGTGCGCCCTGGTTGGCCGTTGCGCGTCATCGTGCACAAGGACCTCGTGTTGCGGCCATACACGGGGTGAACAGGAGGACTTCATGGCTAACCTGAAACTCGGAAAACTTCCGGACCGGACACCTTCGAAGATCACCATCACCGTTGGCGCCGACTTGAGCCAAGCACTCAACGACTATGCCGCACTTTACCGTGAGACCTATGGCGAGTCCGAAACGGTGGCGGAACTGATCCCCTTTATGCTGGTCGGGTTCCTGGAAGGCGACCGGGCGTTTGCCAAGGCCAGAAAGGAAGGTCTGCCGGGCGCCGGCGCGTCGGAGAAACCACGAAGGCAATCATCTTCCACACTGGACAACGGTTAGCGCTTGGTGTCGTTTTGGAGCACGCTAGGTTCTTGATCCTGACCGCGTTGCCGCCGGTCCGTACTCCACCAGTTCGAGTGCCTCCTCCTTTGTGCAGGAATTCGCCTGAGCGAGTTCGAGCGCCTCTTCAAGGAAGCGATGATTGCGCTCCTGTACATCGAGGTGAGCCGGCGTCGGAAAGCACGCGACAATCCATTGCCACACGCGGTGTTGAAACGAGCCTGAAGGCATGTCTAATTCCCAGCGGCTACCTTGAGAAGACACTGAGTCTGAGGGAGATTCAAGTTTCAGGGGAACAACTAAGCCTGCTAGACAATAAGTGCATAAAAGCCGTGGCTTTTTCTTGCGGCCGGCCTCGTTCTCTTCGGACAAAAATCGATCTTGTCACGATGCCGCCAGACCGGATGCTGAATGACAGCTTCTCGCCAACAGTAATTGAATAGCGGACCAGACCGCTCCCGGCCCCGACAAGTTGTTGAGTTCTCGACCAGCGGTCATTCTCGATGGTACCGTGGCGAAAGGTCGATCGCACATTGTTGCGTGGCGCAATGATTTTATATAGGTTGGTATATGAAGGTTGCCGATATGTGAACCTATATAGCGTTAAATTGATATAGTAACGTATATTGACACCCGTCATATATGAGCCTATATCAGGCTAGCTCATACAGAAATCGTATACGCCATGAAGATCAGAACAGCTCGCGACATTGGAATCCTGATCAAGGAGGCCCGCACCCGGCGCGGCCTGTCCCAGGCTGCCTTGGCCAAGATGATCAACACCACGCAGACGTGGGTGTCGTGGATCGAGAACGGCAAGCCCAGCGCCGAGATCGGCAACGTGCTGCTGGCGCTGACCACGCTTGGTGTGGAGCTGGACTTTCAGATCCCGCCGGCGCCGACGTTGGCTGCTGATCATCATCATAATGCCGATGAACGGCATGTCGACGATGACGACGACGAGATTCCCTACAAGCTCTAGGTGACGATGATCATGGTGAACCCCATCGACACCCTCGACGTCTATATCGCTGGCAGACCGGTTGGGTGGCTCCACCACCTGCAGGGCGGCAAGCTTTCGTTCTCCTATCACCAGGCATGGATGGAGGGCCGGGTGGCGATCCCGCTCTCCCTGTCCATGCCGACGATCACCAGGACATACGAGGGCAAGGTCGTCGAGGCATTCCTCTGGGGTCTGCTGCCGGATAATGAGCAGACCCTCGCCAGATGGGCGCAGAGGTTCCAGGTCTCCGCGCGAAACCCGTTTGCCCTGCTCAAGAATGTCGGCCGCGACTGCGCCGGCGCCGTCCAGTTCCTTCCTCGTGGCGACCAGGTCTCCCGCGGCGAGAACGTGGAGTTGCTCACCGAGGCTCAGATCGGCGACCGCCTGCGCGACCTGCGCAAGGATGGTGCAGCGACCCGGCGAATCGGCGATCCTGGTCAGTTCAGTCTCGCTGGTGCGCAGGCAAAGACGGCGTTCCATTTCGACAAGGGCAGCAATCGCTGGGGGATCCCTCTAGGCGACACGCCCACGACACACATCTTCAAGCCGCCTTTGCCGCACTTGCACGGGCATACCGAGAACGAGCATTTCTGCCTGCAGCTTGCATCCAAGCTCGGCATGGACGCTGCACATAGCCAGGTTCTCGACTTCGCAGGCGAAAAGGCGATCGTTATCGAGCGCTACGACCGCCGCAACATCGACGGCAAGACCATCCGCATCCATCAGGAGGACATGTGCCAGGCCCTGTCGGTGATGCCGACGCTCAAGTACGAGAACCAGGGTGGGCCAGGTATCACGACGATCTCCAGAAAGGTGCTGTCGGCCTCCCTCGACCCCGTCCAAGACCGTCAGATCTTCATGGCCGCGAACGTCTTCAACTGGATCATCGCCGGCACGGACGCGCATGCAAAGAACTACTCGATGCTGCTCGGTGCCCAGGGCGAGGCCCGCCTAGCTCCGCTCTACGACATCTCCTCCATTCTGCCGCACCTCGGGGGAGAGATCCAATCTGAGATGCGCGACCTTAAACTGGCGATGAAGATCGACAGAGTCTATCCCATCGAGGAGATCATGCCGCGCCACTGGGGGCGCTGTGCGTCCTCAGCAAAGGTTGGCAGCGAGTACACGGTGCGGACAATCCGCCATCAGCTCGCGGTGATGCCCGATATGGCATCGGAGTGCGCCCAAGAGCTTCGCCAGGAGGGGATCATCCATGAGATCGTTGGTCGCCTCGTCGACGCGATCGCGACGCGCATCAAGGGCTTGTCCCGGATCTATGGAGAGGAAGGTTGTGGAGGTTAAAGTCGGGCGGGGATAGCGGATCCACGGACTAATGCCGGCGAAAGGACGGACCGCACACTGCCCACGGGATTCTCGCTCTAATAGCGCCCCGGCTCCGGGCCGGGTAGATGGCCGGTTTCGGAACCGGCCATCGGCAGCTTGAATGACGGAAATGGGGTCGGCTGCAGAACGGCAGCTTCCCGCCGAACGCGGTCAACTTTCTCTCCAGGAAATCTGACAATGCGGGCCTACGATTTGGCGTCGAGTTGTGGCGTTTTTCGACGGTCAGTATGATTTCCGGCGGTTGGAGATTTGTATCGGCGTTTGATGAACGGCCGCTGTTGGGTTCAAAGTGGATGGTCGCGTTGGTGTGTGGACAGCAGGCTTGCGGCGTCCCTCGATTGAGATCACCCGCAGGTTTTTGCTCTTGAGTTCATCCAGATAATCGGCCCACCACTGCATCATCTTGACGCGCTCGTCCCAATGCTCTGCCCGGGCGTAGGCGCGCCGAACGTCGTTGTTCTCAATGTGGGCCAGCTGCCGCTCTATCGCGTCCGGATGCCACTTGCCGCATTCGTTCAGCAGAGTTGATGCCGTTGCTCGAAAACCATGCGCGGTTGCTTCTTCCTTGCCGTAACCCATACGGCGCAGCGCGGCGTTAAGCGTGTTATCGGAAATCGGACGCGAAGCCGATCGAACACTAGGAAACAGCAGCGATCCACCACCAGAGATTTCCCTCAGTGAAGTCAGGACGCTGATCGCCTGCTTTGACAGGGGTGTGCGGTGCGGACGTCGCATTTTCATGCGTGCTTCAGGGATGGTCCATACCGAGCTTTCAAAATCGAACTCTTCCCATTCAGCGGAGCGAAGCTCGCCGGGGCGGGGAAACATCAGAGCCATCAACTTCAGACCGGCTCGGGTTGTAGGCTGTCCGTCAAATGCATAGATCGCCCTCAGCAAACCGCCCAAGGCCTTCTGATCGGTAATCGCGGCGCGAGGCGTTACCGTCGGACTGATGAGTGCGCCTCTGAGGGCGAAGGTCGGATCTGTCTCGGCGCGTGCGGTGGCGATTGCGTATCGAAACACGCTGCCGATGGTGGAGCGCAGTCGCCTGGCCGACTCGTATCGACCGCGAACCTCAACGCGACGGAGGGCGGCAAGGATGGTGGCCGTATCGATCTCCCGAATGCACTTATCGCCGATAATCGGATAGGCAAAGTCGAGCAGCCATTTGACCTTGCTGATCGTCCGGTCGGCACGTCCCTCCTTCTTTAGCTTGTCGACATATTCGTCCGCGATTGAGCGAAAGGAGTCCTTAGCCGAATCGGCCTTCCGCAAGCTGCGTTCCTTTCCAGGGTCGACGCCAGCTAGCAGGAGCCTTTTAGCATCATCGCGCGCCTCCCGTGCCTCGGCGAGAGAGATAAGGGGATAGCTGCCCAGCGCGAGCAGTTTCTGCTTGCCCTCAAAGCGGTAGGCGACCCGCCAGAGGCGAGAGCCCGTGGGCTGTACCCATAGCTGCAGCCCGCCTCCGTCAGATAATTTCACGAGTTTGGAAGCAGGGCGGGCGTTTCGACATTTCACGTCGGAGAGGGGCATTCGTCAGGTCTCCCTTGGCTGTTTCGATACCATCAGGATGTCGAATACCAACGGAAATACCATCCCCCCGCCTCGTTGGACCAAATGCGCCCGAAGCGCTCCCTGTCCCGCTAAATTGCGCAAGGCGACCGCAAAAGATCAACAATTCCAGTCGCTTGCAGAAATTGCAGCGTAGAAGGTTCGGCGAAAGGGAGTGTCGGGAGAAGAGGGGATGGTGCCCAGAGGCGGATTCGAACCACCGACACGCGGATTTTCAGTCCGCTGCTCTACCAACTGAGCTATCTGGGCCTGTTCCGGCAAACGAAAACGCGTTGACCGGATTTCATCGAGGCGCCGTGGGCGCCCCTTGAAAGCGCGTGGGTTATAGCACGGGAATTCGGCCTGTCCAGCGCCTAGTGGGCGATTTCGGGCAGGAAAAGCGATGCCGTGCGGTGCCCCGGTTTCCATGCCGCTTGCAGGCCGGAATCGGGCACGGCATGGCACGATGCGGCCTTCGCCATCCCTGTCCGTGCCGCTATTGCCGGCTGACATGCCGTGGCACTGCCTTTAGCCGGCGATCGAGGCGCACCAATGCATTTGCGGCTCAGACGCGCCACTGGTCGCCGCCGCCTATCTGACGCCGGTCACGCCGCGGCGAAAATCGGAGGGCGACATGCCGGCGAGCTTGCGGAACGACTTGTTGAAGGCGCTGAGCGAGCCGAAGCCTGAATCCATGGCGACGCGCAGCACATTGGCGTCCTGATGCATCAAAAGCGCCTGCGCATAGCTCAGCCGCAACAGATTCACATACTCGTTGAGCGTCATGCCGGTGGATTTCTTGAACAGGCTCATGGCATATTTGGGATGGATGTCGGCGGCCGCCGCGATGTTCACGCAATCGATGTCGTAGAGGAAGTTTTCGGCGATGAAATCGCACATGCGTCCGACATTGCGCGACGATTGCTGGTCGAAGGGGCTGCCTGTTTCCTGGTCGGTCGGAGTTGCGGATACCAGCCGGTAGGGCTCGAACCGCACCCGCTCCAGCCGCAGCAGCAATTCGTTGACGGCATGTTCGGCCTTGGCCTGGTCGCCGGACCGGGCGTAGCGGTTCCAGCGCTCGAAATTATGGTTGTCGGACTGGTCGGTGGCTGATGTCACCAGTGTCGCGCCGGTCATCAGCCGGTGCCTTATATCGGTGGGCAGGTGCAGCCGGAAGAAGTGCACCAGTGGCAGATGCGCCCCGGCATAGATGGCGTCGTCGGACAAATCGTCCATCTGGTGCGGCAGGCCACCCCAGAACAGGCACATCTCGCCGGCCGAAAGCGAAATCTCGTGGTCGTTCATGAGGTAATGCACGCTGCCGCGCACGATGAAATTAACCTCGACCTGGGCGTGCCAGTGCGGCTTGAGCATCACCAGCGGATTGGTGTGAAACATCTGCAGGAGCAGCGGCAGGCCTTCCACGCTGCTGGCCCCAGGCTGGTAGAACGGCCGTTCAGGCATCTTACTTTCCGCCAATTTCA
Organism: Mesorhizobium sp. M0870; assembly: GCF_040319775.1. NCBI lineage: Bacteria > Pseudomonadati > Pseudomonadota > Alphaproteobacteria > Hyphomicrobiales > Phyllobacteriaceae > Mesorhizobium > Mesorhizobium sp. M0870. Next base: position 58,875 of record NZ_JAMYOI010000024.1, read on the forward strand.
TATTCCCTTTGACGGCGACAGGCCTTGCCCACTGCATAGTCTAGCCACGCTCACAGTGAGAGAGCAAATGAATGGGAGGATTTCAATGCGCATCACAATGACCTGCGCCGCGCTCGCGCTTGCCCTGGGCTCAGCCCCGGCCTTCGCGCAATCCGGCGAAATCACCATCTGGAGCTGGAATGTCGCGGCTTCATCGCTGAAGGCGACCATTGCCGGCTTTAACAAGCAATTTCCCGACGTCAAGGTCACGGTCCAGGATCTCGGCAACCAGCCAACCTACGACAAGTCGATCGCCGGCTGCGCCGCCGGCGGCGTAGGCCTGCCCGACATCGTCACCGTCGAGAACGGTGAGGCCGAGAATTACTGGAGCCAGTTCCCCGACTGCTTCGTCGACCTGCATACGCTGGGCTACACAGCCGACGACCAGAAAAAGTTCCCCGATTTCAAGCGCACCGAGCTGGAAGTGGGCGACAAGGCCTACGCAATGCCGTGGGATTCCGGCCCGGTGGCCGCCTTTTATCGCCGCGACTTCTACGAAAAGGCCGGCGTCGATCCGACTTCGATCAAGACCTGGGATGATTTCATCGCCGCCGGCAAGAAAATCCAGGCCGCCAACCCAGGCGTCTCGATGACCAATGCCGATTTCAACGGTGACTCGGAATTCTTCCGCATGATCTCCAACGAACAGGGCTGCGCCTATTTCTCCGAGGACGGACAATCGATCACGGTCAACCAGCCCAAATGCGTCGATGCCATGACCAAGGTCAAGGAGATGAAGGACGCCGGCATCATCTCGTCGGCCGACTGGGGCACCAAGATCACCAACAACACCGCCGGCACCGTCGCCACCCAGATCTATGGCGGCTGGTATGAGGGCACCATTCGCACCGAATCTGCCGGTGAAAACGGCAAATGGGGCGTCTATCTGATGCCGAGCCTCACCGCCGACGGGCCGCGCGCCGCCAATCTCGGCGGTTCCTCACTGGCTATCACCTCGGCGTCGAAGAACAAGGAGGCCGCCTACGCCTATCTGAAATACACGCTCGGAACCAATGAAGGCCAGATCACGATGCTGAAGGAGTTCGGCCTGGTGCCGTCCCTGATCTCGGCGCTTGACGATCCCTATGTCGCGCAAGGCCTGCCTTATTGGGGCGGCCAGGCGGTGTGGAAGGACATTCTCGGCACCTTGCCGAAGGTTGTTCCGAGCCGCGGCACGCAGTTCCAGAGCGACGCCGAAATCATCGTCCGCGCCGTGCAGACCAAGTATCTGGCCGGCGGCTACCCCGACGCCAAGACGGCACTCGACGATGCCGCAAGCCAGATCGCGGCGGCAACCGGACTGCCCGTCAAGTCATAACCTCCCAAGCCGGGTCCGGGACAGGCGTTTGCGCCGCCCGGACCTGGTCGCGGCCTGTGGGGTTCTCCCACGGGACCTGTATTTGCTGGCAAACCGGCTCCGCTGCTGCGAGGGCCATGGCCGAAGCGGCAACGAAATGAAGGAGGAGGAAGATGCGCAATCGCAACGCCACGGCCTATCGCTTCCTCACGCCCTATCTGCTGATCTTCGCGATCTTCTGGGTATGGCCGATCATCAGCTCCTTCATGATTTCCTTCCAGGCGACGCGTACCGTGCCGTGGCGGTTCGCGCCCGGCTTCAACTGGGGCCGGTTGATCGGCGATCCGGCCTTCTTCAACGCCCTGAAGAACACGCTGCTCATCCTTGTCATCCAGGTGCCGGTGATGATCTCGCTGGCGCTGGTCATGGCGGTGCTTTTGAACTCGCCGCTCTTGAAGGCGCGCGGCCTCTACCGCTTTGCCTTCTTCGCCCCGGTGGTGGTCGGCGAGGTTGCCTATTCGGCGGTGTTCCGGCTGATGTTCAACCTCGATTTCGGCATCATCAACAAGCTCCTGAACAGCATCGGCCTGCCCAAGATCGACTGGTTTTCCAACGTCACGCCGGCGATGGCGCTGATCATGATCGCGGTGACCTGGCGCTGGGCCGGTTACAACGCCATCATCCTGCTCGCCGGCATGCAGTCCATTCCCGAAGATGTCTACGAGGCGGCGACGCTCGACCGCGTCAGCAAGCTCAAGCAGTTCTTCTACATCACCCTGCCGCTGCTGAAGCCGGTCATCGTGTTCTGCCTCGTGCTGTCGATCATCGGCACCATGCAGCTGTTCACCGAGCCCTTCCTGATCACCGAGCGCGGCGGGCCGGGCGGCGGCACGGAGACGCTTGGCCTGCTGCTTTACCGCCAGGGCTTTCGGTCGCTCAATTTCGGCTACGCCTCGGCCGTGGCCTACACCATGGCCGGGCTGGCGATCGCCATCACGCTGGCGCAGCTGTGGCTGACGAGGGAACCGAAATGAGTTCGCGCTCCGCAGCCAGATTGGGACGCAGCATCGCTCTGCATCTGTTCCTGACGCCGCTGGCGCTGATCTGGCTGTTTCCGTTGTGGATGATGGTCGTGTTCTCGACCATGCCGGACAACGGCATCTTCAGCCCCGGCATCGAGCTGTTGCCGCACGGCAATTTCATCGACAATTTCAACAATCTGCAGCGTGACACCAACTTCGTCGGCGCCATCGGCATCTCGGTATCGGTGGCGGTGACTTACACATTCCTGTCGGTGCTGCTGACGTCGATGGCCGGTTGGGCTCTGGCCCGCTACCAGTTTTTCGGCAAGGGCGCGGTTGTCGCCATCATCCTCGGCACCATAACGCTGCCCTATGCGGTCGTGCTGATCCCGCAATTCATCATGGTGGCGCGCGACTTCAAGCTCGCCAACACCTGGGTGGCGCTGATCGTCCCGCCGCTGTTCAATTCGCTCGGCGTGCTGTTCATGCGGCAGAGTTTTTCGATGATGCCGGACGATCTCTTCGATGCGGCGCGCGTCGAGGGCGTCAAGGAATGGCGCATCTTCCTCTTCGTCGCGCTGCCTTTGGCGCGGCCGATGCTGGCCGCACTCGCCATCATCCTGTTCCTCGCCTCCTGGAACAATTATCTGTGGCCGCTTTTGATCAACAGCCAGCCGGGTTCGATGACAGCACCCGTAGCGCTCGGCACGCTGATCGGCCTCACCAAGGTGTCATGGGGCGGCATCATGGCGGGTGCGGTGATGCTGACGGTGCCGATGCTCGTCGTCTTCGTGCTGCTGCAGCGCCATTTCATCGCCGGCATCGCCGCCGGCGCGGTCAAGTAAGGGGCAGCATGGCAACGGTCACGCTTAACAGTGTCGTCAAGCGCTTCGGCGTCTTCGAGGTCGTCCATGGCGCGAGCATCGACATCAAGGACGGCGAGTTCGTCGTCTTCGTCGGCCCCTCCGGCTGCGGAAAATCGACGCTGCTCAGGATGATCGCCGGGCTCGAGGACGTCAGCGGCGGCGAGATCGCCATCGGCGGCAAGGTGGTCAACGATGTCGAGCCGGCCGACCGCGGCATCGCCATGGTCTTCCAGTCCTACGCGCTCTATCCGCATATGAGCGTCGAACAGAACCTCTCTTTCGGCTTGCGCATGACCGGCAATCCAAAGGCCGACACCGAACGGCGGGTGACGCGGGCGGCCGAGATCCTGCGCATCAGCGAATTGATGGACAGGCGCCCGAAAAAACTCTCCGGCGGACAGCGCCAGCGCGTCGCCATCGGCCGCGCCATCGTGCGCGAACCGCAGGTGTTCCTGTTCGACGAGCCGCTCTCCAACCTCGACGCCGAATTGCGCGTCCAGATGCGCGTCGAGATCTCCCGGCTGCACAAGGAACTCGGCACGACAATGATCTATGTCACGCACGACCAGACCGAGGCGATGACGCTCGCCGACAGGATCGTCGTGATGCGCGCCGGCCATATCGAGCAGATCGGCCGGCCGCTCGATCTCTATGACAACCCCGACAATCAGTTCGTTGCGGGCTTTGTCGGGTCGCCGAAGATGAACTTCATCAAGGGCCGGGTTGTCGGGCACGATGCGGGTGGCGTCGTGGTCGATCTGGCGGGTCAGGAGAAGACCCGCATCACGCAACCGCTGACCGGCGCTGCACCCGAAATGGGCAGCCCAAAAATCGGCAGCAAGGTCATTGTCGGCGTGCGGCCCGAACATTTCGGCAATGCCGGAGAGGGCGACGCCGACCTTGTGGTTGCCATCGACGTGGTCGAGCACCTGGGCGGCACAAGTTTCCTCTACGCAAGAACGGCCAATGGTGACGACGTGGTGATCCAGCGCGACGCGACAAAGGTCCCCGACACATCAGAGATCACCGTTTCAATCCGCAAATCCTACCTGTTCGACGAAAAAGGACTGCGGCTGCGCTGACCGGCCGCCGTTTCCAGCCTTCAAGGAGAATGACAATGACCGCAACCACGCCCATTCGCTGGGGCATCCTCGGACCGGGCAGCATCGCCCAGTCCTTTGCCGGTGGCGTGGCCGATTCGCGCACCGGAAAGCTGGTCGCCATCGGTGCCCGCAATCCCGCCAAGCCTGGCCTCGCCGAGAGTTTCCCCCGCGCCCGCATCCTCGATGGCTACGATGCGCTGCTTGCTGATCCCGAAATCGATGCCGTCTACATTTCGATACCGCATCCCGGCCATGCGCAATGGGCGATCAAGGCGGCCGAGGCAGGAAAGCATGTGCTGTGCGAAAAGCCGCTGGCGCTGACCGCCTTGGAGGCCGACGCCATGATGCATGCCGCGCGCAAGGCCGGCACGTTTCTCGGCGAAGCCTTCATGTACCGGCTGCATCCGCAGACGCTGAAGCTGGTGGAACTGATCAGATCGGGCGTCATCGGCGAGATCAGAATGATCAAGTCGAGCTTTGGTTTTGCGATGCCGCGCTTCATGCCGGAGCACCGGCTCTACGCCAACGATCTCGCCGGCGGCGGCATTCTTGACGTCGGCGGCTATCCCGTCTCGATGGTGCGGTTGATTGCCGGCGCCGCGGCCGGAAAACCCTTCGCCGAGCCTGACAAGGTGGTCGGTACTGCCCATCTTGGCCAGTCCGGCGTCGACGAATGGGCCTCGGCGCTGCTGCAGTTCCCGGGTGGCATTGTCGCCGAAGCCTCCTGCAGCATCTCGCTCAACCAGGACAATGTTCTGCGCATCCTCGGCACCAAAGGCCGCATCGAAGTGCCGGACTTCTGGTTCGCCGGCGGCAACCGCGACGTTGGTCTCGGCCAGATCGACGTCATTGCATCCGATGGCACGCGCGAGACCATCAGCGTCAACGAGAAGCGCCATGTCTATTCCTTCGAGGTCGACGCAGCCGGTGAGGCCATCCGCGCCGGCGGCCAAGAATTCGCCTGGCCGGGCATGGCATGGGCGGAAAGCCTCGGCACGTTGCGCGTGCTGGACAAATGGCGGGCGGCCGCCGGCCTCGAATACGGGATCGAGAAGGCCCAGCAGCGTACCAACACCATCTCCGGCCGGCCTTTGCGATCGGGCGGCACGGCGATCGCCAAGCGCACGATCCCTGGCCTGTCGAAGCCGGCGTCGGTGCTGGCGCTCGGCTTTGAGGATTTCCGCACGTTTTCCTCAGGCTCGATCCTGCTCGATGCCTTTTTCGAGGCCGGCGGCAATCTCTTCGACACCGGTTACGTCTACGGTGGTGGTTATACCGAGAAGCTGCTTGGCGAGTGGTTGAAAAACCGTGGCGTGCGCGCGCAATCGGTGGTCATCGCCAAGGGCGCGCATTCACCGCTCTGCTATCCCGATGTGATCGGCAAGCAGCTCGACCAGTCGCTCGAACGCCTGCAGACCGACCATGTCGATGTCTACTTCATGCACCGCGACAATCCGGATGTGCCGGTCGGCGAATTCGTCGATGCGATGGATCGTGAGGTCAAGGCCGGCCGCATCCGCGGCCCGTTCGGCGGCTCGAACTGGACGATGGAACGCATGGATGAGGCGATCGCCTATGCCGAACGCACCGGCAAGCAAAAGCCCGGCGCGCTGTCCAACAATTTCTCGCTGGCTGAAATGCTGGAGCCGATCTGGGCAGGCTGCGTCACGTCCTCCACGGATGCATGGAAGGCCTGGCTGACATCCAGGCAGATGCCGAATTTCGCCTGGTCGAGCCAGGGGCGCGGCTTCTTCACCGATCGCGCAGGTCGGGACAAGCAAGACAATGAGGAACTGGTGCGGGTCTGGTACTCCGAGCGGAATTTCGGTCGCCGCGACCGGGCGATCGAACTTGCCGCGAGACTGGGCAAGAGCCCGATCCAAATTGCGCTGGCCTATGTGCTCGCTCAGCCCTTCCCATCCATCCCGCTGATCGGGCCACGCACGCTGGATGAGTTGGACGACAGCCTGCGCGCTCTCGACATCACGCTTTCGCAAGCCGATCTCGAATGGCTGGATGGCGGCAGTCTGCGCGCTGCCTAGCTGGCTGCCGGCTTAACGGTCGCGGCGTCAGGTCTCGTCATCAGGCGCCCTGACGCCACGCCTGGCCGGAGTCCGCAAATTGGCGTACATGCCTGTGGTGCGGAATTGGCTCGGCGTGATGCCGTAGCAGCGGCGGAAGACCTTTGAAAAGTAGTTCGCGTCCTCGAAGCCGCACAGGATAGCGACCTCCTTCACCGGCAGAAAATCCGCCTTGGTCAGCAGCTTCGCCGCGCGTTGCAGACGCTGCTGCAGCACGAACTCGGCAGGCGGCAAGCCTTCGCTTTCAGCAAAACAGCGTGAGAAATGGGCCCGGCTGAGGCCGCTGATCTGCACCAGATCCGCCACCGGCAGCGGCTTGTCGAGATTTGCGTTGATGTGATCGATGACCGGCTGCATAACGCTCTGTTTTTCGGCAAAGGCATGGGAGCCGAAGACATCGTCATAGAGCGCCATCGCAGCCTCGTAGGCTATCGCCGAAGCAGCGCCCGGCGAAGCGGCGCCTTTGATCAGGCGCAGGCTGCAATCGGCAAGATGATCGATCGTCGCCGGCTGCAGCCGAAATACAGGACCCGAGACGCTGAGGATCGACTTGTGAATGCGCAACGCCTCCTCGCCGTTCATCGAAATCCAGAAATACTCCCAGCGCTCGTCCTCAGCCAGCCAGTAGCGGTGGTTGTGCGGCACCAGCACCAGCAATGTGTCGTTCTTCTGCAGGCGGTAATTGCGGTTCTCGTAGCGCAGCCGGCCAGTCCCGCTGATCGTGTGCTGGAGCACGGTGAACGGCGTCTGGCCGCGCTTTCGCCCATCCCAGTCGTAGATCTCGTCCTCGCGCACTTCATAGCCCGTGCTCGTCGGCATGGCATGCAGGCGCTGGCGGCCGCGCGGCAGCGAGATCGTGCGCATGGACTGTCCGTTTTGTATCAAATCCTGCAGCACAAAATTACCCCCGAAAGCATAATCCTTCTCTGGTCGCGCTCGCGAATAAGCGCATAATCCCCGTCGAAAAGCGAGAGAGATCCGCAGTCGAGGAGCGGACGGGGAGGTTGGCGAGCCCGATTCCGGCTTGTCCTGCATACATGTCGGCATGTGGCTACAGCTTCCCATTGTCATTCCTTGCCTGCAATTCGAAGTGGAATGAGGTGCGGCTGATGAGTTTCAAAATCGCTATCATCGGCGCGGGCAGCGTCGGCTTCACCAAGAAATTGTTCACCGACATCCTGTGCGTGCCCGAATTCGAGGACATCGAATTCGCGCTGACCGATGTCAGCGAGCACAACCTTCAGATGATCAAGGCGATCCTCGACAAGATCGTCGAGGCAAACAGATTGCCGACCAGGGTGACGGCGACGACCGACCGCCGCCAGGCTCTCGAAGGCGCTCGCTACGTCATCAGCTGCGTGCGGGTCGGCGGTCTCGAAGCCTATGCCGACGATATCCGCATTCCCCTGAAATATGGCATCGACCAATGCGTCGGCGACACGATCTGTGCCGGCGGCATTCTCTATGGCCAGCGCAACATCCCGGTGATCCTGGATTTCTGCAAGGACATGCGCGAGGTCGCCGAGACGAACGTCAAGTTCCTGAACTACGCCAACCCGATGGCGATGAACACCTGGGCGGCGATCGAATACGGCAAGGTCGACACTGTTGGGCTCTGCCACGGCGTCCAGCACGGCGCCGAGCAGATCGCCGAGGTGCTTGGCGCCAAGTCCACGCAGGAGCTCGACTATGTCTGTTCCGGCATCAACCACCAGACCTGGTTCATCGGCCTGCGCCTGAACGGCCGCTCCATCGGCAAGGACGAACTGGTGGCTGCCTTCGAGGCGCATCCCGTCTATTCCAGGCAGGAGAAACTGCGCATCGATGTCCTGAAGCGCTTCGGCGTCTATTCGACCGAAAGCAACGGCCATCTTTCCGAATATCTGCCCTGGTACCGCAAACGTCCCGACGAGATCACGCGCTGGATCGATATGTCCGACTGGATCCATGGCGAGACTGGCGGCTATCTCCGTTACTCCACCGAAACCCGCAACTGGTTCGAGACGGAATATCCGCAGTTCCTCGAAGCGGCGTCCAAGCCGATCGACCGGGAGAAGCGCTCCAACGAGCATGCCAGCCACATATTGGAGGCGCTGGAGACCAACCGGGTCTATCGCGGCCACTTCAACGTCAAGAACAATGGCGTGATTACCAACCTGCCGCAGGACGCCATCATCGAGTCGCCGGGCTTCGTCGACCGTTTTGGCATCAACATGGCCGCCGGCATCACGTTGCCGGAAGCCTGCGCCGCCACCTGCATCGCTTCGATCAACGTCCAGCGCATGTCGGTGCATGCCGCGATATCAGGCGACATCGATCTTCTGAAGCTCGCCGTGCTGCATGACCCATTGGTCGGCGCGGTTTCGACGCCGGAGGAGGTCTGGCAGATGGTCGACGAAATGGTCGTCGCCCAGGCAGCCTGGCTGCCGCAATATGCCCATGCGGTTCCGGCCGCAAGGGAGCGGCTGTCGACATCTCAGGTGAAGACCCGCGAGTGGGCGGGCGCCGCACGGCGCAGCGTTCGCTCGATCGAGGAATTGCGCGCCGAAAAGGCCGCGCTGAAGCAAGCCGGCTGAGACGGGCCGGCTGAAAATTCATGCGGTGATGGTGGATCCATGGGAGGCGGATCCACTGCCACGAAGCCGTTTGAATTCGAGAAGAGGCGGAGCGGGTGCAAACGCTCCGGACAAACAAGAGGGAGAGAGACCGTGAGGAATTTACGCAATATCGGCCTTGCTGCCGGACTGACGCTGAGCGTCTCGGCACTCAGTGCTTACGCTTCCGAGCCGACGGTTCCGCCGGCGCCGACACCGTTTCCCGCCGAAGGCAAGATCAACTATGTCGCGCGAGACTCGATCCTGGAGTTCAAGCCGCTCCCCGAATATCACGAGCCCGACTGGGTCACCGAGAAATACGTCAAGACCGGCAAGCTGCCGCCGGTGAAAGACAGGCTGCCGAAAGATCCGCTGGTCTTCAAGACAGGCAACATGCAGGACGGCATCGGCGTCTATGGCGATACGATGCGCCACGTCATCGGCGGGCGGCCGGAAGGCTGGAACTACGGCGCCGGTCAGACGCAAGGCTGGGGCGGCATCGACATCGGCCTCTCCGAATGCCTGACGCGCACCGCCCCGCTGTTCCAGGTCGAGGCCAAGGACACCGAGCCGCTGCCGAACCTGGCCAGGAGCTGGGATTGGTCGAGCGATGGCCACAAGCTGACCATGCACCTCATCGAAGGAGCAAAGTGGTCGGACGGCGTGCCGTTCAACGCCGACGACGTCATGTTCTACTGGGACGACGAGGTGGTCGATCCTAACGTCTCGCCGCTGAATGGTGCGACGCCGGAAACCTTCGGCGTCGGCACGACGCTGAAGAAGATCGACGACTACACCGTCGAATGGACCTTCAAGGATGCCTTCCCGAAACAGTACCTGTATGCCATGGCCTACGGCACCTTCTGTCCTGGCCCCGCGCACATCCTGAAGCCGCAGCATCCGAAATACTCGAAGAACACCTATGATCAGTTCAAAAATGCCTTCCCGCCGGAATTCATGAACATGCCGGTGATGGGTGGCTGGGTGCCGGTCGAATACCGGCCGGACGACATCATCGTCATGCGCCGCAATCCCTATTACTGGAAGGTCGACGAAAAGGGCAATCAACTGCCCTATCTCAACGAACTGCATTACAAGCTGTCGACCTGGGCCGATCGCGATGTCCAGGCGGTGGGCGGCGCGGCCGATTTTTCCAATTTGGAGCAGCCGGAAAACTTCGTCGCCTCGCTGAAGCGTGCGGCAGAGGCGAACGCGCCGGCCCGTCTTGCTTTCGGCCCGCGGCTCATCGGCTACAATCTGCGCTTTAATTTTTCCGCCAATGGCTGGGGCAATCCGGACGAACGCGGCCAGGCGATCCGCGAGCTGAACCGTAATGAGGATTTCCGCAAGGCCGTTACCATGGCACTCGACCGCAAGGCGCTCGGCGACTCGCTGGTCAAGGGGCCGTTCACCGCCATCTATCCCGGCGGCCTGTCTTCGGGCACCAGCTTCTATGACCGCGATTCGACCGTCTACTACCCCTTCGATCTCGAGGGCGCCAAGGCCGAACTCGCCAAGGCCGGCCTCAAGGATACGGACGGCGACGGCTTCGTGAATTTCCCTTCCGGCACCGCCGGCGGAAAGAACGTCGAGATCGTGATGCTGGTCAACAACGACTACACGACCGACAAGAGCCTTGCCGAAGGCGTCGTCGCCCAGATGGAAAAGCTTGGGCTGCGGGTCGTCCTCAACGGGCTCAACGGCACCCAGCGCGACGCTTCGCAATATTCCGGCCGCTTCGATTGGCTGGTCCGGCGCAACGAACAGGAACTGACGTCGGTGGTGCAGAACACCGTGCAGCTTGCCCCGATCGGCCCGCGCACCAGCTGGGACCATCGTGCGCCGGAGAATGGCGAGGTCGATGTGATGCCGTTCGAAAAGGACCTCGTCGACATCGTCAACAAGTTCGTCTCCACCCAGGACAATGACCAGCGCGCCAGCCTGATGAAACAATTCCAGAAGATCTCGACGGAGCACGTCTACAATGTCGGCCTGACGGAGTATCCCGGCGCGTTGATCGTCAACAAGCGTTTCTCGAACATTCCGCAGGGCACGCCGATCTTCATGTTCAACTGGGCCGAGGATTCGATCACCCGCGAACGGGTCTTTGTCGCGGCCGACAAGCAGGCGAAATACGAATTGTTCCCGCAAGAACTGCCCGGCAAACCCGGCGAGAAGGGGCCGATGAATTAGGTTTACCTCCCTGACTGAGAGACCTCCGGCCGCGCCGCTGGCGCGGCCGGACAAACCAACCTCCGGACGCAACCAAGGGCGCGGTCGGCGAGACGAGGAAACGAACCGTCCATGCTGCGATTCCTGCTCACGCGAATAGCGTCGGCAATCCCGGTCCTCGCCATTTTGAGCCTGGCCACATTTGCCATCATCCAGGCGCCGCCGGGCGATTATGCCGACTACATCCGCTCGCAGGCGATCAACCAGGGTGGAGCCTCCTTCGCCGAGGCCGACGCGCAGGCAAAGGCCTACCGCATCGAGCATGGTCTCGATAAGCCGCTGCCCCTCCAGTATCTCAACTGGATCGGCGGCATCGTCACCCGCGGCGATTTCGGCTACAGCCTCTACTACAACAAACCGGTCGCCGATGTGGTCGGAGAGCGCCTGCCGCGCACCCTTCTCCTGGCGCTGGTCTGCCATCTGCTGGCTTCGGTGCTGGGCATCACATTCGGCATAAGGGCGGCGACCCGGCAATACACCTGGATCGACTCGGCGCTGTCGGCCATCTCCTTCCTCGGTATGACGGTGCCGCGCTTCCTGATGGCGCTGATCATCGTCTATCTCCTGGTCTTCCAGTTCAACGTGTCGGAGATCGGCTCATTCTTCTCGCCGCAATATGGGGGCGCGCCGTGGTCGTGGGCCAAATTCGTCGATCTGGTCAAGCATGTCTGGCCGGTGGTGGCGATCGCGACTTTCGGCGGGCTCGCCTACAATATGCGCGTCATGCGCGGCAATCTGCTCGATACGCTGAACGCGCAATATGTCGAGACGGCAAGGGCCAAGGGGCTGACCGGCGCCGCTGTCGTCATGCGCCACGCCGTGCCTAACGCACTGCACCCGCTCATCATGTATCAGGGTGTGGTGCTGCCTTACATGCTGACCGGCGAAATCGAGACGGCGATCATCTTCGCGCTGCCGACTGTCGGCCCGGCGATCGTCGGCTCCATGGCTGTCGGCGATGTCTATGTCACCGCCACCTTCATGATGGTGCTGTCGGCGACGCTGATCGTCGGCAACATCATCGCCGACATGCTGCTCGTCCTGCTCGATCCGCGCGTGCGCCAGTTCGGGGAGCGCTGAGATGCTGGCGCGCGATCCATCCCCTCCACCGCTGCCGGCCGAAGGTCGCATCGTAGCCAAACCGGCGCGCGGTAACGAAAGCTACCTCGCGCTTGTCTGGCGCCGGCTGAAGCGCTCCTGGACCGGCATGGCCGGGCTCTGGCTCGTCGTGCTGCTGCTGGTGATGGCCGTGTTCGCCGAGTTCATCGCGCCAATGGACCCGAAGGTGACGGATGTCGGCTTCGCGCCTCCGCAGGTGCCTGTTTTCCATGACAGAGATGGCGGTTTCGTCGCGCGGCCGAGGGTCTATGCGCTGGCCGATTCGGCGGACCTCGATCCGGTCACTTTCCAGCCCGTCGTCGGTCCCGACTACGATCATCCAAGGCTGCTTGGTTTCTTCGTGCATGGCGCGCCTTACAAGCTCTTCGGGCTGTTGCCGGCGGACCGGCATCTGTTCGGCTCGCTGGACGGCCAGCCGGTGCATTTCCTGGGCACCGACAAGTTTGGTCGTGACGTGTTGTCGCGCGCCATCCATGGCTCGCGCGTCTCGTTGATGATCGCGCTGACGGTCGTCTTAATCATCACCGTCATCGGCACCACCGTCGGCATGGTCTCCGGCTATTTTGGCGGCAGGTTCGATGTCTGGATGCAGCGCTTCGTCGAACTGGTGCTCGCCTTCCCGCAGCTGCCGCTCTATTTGGCGCTGACGACGCTGATCCCGGTCACCGCTCCCACCAACGTCTTCCTCGCTTTCGTCATCATCGTCATGTCGGCCTTGGGTTGGGCGCAGATGTCTCGCGAGGTGCGCGGCAAGACTTTGGCGCTGGCGCGGATCGAGTATGTGCGCGCCGCCATGGCGGTCGGCGCCACCGACCGGCGCATCATCATGCAGCACATCTTCCCCAATGTGATGAGCCACGTGATCGTCGCCGTGACGCTGGCGATCCCAACGGTGGTGCTGCTCGAATCCTTCCTCGGTTTCCTCGGCTTCGCCGTCAAGCCGCCGCTGATCTCGTGGGGTCTGATGCTGCAGGACACCGCGACCTATTCCGTCATCGGCACTTATCCCTGGATCCTGTCGCCGGTCGGTTTCGTGCTCGTCACCGTCTTTGCCTTCAACGCGCTGGGCGACGGCCTGCGCGACGCCGTCGACCCTTATTGAGGTGCCTGAGATGTCCGTCGCGCTCGCCGAATCCTTCGCACCCATCGTCCGTCACGACCATGACGGACGCCAGAGCCAGCCGATCATCGACGCCCGCAACGTCGCCGTGGCCTTCAAGGTCGAGCATGGCGTCGTCGACGCGGTCAAGGACATCTCGTTTCAGCTCTATCGCGGCGAGACGATCGCCATCGTTGGCGAATCCGGTTCGGGCAAGTCGGTGACGGCGCGCACCGTCATGGGCCTTCTGTCGCGGCGCGCCACGGTGTCGCCCGGGTCGAGCGTCTGTTATGACGGGCAAAACATCCTGAAATTTCCCGAGAGCGCCCGGCGCAAGCTGCGCGGCAACCGCATCTCGATGATCTTCCAGGAGCCGATGAGCTCGCTCAACCCGATCTATACGGTCGGCAGCCAGATCGTCGAGGCGATCCGGGTGCATCGCAAAGTCAGCCGCAAGCAGGCCTGGGCGCGCGCACTGGAACTTCTGCAGCATGTGCAGATTCCCGATCCCGCCGCGCGGCTCAAGCAATACCCGCACCAGCTATCGGGCGGGCAACGTCAGCGGGTGATGATCGCCATGGCGCTGGCCAACAATCCCGATGTGCTGATCGCCGATGAGCCGACCACAGCGCTCGATGTCACCGTCCAGGCGCAGATCCTGAACCTGATCCGCAGCCTGCAGAAAGAGCTGCGCATGGCGGTGATCCTGATCACCCACGACCTGACCGTGGTGCGCCAGTTCTCCGACTACGTCTATGTCATGCAGCATGGCGAAATGTGCGAGCACAACGTCACCGAACGGCTATTCGCCAACCCCCAGCACCCCTATACGAGACGGCTGCTCGCTTCCGAGCCGCAGGGGCAGCCGAAGCCGCTGCCGGAGGGCTGCGGCACCATCCTGGAGGCCAGCGGCGTGCGCGTCTCATTCATGCTGCGCCACGGCACCTTCCTGAAACCGGACTGGCGAGAGCTGGTCGCCGTCGACGATCTCGGCCTGAAACTCTGTCGCCACGAGACGCTGGGGCTGGTCGGCGAGTCCGGTTCAGGCAAGACCACCTTCGGCCAGGCCCTGCTCAGGTTGATCGACGCCAAGCGCGGCGAGATCCGTTTCGACGGCAAGCCGATCCACGGCCTGTCGCGGGCGCAGATGCGGCCGTTGCGCTCGCGCATGCAGATCGTCTTCCAGGATCCGTTCTCCTCGCTCAACCCGCGCATGACGATCGGCCAGATCATCGAGGAAGGGCTGATCGTCAACAGCATAGGGGCGACGCGGCGCGAGCGGGTCGAACGGGTGCGCGACGCGCTGGTCAGCGCCGGCATGCCGGGCGATATACTGTCACGGTTTCCGCACGAATTCTCCGGTGGCCAGCGCCAGCGCATCGCGATCGCCCGCGCCATCGCACTCGAACCCGAATTCATCCTGCTCGACGAGCCGACATCGGCGCTGGATCTCTCCGTCCAGGCGCAGATCATCGACCTGTTGCGCAAGCTGCAGGACGAGCGCGGCCTCAGCTACCTCTTCATCTCGCACGACCTCAAGGTGGTGCGCGCACTGTGCCATCGCGTGATCGTCATGCAGAACGGCAAGATCGTCGAGCAGGGCCCCGTCGACGACGTCCTGTCCAATCCCAAGACCGCCTACACGGAACGGCTCGTCAGGGCCGCTTTCGACGTGGCCTGAACATATGCCGGAGGTTAGCATGGCAAGAAATCCCAAGATCACTTTCATCGGCGCAGGCTCGACGGTGTTCATGAAGAACATTGTCGGCGACGTGCTGCAGCGCCCGTCGCTTTCCGGCGCGACCATCGCGCTGATGGACATCAATCCGCAGCGGCTGGAAGAGAGCGCCATCGTCGTCAACAAGCTGATCGCGACGCTCGGCGTCAAGGCGAAGGCCGAGACCCATTCGGACCAGCGCAAGGCGCTGGCGGGCGCAGATTTCGTCGTCGTCGCCTTCCAGATCGGCGGCTACGAGCCCTGCACGGTCACCGACTTCGAAGTGCCGAAGAAATACGGCCTGCGCCAGACGATCGCCGACACGCTCGGCGTCGGCGGCATTATGCGCGGCTTGAGGACCGTGCCGCATCTGTGGAAGATCTGCGAGGACATGCTCGCCGTCTGCCCGCAGGCGATCATGCTGCAATATGTCAACCCGATGGCGATCAACACCTGGGCGATAGCGGAGAAATACCCTGACATCAGGCAGGTCGGTCTCTGCCATTCCGTGCAGGGCACGGCAATGGAGCTGGCGCACGATCTCGACCTTCCCTACGAAGAGATCCGCTATCGCTCGGCCGGCATCAACCACATGGCCTTCTATCTCAGCTTCGAGCATCGCCAGCCGGACGGTTCGTACCGCGACCTCTACCCCGATCTCGTGCGCGCCTATCGCGAAGGCCGCGCGCCCAAGCCCGGCTGGAACCCGCGCTGCCCCAACAAGGTGCGCTACGAGATGCTGACCAGGCTCGGCTATTTCGTCACCGAGAGCTCGGAACATTTCGCCGAATACACGCCCTATTTCATCAAGGAAGGCCGCCCGGACCTGATCGAGAAGTACGGCATCCCGCTGGATGAGTATCCCAAGCGCTGCATCGAACAGATCGAGCGCTGGAAGGGACAGGCTGAGGCCTATCGCTCGGCCGATCGCATCGAGGTCGAGCAGTCCCGGGAATATGCCTCATCGATCATGAATTCGGTGTGGACGGGCGAACCCTCGGTGATCTACGGCAACGTCCGCAACAATGGCTGCATCACCTCGCTGCCCCGGGATTGCGCCGCCGAAGTGCCGTGCCTGGTCGATGCCTCCGGCATCCAGCCGACCTATATCGGTGACCTGCCGCCGCAATTGACCGCGCTGATCCGCACCAACATCAACGTGCAGGAACTGACGGTGCGGGCGCTGATGAGCGAGAACCGCGAACACATCTACCATGCGGCGATGATGGATCCGCACACCGCGGCCGAACTCGATCTCGACCAGATCTGGTCACTGGTCGATGATCTCTTGGCTGCTCATGGTGAATGGCTGCCTGCCTGGGCGCGCTTGAAGCGCAAGAACGAGGCCGCCGCCTGATCGGCGGCGCCCAGCCTTAATTCGGAGCGTCGGGGTCCGTCTCTTCCTCGTCATCGCGGGCCTTGATGACATAGGCGCCCTTCAGCCAGCGGTTGAGGTCGATGTCCTTGCAGCGCGTCGAGCAGAACGGAAAGGTGTCGCGCGCCGAGGGCTTGCCGCATTCGGGGCAGGGGCGCTTTGGGCGTAAGGGCGTGACTTTGGAGTCGGAATTCACAGCCGGGTTCCCGCCAGCCAGCCGCCATGCACCTTGAAGCCTTCGCCGCTCAACAGCGCGACGGTCTCATACAGCGGCAGCCCAACGATGTTGGTGTAGGAGCCGACCAGCTTGACGACGAAGGCGCCGGCGAGACCCTGGACGGCGTAACCACCCGCTTTGCCGCGCCATTCGCCCGACGCGACATAGGCGTCGATCTCCTCGCGCGGCAGCCGCTTGAAGCGCACCCGCGTCTCGACCAGCCGCTGACGCAGCTTGCCGCCCGGGGTGATCAGGCAGATGCCGGAATAGACCCGGTGCGAACGGCCCGACAACAGCCCGAGGCAGTTGGCGGCGTCGTCGAGGGTTTCTGCCTTGGGCAGGATGCGCCGCCCGACGGCGACGACCGTATCCGCGGCCAGCACGAAGCCCGGCGCGTAGTCGGCTTCGGTTTTCAGCGACGCGAACGCCTTCTCGGCCTTTTCCTTCGACAGCCGCTTGGCCAGCGAGCGCGGATGCTCTGCACGCAGCGGCGTTTCGTCGACATCGGCCGGCAGCACGCGGTCCGGCTCGATGCCGGCCTGCTGCAAGAGCTCGATTCGGCGCGGCGAACCCGAGGCAAGCACCAGCTTCTGCAAAATGCTCATCGCGGACCAGTCGGGCTTTGCTTACTTGAAACGATAGGTGATGCGGCCCTTGGTCAGGTCGTATGGCGTCATCTCGACCAGAACCTTGTCGCCGGTCAGCACGCGGATGCGGTTCTTGCGCATGCGGCCGGCCGTATGGGCGATGATTTCGTGTTCGTTTTCGAGCTTTACCCGGAACATCGCGTTCGGCAACAATTCCGTCACGACACCCGGAAACTCGAGGACTTCTTCCTTCGGCATTCGATACCTTTGCTTGGATGGTAGTTCCAGCGCCCTGGCCGGAATTTCGGCGGAACCTATATGATAATCGTCCGCTTGTGAACACGCTTAATCGGCGGCCTCCGGAGGTGTGAATCGACGCCCGATCCGCGCTTTCAGGCGCTCGCGCACGTCCCGGTAGGCCGCCATGATCTGTTCGCGCGTGCCGGCGGCGTCGGTCGGGTCCGGCGTCGGCCAGTATTCGACCTCGACAGCGAGCGAGCGGGTGAGTTCAAGTGCGGCGTGGTGCGCTTCCGGCGCCAGCGTGACGATGAGGTCGAAATAATCGTCCTCGAGATCGTCCATGGTCCGTGGGTGACGCTCGCCCAACGACAGGCCTTCCTCGGCAAGCACCGCATCGACGAACGGATCGCGCTCGCCGGCGCGAACGCCGGCCGAAGCGACAAAGATGGCCGCGGGCAGCATGCGGCGCGCCAGCTGCTCTGCCATTGGCGAGCGCACGGCATTCATGCCGCACAGGAACAGGATCGAACGGGGTAGGGCGCCGGGTGCCAGGGCTAGCCCCGCCAGTGCAGTACGCAGACCAGCGTGAACAGCCGGCGCGCCGTATCGAAGTCTATGTCGATCTTGCCGGATAGCCGGTCCATCAGCGTCTGCGAACCTTCATTGTGCAGGCCGCGGCGGCCCATGTCGATCGCCTCGATGTGGCTCGGCGTCGAGGAACGGATGGCGTCGTAGTAGCTTTCGCAGATCATATAGTAATCCTTGACGATGCGCCTCAGCGGCGTCAGCGACAGGATATGAGTGACGACGGCGGTGCCATCCTCGCGCGCCACGGCAAACACCAGGCGCTGCTCGGCCAGCGACAGTTTCAGCCGGTAAGGGCCGTCGCCGCTGTCATTGACGGGCTGAAAACTGTTCTCCTCGATCAGGTCGAAGATCGCCACCGCGCGTTCATGCTCGACATCGGGTGTCGACCGGCCGATCGATTCATCGAGTTCGACATCGATCAGCCTGGCGCGGGTTTGATCGGGGCCAGACATCGCCGCCTACATGTTCAACCGTATGGCGACGGAGCGTCCATGCGCCTCAAGGCCTTCCGCCTTGGCGAGCGCAATCGCCGCCGGCGCCAAGATACGCAACTGCTCCGGTCCAAGCTTGAGGATCGACGTGCGCTTGACGAAATCGAGCACCGACAGGCCCGACGAGAAGCGCGCCGAGCGTGCCGTCGGCAGCACATGGTTGGAGCCGCCGACATAGTCGCCGATGGCTTCCGGCGTGTGGCGGCCGAGAAAGACGGCACCGGCATTGCGCATCCGCGCCAGGAAACCCTCGGCATCGTCGATGGCCAGTTCGACATGTTCGGCGGCGATGCGGTCGACCAGCGGCAGCGCGGATTCAATGGTTGGAACCAGGATCACGGCGCCAAAATCGCGCCAGCTCGCCGCAGCCGTTTCGGCCCGCGGCAGGCTCTGCAACTGGCGCTCGACCGCTTGTTCGACAGCGATGCCGAAGGCCGGATCGTCGGTGACCAGGATCGATTGCGCCGATGCATCGTGCTCGGCCTGGGCCAGCAGGTCGGCCGCGATCCAGTCCGGATCGTTGCTGCCGTCGGCCACGACGAGCACTTCCGACGGCCCGGCGATCATGTCGATGCCGACGGTGCCGAACACCTGGCGCTTGGCCGCCGCGACATAGGCATTGCCCGGGCCGACGATCTTGGCGACCGGCTTTATAGTCCGGGTGCCGTAGGCGAGGGCTGCGATCGCCTGGGCGCCGCCGACACGGTAGATTTCCGACACGCCTGATATGTCGGCCGCCACCAGCACCAGCGGATTGATGATGCCGCCGGGCGCCGGCACGACCATGACGATGCGCTCGACCCCGGCCACCCTGGCCGGTATGGCGTTCATCAGCACCGAGCTTGGATAGCTCGCCGTGCCGCCCGGCACATAGAGCCCGACCGCCTCGACCGCCGTCCAGCGCCAGCCGAGCTCGACGCCGGCGGCATCCGTATAGCGATCATCCTTCGGCCGCTGCCGCTCATGGTGGGAGCGGATACGGTCTCGCGCGAATTCCAGCGCCTCGATCGTCTTTGAGTCGGCAGCCTTGTAAGCTTGAGCGATGTCGTCCTTCGAGACGGCGATGCCCAATCCAGTCAGATCGGCGCGATCGAATTTCTGTGAATAGTCGATCAGCGCCGCGTCGCCTTCGGCGCGCACGCGCGCGATGATGTCGCGCACCGCGGCATCAACGTCGGCGGACACTTCCCGCTTGGTCAACAGGAAGGCGGCGAAACGCTGCTCGAAATCGGCGTCGGACTGACGAAGCTTGATGGCCATCGGACGCTCAGGCCTTGTGGATGGGGCGCGAGGTGGCTTCCCACGCCCCGCCAATATCGGCAAGGCGCGCCTCGATGCATTCGACGTCGAGCATGATCGTGCCGCCGCCGGCAAAGATCAGCTCGACGATGCCCGCCGGCTTGCTGATCTCGATGAAGCTGATCGCCAGCAGCGACAGGACCTCATTGGGCTTGTCGCGGGCGATGCCGTTGGTCTTGGCGCCGAGCACCCGGTCGAAATGCAGCACCGCCTGCCGCCGCTCATTGTGCTGGCGAAACAGGCCGGATTTGGCCTCCCAGACGAAACGGTTCATGGTCAGCAGGAAACGCTTGGCCGCAGGCAGGAATTCGAGGTCGCTGACCTTCATCACGGCATCCTGGACATGGGCCGAAACGATGCTCAGATCCTGATCGTCGAGCGCGATAAGCTTAAGGGCAGTCATGCGGATTTCGCACCTGAAGGTTGATAACTGAACCTTCTGTTAGGCGGTCTTTCCCGTCCGCGCAACCGCACCGCGAGGCCTTGCGATTGGCCTATGCGGAAATCCGCTCGATCACCGCGCCGCAGTTGGATAGCTTTTCTTCCAGCCGCTCGAAGCCGCGGTCGAGATGGTAGACGCGGTTGACCGTCGTCTCGCCTTCCGCCGCCAGGCCGGCGATGACCAGCGAGACAGAGGCGCGAAGATCGGTCGCCATGACCGGCGCGCCCTTCAGTTTCGGCACGCCGTCGACGATCGCCGTCTGGCCCGAAAGCGTGATGTGAGCGCCGAGCCGCGCCAGTTCCTGCACATGCATGAAGCGGTTCTCGAAGATCGTCTCGGTGATGCGCGACTTGCCCTTGGCCATCGTCATCAGGCCCATGAACTGCGCCTGCAAATCGGTCGGGAAGGCCGGAAACGGCGCCGTCGTCACGTCGACCGGCGCAATGCCGGCGCCGTTGCGCCTCACACGAATGCCGGAATTGGTCGGCGTGATCTCCGCACCCGTCTGGGCGATCACGTCCAGTGCGGTCTGCAGCAGATCCGGACGCGCACCTTCGAGCACGACGTCGCCGCCGGTCATGGCGACGGCCATGGCATAGGTGCCGGTCTCGATGCGGTCGGGAATGACGCGTACGCGCGCACCGGAGAGCGATTCGACGCCGTCGATGGTGATTGTCGGCGTGCCGGCGCCGGAAATCTTCGCACCCATGGCATTGAGGCACTCGGCGAGGTTGACGATCTCGGGCTCGCAAGCCGCGTTTTCCAGCACCGTCTCGCCCTTGGCGAGCGCCGCGGCCATCATCAGCACATGGGTGGCGCCGACCGAGACCTTCGGGAAGATATAGCGGTTGCCGACAAGGCGGCCATTCCTTGTCTTGGCGATGACATAGCCGGTGTCGACGTCGATGTCGGCACCCAGCGCCTGCAGGCCCTCGAGGAACAGATCGACCGGCCGCGTGCCGATGGCGCAACCGCCCGGCAGCGACACTTTTGCTTCGCCCATGCGGGCCAGCAGCGGGCCGATCACCCAGAACGAGGCGCGCATCTTCGACACCAGCTCGTAGGGCGCTGTGGTGTCGACGATGTTGCGGGCGGAGAAGTTGATGGTGCGCGAATAGCCCTCATTCTGCTTCTCGCGGCGGCCATTGACCGAATAATCGACGCCGTGGTTGCCCAGGATGCGGATCAGTTGCTCGACATCGGCCAGATGCGGCACGTTTTCCAGCGTCAGCGTGTCGTCGGTCAAAAGCGAGGCGATCATCAAAGGCAACGCCGCGTTTTTCGCGCCCGAGATCGGAATGCTTCCGGAGAGCTGGTTGCCCCCGACAATTCTGATGCGATCCATGGAAGAAAGTCCCTCTCGGCCAAACAGGGCCGGTTCAATCGTTTGAGTAGCGGCCCGTCTAGACCATTGGCCGATCTGGTTCAAGAATTACGCTGGTTCAAGAAATGGGATTTCGCCCACCCCGGGCCAAGAGTGGCCGATTTGAGTTAATCTTTTTGTATTTCCTTCGATGCAGCGAGCCCGTCCGGCCGTTGATCTGCATCTCCGGTGCGCCGCGAGCGTGACTGCGCCTTGCGCTTCTGCAGATTGGCGCGCAATTGCTCTGCCAGCCGATCCTTGCGGATTGTTGCGCTGTTATTCGGTGGACCATCCTTTTTCACTGGAATTGCCTTGTCATCCATTGTCCCGCTCTGGCCCGTGAGCAGCCAGCCCGCCATTCAGGGATAGCCAACATTGTGGCGCCCCCATGTCATTAAAAGCTATCCGGCAAAGGCTTTCACAGAAGCGTTGCGCTTGGCCTTGCGCTTGCCGGTTCGATATGGCAGAAGCCCCCCCATCAGCGGCTGCGGTAGCTCAGTGGTAGAGCACTCCCTTGGTAAGGGAGAGGTCGAGAGTTCAATCCTCTCTCGCAGCACCAGTTTCCAACATCCTTGTTGCCGCACATTCGTCCTCTGCATTTGCAAGGGCGAGGCGGCTACACGGGAACGGCGCGGCCGTCGTGCTGGCGGACCTCATCAGCGGTGCATTGCTCCAGAAAATGGCTGCCACAGGCAACTCCAGCCGAAGCGCATTCCCGGCAAGACACGATTCGTTAACCAAGATGCTGTTCATCGACATGACGTATTGTGGCATGGATGCCCGTCTGCGTCGGTCAAGTCCATGCTTGTCAGGAAGAGGGCCGAAAGGCTCCTGATCTGGGCGGAACCTAAAACCGCCCGAAACAAAAGAACGTGCAAGGCATGAACGTGAGCGAAAACGTGCAAAACGCCCCCGGTGCTTCCCGTCTTTGGACACTGCCGGCCATCATGGCAGCGTTCTTATGTCTGTTCGTTACCGGCGCGTTCGCGGAGACGCGTGCTTTGAAGATTCAACATCTCCATACGGGCGAGAAGGCTGAAATCGTGTTCAAGCGCAATGGGCGCTATGATCCGGCGGGATTGAAGAAGATCAATTTGATGCTGCGCGACTGGCGTCGCAACGAACCGACGAAGATGGATCCGCGCCTGCTCGATCTTGTCTGGCAGGCCTATCGCGCCAGCGGCTCGACAGCCTATATTCACGTGGTCAGCGCCTATCGGTCGCCAGCGACGAACGCCATGCTGCGCAGCCGCTCGAAGGGCGTGGCTCGGGAAAGCCAACACATGGTTGGCCGCGCGATGGACTTCTTCCTGCCGGATGTGCCGCTGAAGAAGCTGCGCGACATCGGCCTCAAG
Organism: Mesorhizobium sp. M0870; assembly: GCF_040319775.1. Classification (NCBI taxonomy): domain Bacteria; kingdom Pseudomonadati; phylum Pseudomonadota; class Alphaproteobacteria; order Hyphomicrobiales; family Phyllobacteriaceae; genus Mesorhizobium; species Mesorhizobium sp. M0870. The sequence continues at coordinate 82,001 of NZ_JAMYOI010000024.1, forward strand.
ATGCAGGGCGGCGGCGTAGGCTATTACCCGACCTCCGGCTCGCCTTTCATACATATGGATGTCGGCAATGTGCGGCATTGGCCTGGCATCAGCCGCCAGGAACTCGCAAGGGTATTCCCGAACGGCAATACGCTGCATGTGCCGAGCGACGGCAAACCGCTGCCCGGTTATGGGCAGGCGTTTGCCGCCTACAAGTCGCGCAAGGGCACCGGCGCGCCCAACATCGACCTGGCAAGTGCCGACGGCGGCCAACGCAGGCCGCGCGGCCTGCTGGCGACGCTTTTGGGCGGGCGCGGCGCGGACGAGACCGATGATGTCGCCGAAGCGGTGCCGGCGCCACGCAAGCCGGCCAAGTCCGTTGAACCCAGGCCCGCCGGCATCGCGATCGTGCCGCCGCAGGATGCCCAGCGCGCTGACATCCAGATGGCTTCCGTCGATCGGGTCGAAGAATCGTCGATTGGGCCGGAAGGAAAGACGCCTGAAGCGATCGTCATGGCGATGGCGCCGGGCTCAGTGCCGCTGCCAGCCTTCGCCCCGCGCACCGGGCCAACGACCAGCATTCCGACCCCGCAAATCGCGCAACTTGCAACAGCCAACGCTTCCACGGCGCGGGCCGAACTGGCCAATCCAGCGGCAACCGATGCTGAAATTCCCTCGGGCAAGTCGGATGCCGGCCCCGCGAGCGGCGCGCCGGACCTTGTGGCGCTCAACATCCCGTTGCCGACATGGCGACCGGAAAGCTTGACAAGCCCGATGCGCCAGCCTGAAGCAGACAAAGCCGGCGATGCGGTCGCTGCCTTGCTGGCCTTGAACCACGCCGATGACGGCCACAATGGGTTGGCCGGCCAGCGGGTCTCGGTTGCCCAATCGAAGCCCGAAGATCGCGTCAGGACCAGCCCGAAGGCCGACCGTGTCCAGCCAAATCTCGATCCCGAAGCCACCGCGGTCATCGTGCCGGCAGCGTTGTCCGGCCGGCTGATTGAGACGGGTCGTGGCATCGCCGGCGGAGCTAGCCCTGCGGCGGCGTCCGTCATTGCCGCCAATCTCATCCGCACAGCGCCGGAGCACATCTATCTCGATGGATTCCAGCCGCGAGGACAGACCTCCGATCACCGACGCTTCACCGGTTCAGCGGTCAAGTTCCTGCCCATCGCCAGCTTCAGATAGACGCAAGCCCTCGTTCGAGCCGACGTGGATGTGTTGCACGACTGGCTTGGCTGTCATGGGATTGCAAGTCATGCCGAACTCTCGATGGTTCTGTAAGAAAAGTTCCAAATTTGACAAACATGTGCGAAATTGTAAGATAATTGTCTTTCCGTCGACGATAGGCGATGACAATGTCGATCCGCGAAGAACTGGCCAATACGACCGTGGCGTTCACCTCCGCGGAAGAGAAGATCGTCCAGGTCCTGCTCGCCGATTATCCGATGTCGGGGCTGGGCACCGCGACCCGGCTGGCACGGCGCGCCGGCGTCAGCGACCCGAGCGTGACGCGGCTGATGACCAAGCTTGGCTATGTCGGCTTTGCCGACTTCCAGGCACGCCTGCTCACCGAAGTCGAATCCAGGCTGCATTCGCCGCTTTTGATGATGGAGGCCAAGCGTCCGGGCGGCTCCAGCGAAGGCACCGCACTTGCCTATTTCCATTCGGTTTCAGACAGCCTGGAGCGCACCCGCACGGCAGTGCCGGTGCAGGCCTACACGCGCGCCGTCAACATGCTGCTGGAGAGCAAGGGCCAGGTCGTGCTGCTGGGCGGCCGGTTCAGCCGGCATATCGCCTCCATGCTGGCCGGCTACCTCCTGCAGTTCCGCTCCGGCGTGCGCGACATCGGTTCGTTGAGCCCCGCCGATTTCGACCTGTTGATCGACCTTGGCAAGCGCGACCTCCTCGTCGTGTTCGACTACCGGCGTTACCAGTCGGACGTGGTGAGCTTTGCCCAGCAGGCCAAGGAGCGCGGCGTCTCCATCCTGCTGTTCACCGATGTCTGGCTGTCGCCGATATCTGACATAGCGGACCTGACCATGGTCGCCGCGATCGACGCCAACTCGCCGTTCGACACGCTGGCGACGGCCGTTGCCCAGATGGAAACCGTGTTTGCCCACGCGCTGGAGAGCCACGGCGCCGGGGTGCGCAAGCGCATCGAGGACATCGAAAGGATCCGCAGCGCCAATGCGGTCACGCTCGATACCGCCCTGTCGTCATCGGCCGACGACGCCGCCAAATCCAAAACCACAAGGAAATAGTGTCGTTGCGCCCAGTGCAGCGATTGCAAAGCGCCGCGACGCAGAGAAGGAAGCGACAATGCCCGACAACCAGACCATCATCGATGCCGTGCAGGCTGAGATCGAGACCGATCGCGACTGGTTGATCGGCCTGACCCGCGACATGGTTCGCATCCCTTCGGTCAACCCCAAATTCGAGCCCAACCCGGCGATCAACCGCGAGGCGGATGTCCAGGCGCTGCTCGAACCGATCCTCAGGCAGGACGGGTTCAAGACCGAGCAATGGGATGCCTTGCCCGGCCGGCCCAATCTGGTCGGCGAATGGGCGGGAGACGAGGACCGCAGCCTGATCCTGTGCGGCCACATCGACGTCGTGCCGGTCGGCGCGATGAAGGACTGGTCGGTGGATCCGTTCGGCGGCGAGATCACCAATGGCCGCCTTTATGGCCGCGGCGCCGTCGACATGAAGGGCGGCGTCGCCGCTTGCGTCGCCGCAGCACATGCGATCCGCAAGGCGGGCATCACGCTGCAGGGCCGGCTGGCCATCCATTCCGTCGTCGACGAGGAAGCCGGCGGCTTCGGCGCCATGGACGCGGTGAATAAGGGCAAGCTGGCCAAGGCGGTGCTGGTCGCCGAACCGACCTGGGGCGATGTCCTGCCGGTCGAAGGCGGGCTCGAATGGGCGCGGGTGACGATCCGCGGCCGCAACGCCCATTCGGCGCTGCGCTACAACGAGATTTATCCGCAGCGCCACGACAAGGACCGGCTGGAGCCGGGCGTCAACGCCATCGAGATCGCTGCCCGCTTCATTGCCGCCGTGCGCCAGTATGAGCTGGACCGGACGCGGGCGAAATCCCATCCATTGCTGCCGCTCGGTATGAACACGATCAACATCGGCGTCATGCATGGCGGCACCGGCCTTGGCGAACACGGCCTGCCGACCGTCATGACCAACCCAGCCATCATTCCCGATGTCGCGGTGCTCGATCTCGACATGAAATTCCTGCCTGATGAGAACTCGGCCGACTACCGCCGCGATTTCGAGACGTTCGTCCACCATTTCGCCCAGACCGATGCGTGGCTGCGCGACAACCCGCCTGCGATCCAATGGGAGCTCGGCGGGCTATATTTCCCGCCGATGAACACGCCGGTCGATCATCCGCTGGTGACATCGCTGATGAAGCGCAAGGCCATGGTCGGCAAGGCGCCGCAGGCGCGCGGCTTCGTCGCCGTGTGCGATGCCGCGCACTATGCCGGCGCCGGCGTCGATGGTGTCATCTTCGGCCCGTCGGGCGACGGGTTTCACGGTTCCGACGAATATGTCGAGGTCGAATCGGTGGTCGAGACCGCCAAGGTGATCGCCGCTTCGGTCATCGACTGGTGCGGCATCCGTTAGAGCAATTCTAGGAAAAGTGTGAAGCGGTTTTCCGTCCAGAATTGCTCCAAAACAAAGAGTTAGAGCAGCTCGCCGTTTCTCTGAAACGGTGAAATGCTCTAACGCGGAGCCGCTATTCCGAAACGGTCAGGCCGGGCGTTTCAGGCGTCCGGCGACGGCGTCCCATGAAGCCTTGATCATGCCGACCAGGCCGCTCGGGTAGGCCAGCATCACGCCGATGATCAGCACCGCCGTGATCATCGGCCGCCACGCGCCGAAATCGGCCATCCATTCGGCGAAGATCGTCAGCACGAAGGAGGCGATGATGGCGCCGTAGATGGTGCTGGTGCCGCCAAGCAGCACCATCGACAGGATGATGGTCGCCAGGCTCATGCCGAAGACGTCGATCGAGGCATTGCGCTGGTAGGCGGCGTAAAAGGCACCGGCGATGCCGGTGAAGAAGGCGCTCGCGGCAAGCGTCAGCATGCGCTGGCGCACGATCGAGACGCCGCGGCTGACGGCGTATTCCTCATTGTCGCGCAAGGCGACGATACTGGCCCCGGCGCGTGAGCGCACGAACACGCGCAGGAACAGCGTGCTCGCCACCAGCAGCGCCAGCGCGATGTAGAAATAGGCTGACTTGCCGTCACGGACCATATTGTGGTCGAACACGTAAAGTCCGGGAATGCGCACCAGCCCTTGCGTGCCGCCGGTGATGGCGGACTGGCTGATGATGACCTGCATGACCAACTGCGCGAAGCCGAAAGTGACCAGGATGATGTAGATGCCCTTCAGCCGCAGGATCGGGATGGTCACAAGGATCGCCGCCAGCGTGGCGATGACACCGCTGGCAAACAGCGCGATCCACGGGTCGAATTCGGCCAGCTTGGTCAGCAGGCTGTAGGCATAGACGCCGATGCCGAACAGCGCCAGATGGCCGAAATTGAAAACGCCGCCATAGCCGAGGCTAAGATCCCAGTTCGAGGCGACGATCGCATAGATGAAGGCCATGATCAGGATGTGGCGGGCATAGGTGTCACCGAAGATCAGCGGCAGCAGCGCCAGCAGCGCGAAGCCGAGCACGAAGCCGATGGCCTCCTGCTTCCACGGCGTGCGGCCTGGAGCGATCGGGGTTGCCGCCTCGGCGTGGCCAGGCGCGATCAGCGATGTCGTGTCGGTCATGCTAGGCCTCGGGAGCGGCTGGCGAAGATGCCCTCGGGGCGCACCATCAGGGTCAGGATGAGCACGCCGAACAGCAGCGCCGGCGTCCAGTACAAGCCGAAATAATAGCTGCAGGCTGCCTCGAAGAAGCCGATCAGATAGGCGGCGAAGATCGGGCCCGATATGCTCGATATGCCGCCGAAGACGACGACGATCAGCGCCTTGAGCAGCGGGTCGCTGCCCATCACCGGCGACATGAAACGGTAGCCGCCCATGAAGATGCCGGCGAGCCCGGCGAGCGAAGCGGCGATGGCGAAGGCCAGCCCATAGAGCGCGGTGACGTTCAGCCCGACAAGGTGGCTGGCATCTTCGTTTTGCGCCACGGCGCGCAGCGCCAGCCCGAGCCGCGTGCGGTTGAGGAACATCCAAAGTGCGGTCAGGATCAGCGGCGTGATGACGATGATGGCGATCTGGTGCAGGGAGACGCCGACGCCGCCGATGGTGGTGTTGCCGGCGATCAGCGCCGGGATCTGCTTCGAGCGCGGTCCCCAGATGGTCAGCGCGCCGTTCTCGATCAGCGACCCGGCTGCCAGCGTGGTGATGACGACGACCAGCACGATGTTGGGTCGGCCGATCAGCGGCCGCACGACGCTCGCCTGCAGGATCCAGCCGACGCCGGCCATGACGACGACGGCGATGGGAAAGGCGACCGCCGCCGGCAGGCCGAGTTCGACCAGCTGCCAGGCGATGTAGGCGCCCAGCATCATGAACACGCCATGGCTGAAATTGAACACGCCGATCGTCGTCCAGACGAGAGCGAGCCCAACCGCCATCATGGCGTAGAGCGAGCCCTGGAACAGGCCGCCGAACAGGATTTCCGCCAATGCGCTCATCTTCGGATTTTCCTAATGGCCAAAATACATCGACATGATCTCGCCGTGGTCGAGGCTTTCGCCCGGCTTGATCTCGGTCGCAACGGCGCCATGGTTGACGAGGTAGAGTTGCTGCGTCAGTTCCAGCAGAAATTCGATATCCTGCTCGACGACGATCAGCGGCACGCCGCCGCGCGAAATGTCCATGACGGAGGCGCAGAGTTCGTCCTTGATCTTGGGTGCCAGCCCCAGCGTCGGCTCGTCGAGGATCAGCAGGCGCGGATGGCTCATCAGCGCGGTGCCGATCGACACCATCTGGCGCTCGCCGCCCGACAATGTGCGCACGCGCTGGCGCCAGCGTTCCGCCAGTTTCGGAAACAGCTTGATCACCTTCTCGCGGTTCTCCGCCTCATGCGGCCGGGCCCGCGGCGAATAGGCTCCGAGCGCCATGCAGTCGGCGATCGAGAGATCGGGAAACAGCCGGTTGCCTTGCGGCACATGGATCAGGCCGGCGCCGACGATGGCGCGTGCGCTGCGGCCGGCAATGTCTTGCCCGTCGAACAGGATGCGGCCGCTCTTCGGCTGCAGCAGCCCGGAGACTGCGCGCAGCAGCGTCGTCTTGCCATGGCCGTTGGGGCCGAACAGGCCGACATTGCCGAAACGGCCGGCCTCCAGCGAGATATCGTGCAGCACGGTGACGCGGCCATAGCCGGCGGTGACGCCTTCGACGCTGAGAATGGGGTTCACGCCGCCGACCTCCTCGTGCCGAGGTAGGCTTCGATGACGCGCGGATCGGCGATTACGCCTGCCGGATCGCCGGCGGCCAGGACACGGCCATTGTTGAGCACCAGCAGATGCTGCGAAAGGCTCATCAGGAAGGTCAGCACGTGCTCGATCAGAAGGATGGTGATGCCGCGCTCGGCGGTGCGGCGGATCAGGCCGATCGACGTCTCGATCTCGGGCTTGGTCAGGCTCGATGCCGGCTCGTCGAGCAAGAGCATGCGCGGCTGCATGGCAATCGCGGTGGCAAGCATCAGGCATTTGCGCTCGAACACGGATAATTCGCCGGCAAGCCGGCCGAACGACTGAGATCCCAGACCGACGAACTCCAGCGCCTCGGCGGCGGCATTGCGGGCCGTGGCCGCTGTCTTTTCCTGCTTGCCGTAACTGGCGCCGATCAGCGCGTTCTCGAACACGGTCAGCCCGTCGAAGCTGGTCTCGCGCTGAAACGTGCGGGCGAGGCCGAGGCGCGCGATGGCGTGTCCCGATTTGCCGTTTATGGCAATGCCGTCAAAGCGGATGTTGCCCCGGTCGGGGCCGAACGGGATGCCGGTGATGATGTTGAACAGCGTGCTCTTGCCGCTGCCGTTCGGGCCGGCGATACCGAAGATCTCGCCGGCCTCGACCTTGAAAGACACGCCGTCGACGGCCTTCAGCGAACCGAAGGCCTTCGACACGTCGTCCAGTTCAAGCAGGGCCATTCCCTACTTCATCCAGGGCTGGAGCTTGAAGGCGCCGGTGGCGTATTTCTCCGGAGAGATCAGCGTGCGCTGGCCGTCCCAAATCTGGAAGAAGGTGATCGGGATGTAGTCGTCGCCCTGTGTGGCAAGGTGGGTGGCGGGATCGAATTTCAGCCGCCCTTCGGCGACCTGCTTGTCGGTCTCCGACAGCGCCTTCATGATCGCCGCATGGTCGGATGCGCCGCCGACCTTCTTGACCGCGTCGAAATAGACATTGGTCATTTCGTAGAGGCCGATGCCGTAGGTGCCGCTCTCGACGCCGTATTTTGCCTTGAACTTGGCTGCCACCTCGTCGGCCCGCGGGTTCTTCGGCGTCGTCAGCGCGCCGCCGAGCAGGTTGTAGATGACACCATCCGACTTCTTGCCGGTCAGTTCGACGAATTCCGGAACGCTCGGTGCGTATTGCAGGAAGACGAGGCTCTTGGTCGGCTGCTCGAGGAACTGGTTCAGGAAGGACGCCGAATTGCCCGGCAGATAGTCGGTGTTGATGACGACGTCGGGAACGTTCTCGCGCACCTTGGCGAGGATCGAACGCCAGTCGGTCACTTCGCCGAAGGGCACGATCTCGTCGACGGTGATGGTCCAGCCCTTCTCCTTGAAGGTCTTCTTCATGCCTTCGGAGATGGTCTTCGAATAAGCGTTGTCGGACGAGATGATGGCGACCTTCTTGGTCGGCAAGGTGATCTTGCCGTCGGCCGCGAGCTTCTCGACGAACAGGGTGACGTCGGTGTTGTAGGCGTCGAAGGAAGGCGTCAGCGACCAGCAGCACATGTATTTATCGGGGCTCGGCGCGATGATGTCCCTGGTCTGCTGCGAGGTGGCCGCCAGCATGTAAGGCATTTCCGCTTCGGCCATGTTGTCGATCTCGAAATTGGTCAGGCTGGCATAGCCGGTCAGCATGAAGTGCACGCCCGGATCGCCAAGCAGGCGCTCGACCGCGCTGGTGACGTTGCCGGCGGACTGATCCTTGACGTCGCCGACCACCAGTTCGAACGTATCCCCGGCAACGCCGCCGGCTGCGTTGGCCTCGTCGATGGCCATCTGCACGCCGCGCTGGAATTCCTGGCCGTCCGCCGCGGCAGGGCCGGTCAGCGGCGCAAGCAGGCCGATCTTGACGATTTCGGCAAAGGCGGGGGCGCCTGACACGGCAAACATGCCGATCAGCGTCGTGCTCATCAGCATATGGCGGATTCGACTTGCGGCGGATTTGGGCTTCATCGTGCTGTTCCCTGTTTTCCTCCCGTTCATCGGGAGTTGGATAATTGACAATCTACGCATAATTGTTCTTATTTGAAAAGGATTTTTCAACGCAACCTAGCCGGGAAGATGGTTCCCGCAAAGGTATGGAAGCCGTGGCGCTTTGCTGCGCAACTGCATTAAAACAGGGCAATTCCCGACGGAGCGGACAATGACGATCTCGCAGAAGACCCTTGAAACCAGCCACGGCAAGATCGCTGTTCGCCAGACCGGTGGCGAAGGCACCGCTGTCATGCTGATCCACGGCAATTCATCTTCCAGCGCCGTTTTCCGCAACCAGTTGGACAGCATGTTGGGCGAGCGCTACCATCTCATCGCTCCCGACTTGCCCGGCCATGGAGCGTCCGCCGATGCGATCGATCCGGAGCGTTCCTACAGCATGGAAGGCTATGCCGACGCCATGACCGAAGTGCTCGGGCTGCTCGGCATCGACAAGGCCATCGTCTTCGGCTGGTCGCTCGGCGGCCATATCGGGCTTGAGATGATCGACCGCTTTCCCGGCCTGCTTGGCCTGATGATCACCGGCACGCCGCCCGTCTCGCCCGAGGAGGTCGGCAACGGCTTCAAGCCGAGCCCGCATATGCACCTTGCCGGGCAGGAAACCTTCACTGACGCGGATGTCCAGGCCTATGCGCGCAGCACCTGCGGCGAGCCGTTCGAGCCGTTTCTCATCGACACGGTGGCGCGCACCGATGGAAGGGCGCGGCGCCTGATGTTCGAAAAGTTCGCGGCCGGCACCGGGCGGAACCAGCGCGAGATCGTGGCCGGCAAGACGCCGCCGATCGCCGTTCTGAACGGCATCGACGAGCCATTCGTCAACACCGATTTCGTCTCCGCTGTGAAATTCTCCAATCTATGGGAAGGCAAGGCCCATCTGCTCGACAAATCCGGCCACGCGCCGTTCTGGGATTCGCCGGATCGCTTCAATCCGGTCTTCGCCCGCTTCCTGGCAAGCTTCGACAGAGCGTAGGTCCGTCGGAAAACCGGCGCCACAGACCCCGCCTTCGAGACAGGTGGGTGACAATCACGTGCACCTACCGTATATTGACATAAAGATATCCTTATGTGACATGAAAAGGCCTGTCGCCAAAGGGATAAAAAATGTCGCAGAATTCTGCATCGCTGGACGATTTGTTCGGCCCCGTCGCGGCAAAACCGGACGGCTCGGAAGTGCTTGCCGCGCTGACGGCAGCAGCACGCGAACGCATCCTCATCCTCGATGGCGCCATGGGCACGCAGATCCAGGGCCTCGGCTTTGACGAGGACCAGTTTCGCGGCGAGGCCTTCGCCGGCTGCGCCTGCCACCAGCAAGGCAACAACGATCTTCTGATCCTGACGCAGCCGAAGGCGATCGAGGAGATTCACTATCAATACGCCATCGCAGGCGCCGATATCCTCGAAACCAACACCTTCTCCTCGACCTCGATCGCCCAGGCCGATTACGGCATGGAGGATGCCGTCTACGCGCTGAACCGCGATGGCGCGCGGCTGGTGCGGCGCGCCGCTGTTCGGGCCGAGCAGCAGGACGGCAAGCGCCGCTTTGTCGCCGGTGCACTCGGGCCGACCAACCGCACCGCCTCGATGTCGCCCGACGTCAACAATCCCGGCTATCGCGCCGTGACCTTCGACGATCTGCGCCTCGCCTATGGCGAGCAGCTGCGCGGCCTGATCGACGGTGGCGCCGACATCATCCTGATAGAGACCATCTTCGACACGCTGAACGCCAAGGCGGCGATCTTTGCAGCGGAAGAGATCTTCATCGAGAAGGGCGTGCGCCTGCCGGTGATGATTTCGGGCACCATCACGGACCTCTCCGGCCGCACGCTGTCGGGCCAGACGCCGACGGCCTTCTGGCATTCGGTGCGCCACGCCAGCCCGTTCACCATCGGCCTCAACTGCGCGCTCGGCGCCAACGCCATGCGCGCGCATCTGGCCGAGATTTCAGGCGTCGCCAACACCTTCACCTGCGCCTATCCGAATGCCGGCCTGCCCAATGAATTCGGTCGGTATGACGAGAGCCCGGACTTCATGGCCGCGCAGATCGAGGAGTTTGCCCGCGAGGGACTGGTCAATGTCGTCGGCGGCTGCTGCGGTTCGACGCCCGAGCACATCCGCGCCATCGCCGAGGCGGTGAAAAAGTATCCGCCACGCGCCATTCCCGACATCGAGCGCAAGATGCGCCTGTCCGGGTTGGAGCCGTTCACGCTGACGGACGAAATTCCCTTCGTCAATGTAGGCGAGCGCACCAATGTTACCGGGTCGGCCAAGTTCAGGAAGCTGATCACGGCGGGTGACTATGTCGCCGCGCTCGACGTGGCGCGCGACCAGGTCGCCAATGGCGCGCAGATCATCGACATCAATATGGACGAAGGCCTGATCGATTCGAAGAAGGCGATGGTGGAGTATCTCAACCTGATCGCCGCCGAACCGGACATCGCCCGTGTCCCGGTCATGGTCGACAGTTCCAAATGGGAGATCATCGAGGCTGGCCTGAAATGCGTGCAGGGCAAGCCGCTGGTCAACTCCATCTCGATGAAGGAAGGCGAGGCGGCATTCCTGCATCATGCAAGGCTCGTGCGCGCTTATGGCGCCGCCGTGGTCGTCATGGCGTTCGACGAGGATGGCCAGGCCGACACCAAAGCGCGCAAGGTGGAGATATGCACCCGCGCCTACAAGCTTTTGACCGAACAGGCCGGCTTCCCGCCCGAGGACATCGTCTTCGATCCGAACGTGTTCGCCATCGCCACCGGCATCGAGGAGCACGACAATCACGGCGTCGACTTCATCGAGGCGGCGGGCGAGATCACCGCGACGCTGCCGCATGTCCACATTTCCGGCGGTGTGTCGAACCTCTCCTTCTCGTTCCGCGGCAACGAGCCGGTGCGGGAGGCCATGCATGCCGTGTTCCTCTACCATGCCATCCAGCGCGGCATGGACATGGGCATCGTCAATGCCGGTCAGCTCGCCGTCTACGATACGATCGAGCCGGCACTGCGCGAAGCCTGCGAGGATGTCGTGCTCAACCGCATGCCCAAGGCCGGCGGCACCGCCACCGAACGCATGCTGGAGATCGCCGAACGCTTCAAGGGCACGGCCGGCAAGGAAGCGCAGGAGCGCGATCTCGCCTGGCGCGAATGGACTGTCGAACAGCGGATCGGCCATGCACTGGTCAACGGCATCACCGAATTCATCGACGCCGACACTGAGGAAGCGCGGCTTGCCGCCGAGCGCCCGCTCCATGTCATCGAAGGCCCGCTGATGGCCGGCATGAACGTCGTCGGCGACCTGTTCGGCGCGGGCAAGATGTTCCTGCCGCAGGTGGTTAAGTCGGCGCGTGTGATGAAGCAGGCGGTGGCCGGGCTGCTGCCGCATATGGAGGCCGAGAAGGTGGCCAACGCCGCCAACGGCATCGACAATGGCGAACGCCAGACCGCGGGCAAGATCCTGATGGCGACGGTGAAGGGCGATGTCCACGATATTGGCAAGAACATCGTCGGCGTCGTGCTGGCCTGCAACAATTACGAGATCATCGATCTCGGCGTCATGGTGCCGGCAGCGAAAATCCTGCAGACGGCGCGCGACCAAAATGTCGACATCATCGGCCTGTCCGGCCTGATCACGCCATCCCTCGATGAAATGGTGCACATGGCCGCCGAGATGGAGCGTGAAGGCTTCGACATTCCGCTGCTGATCGGCGGCGCGACGACCAGCCGCGTGCACACGGCGGTGAAGATCCACCCGCGCTACAGCAAGGGGCAGACGGTCTACGTCACCGACGCCAGCCGGGCGGTCGGCGTCGTGTCGTCCTTGCTGTCGAACGAGAGCAAGGGCGGCTATGTCGACACGGTGCGCACCGAATACAAGAAGGTCGCGGATGCACATGCCCGCTCCGAAGCCGACAAGCAACGGCTGCCGCTGGCCAAGGCGAGGGCCAATGCGCACCGGATCGACTGGTCTGCCTACGAGCCGCCGAAGCCGTCTTTTACCGGCGTCAAGGTGTTCGAGAACTGGGATCTCACCGAACTCGCGCGCTACATCGATTGGACGCCGTTCTTCCAGACCTGGGAGCTGAAGGGCCGTTATCCCAAAATTCTCGAAGACGAGGCGCAAGGCGCCGCCGCGCGCCAGCTGTTCGAGGATGCGCAGGCGATGCTGAAAAAGATCATCGCCGAAAAATGGTTCGCCCCGCGCGGCGTCATCGGCTTCTGGCCGGCCAATGCCGTCGGCGACGACATCAGGCTGTTCACGGACGAAAAGCGGTCGCAGGAACTGGCGACCTTCTTTACCTTGCGCCAGCAACTGACCAAGCGCGACGGCAAGGCCAATGTCGCGCTGTCGGATTTTGTCGCGCCGGCCGACAGCGGAAAGCCCGACTACATCGGCGGCTTCATCGTCACCGCCGGCATCGAGGAGGTGGCGATCGCCGAACGGTTCGAGCGGGCGAACGACGACTATTCGTCGATCATGGTCAAGGCGCTGGCGGACCGCTTCGCCGAAGCCTTTGCCGAGCGCATGCACGAGAAGGTGCGCAAGGAATTCTGGGGTTATACTCCCGACGAAGCCTTGGCGCCCGACGAGCTGATCGGCGAACCTTACCGCGGCATCCGTCCGGCGCCCGGCTATCCGGCGCAGCCGGATCACACCGAGAAGGCGACGCTGTTCCGGCTGCTTGACGGTGAGGGCAATGCGGGCGTGAGCCTGACCGAAAGCTATGCGATGTGGCCGGGCTCGTCCGTGTCGGGGATCTATCTGTCGCATCCCGAAAGCTACTATTTCGGCGTCGCCAAGGTCGAACGCGACCAGGTCGAAGATTATGCACGCCGCAAGGCAATGCCCTTGGCCGAGGTCGAGCGCTGGCTTGGCCCCATCCTCAACTACGTGCCGGCACACTACGCCGAGGCGGCTGAATAGCGACGGCATGCCCTCAACAGAATTTGCGCGGGTTCCCGGCTTGTGATCCATGGCGCGGCGGTTACACCTTCGCGGGCAGTCGCCTTTGCAGTTGGAGCGCCGAATGACCTTACTCACACGCCGCAGGCTTTTGAAAACGGCAGCGATAGCGGGCGGGGTCGGGCTTTCGGCCATGGGTCGGCTTGGCGGCTTGGCAGCTGCCACAACTGAGCCGGTGGTTTTGCAGACGGCAAAGATCCAGGCGAAGCTGATGGATGTCGGCCAGACCAGGGATGTGCTGACCTATGGTAACGCCGGAATGCCGCCCGTGCTCAGAATGAAAAAGGGCGAGCCCTTCGCTGCACGCCTTGTCAACGCGATCGACGATCCGACGACTATCCACTGGCACGGCATTCGCGTTCCAAACAAGATGGACGGCGTGCCGTTCCTGGTCCAGCCCTACGTCTATACCGGCGATCATTTCGACTACGCCTTCACGCCGCCCGACGCCGGCACCTTCTGGTACCACCCGCATTGCAACACACTGGAGCAGATGGGCCATGGCCTGACCGGCGTGATCGTGGTCGAGAATCCCAACGACCCGAAATTCGATGCCGAAATCGTCCTCAACCTGCGCGACTGGCGCCTCGGCGACGACGGTCAGTTCATCGACCAGTTCCGGCCGCGCGATGCCGCGAGAACCGGCACTTACGGCACGGTGCGCACCGCCAATTGGCTGGATCAGCCGCAATATGACGCGCCGGCGGGAGGGCTGGTGCGGCTCAGGGTCGCCATCACCGACGTCACGCGCATCTACGCTTTTCGCGTCGACGGTGCGGAGGCGAGTGTCATGGCGCTCGACGGCAATCCGGTGCCTGAACGTTTTTCGCCCGATGCCTTGCTGCTTGGACCCGGCCAGCGCATGGAGCTGGCCATACGCATGCCCGACGAGGAAGGTGCGATCGTCAGCTTGAGGGACGTCAGGGGTACCAAGCCAAAAATCCTGGCGACCCTGCGTGCGACTGGAAACTCGCTCAAACGGGACATTCGCGATCTCGCGCCGCTGGAGCTCAATCCGGTGGCGGAAGTGGATCTCGCCAGCGCCAGGCATATTTCCCTGGCACTGAGCGCCACGGCGGAAAACGTCCCGAGCGATGGCATCTGCGGTTCGCTTGGCTACAGTTTCTGGGCCATCAACAAAGTGCCGTGGCCCGGCGACACCAAGGATCCGACCGCGCCTCTGGCCGAACTGAAGCTTGGCCAAAGCTACGTCATCGACATGGAGAACCTGACGCCGCAATCCCATCCGATGCATCTGCACGGCATGAGCTTCAAGGTGCTGTCATCCTCGACGCGCCAGGTTCAGCCTGCGATTTCCGACACCTATCTCATCCAGCCCAACGAGAAGGTTCAGCTCGGCTTCGTCGCCGACAATCCCGGCGATTGGCTGCTGCACTGCCATATCATCGAGCACCAGAAATCGGGAATGACGAGCTATGTCAGGGTGGTGTGAAGCCGCGTCAGCCTGCGCGTAGCGTCTGTGCCGTCATTTGCGCAACTGCGCCTCGATCTCGTCCAGCACCTTGTCCTTGCCGATGCCGGTGAGGAAGGCGAGGCCCTTGATCACCGGCTTGGTCACCGAAGCGGAGATCGGTGTGGTTGCGACGATGAAGTCGACATTGTCGGCCAGTCCAGGCACTTCGGTGGCCTTTGCCTGCTGGGCGTTGAAGGTGAGGCCGCGTTTCTTCATTTCCTCGGTGACGGCGACATTGACCGCGGTCGAGGTGGCGATGCCCGTGCCGCAGGCAAAGAGAATGGTTTTCTGTCTGGACATCTCTGCTTCTCCTTGTTTCAGCCGAGTACGGCTCGCACGTCTTCGAGGGTTCTGGCCGACCTCAAATCATCCAAGGCTTGCGGGTTCTGGATGGTGGCCATGACGGCCTGCAGCGCCTCAATCTGCTTGTCCTTGTCGTTGATGGCAAGCAGGAAGACGAAGCCGACCGGCAGCATCTCGTCGGGATCCTCCATGTTGGCGAAGGTGACTGGTTGCTTCAATGTGCCCATCGCGATGCCAGGCTTCAGCACATGCTCCGGATCGGTGTGCGGCACCGCGACATTGTCGGAGCGTTCCAGCGGCAGTCCGGTCGGGATGGTCAATTCGCGGCGCACGACCGCGTCGGCATAGCTGCTTTTGACATAGCCAAGTCTCTCCAGCCGGCCCGCCAGGATGCGGATGATCTCCTCATTGGTCGAGGCATCGGATCCGAGCACGATCGCGTCGGGGTCCAGAAGCTGCATGAGGCCGTCGGACATTCTTTGCTCCGTCGATGAAATCGTGCGCCCCGGAAAGGGCGCACGATCGGTTTAAAGGGTTGACGCTATCAGGTCAGGCCGTCTCTTCGGCCGGCTCGTCCTCGGCGCCCGCGGCCCGCTCCCAGCCGAGCGGATTGCGGCGGTAGAGGACAAACAATGCCGCGATGACCACCGCGATCACGATGATGCCGACAAGCCCCATCCCCTGGATCGCCTCGATGACCACGTAAGGCACCCACAGGAAGCCGTCGACCACCGAGGTGATCTGCAGCGCGTCCGCCGGCAACTTGAAGCCCGATGCGACAGCAGCGCTTGTGAACAGCGGCGCCAGCGCGTTGGCGACGTAGAAGCCGATGGCCAGCGTCACCGTGCCGATCACCACCATGCGGAACACGTTGCCTTTGACCAGCGGCGCGGTCATCGCGACGATGAAGGGGATGACCGCGAGGTCGGCGAACAGGATGACGCGGTTGCCCGGCAGTATGATGGACAGGATGATCGCGATCGGCACAAGGATCAGCGACGACGAGATCGCGGCCGGATGGCCGATCAGGATCGCCGAATCAAGACCAACGAGAAGCTCTCGGTCACCGGTGCGCTTGCGCACGAACGCCTGTGCGGCGTCGGAAACGGGGATCAGCCCCTCCATCAGGATCTTGACCATCCGCGGCAGCAGCAGCATCACCGCGGCCAGCGTCATGCCGGTGCCCAGAACCTTTGCCAGCACCACACTGAGATCACCCGCATTGTAGAAGGCGATCGCACCAAGCACGAGGCCGATGATCAGGCCCATCACGACAGGTTCGCCGAACACGCCGAACCTGCGCTCGATCGTGTCCGTGTTGATGTTGATGCGGTTGATCCCGGGAATGCGGTCCATGATCCAGTTGAGCACAATGGCGATCGGCAGAATCTGTGCCGAGGCGAGATGCGGCACCGAAATGCCGGGTACGCCGTAGAACTGCTGTACCGCGCGCGCGGACCAGTCGGCGAACAGCAGCGAGAGTGCTGCGACAAGTGCTGCGACCGCGATGCCATAGGCCAGATTGTCGGTTGCGGCGACCACCAGCGAGCCGACAAAGGCAAAGTGCCAGAAATTCCAGACGTCGACATTGAGCGTGCGCGTCATGCGTGTCAGCAACAGCACGATATTGACCAGGATGCCGACCGGAATGACCCAGAGGCCGACCGACGAGCCGAAGGCGATCGCGGCCGCGGAGGGCCAGCCGACATCGATGATGTCGCGATGAATGCCGGTGTTGGTGACGATGGCCTTGGCGACATCGCCAATCGACGTGAACATCAGGCCAAGCACCAGATTGATGCCGATGAAGGCGACGCCGATGGTGACGGCGGCGCGAAAAGCCTTGCTGACCTTGGCGCCCAGAGCCACGGCGATGATGAAAATGACAATTGGCAGCAGGATCGTCGGGCCAAGCGTATCGATGGCCCCTTTGAGGCCCGCGAGAACAGTATCCATTTTTCCTCCCCTGGAGCCGCGAGCCTTCGCTCGACGCCTCGCAATGATGCTCCATCCAGCCTTTGACGCCGTGGCGCAAAGACACTCCCCAATTTGCGCCAGAGGCGAATGCTTCCCGACTGTCGCGTCGGTGAACATTTGCCTTTGTTGACAAACGAATGTTTTATTGGGGTTGTTCGCTGCGATGTCAATTGGTTGCGCTTCGGCCAATCGAGCCCCGAAGGACGTCCCTTCCGAGACGATTTCGTGGAAATTGCCGGTCGCGACCGGGTTTCGTTGGCAAATAGAACCCGTTCCCTGCTATCCGATCCCAAATCACGAAGCTGTGGACATTCCTGCATGATCAACGTCGCCCTGACCGGCCTTGCCCGTGATCTCGCCAGGCGTGCCGCCGAAGGCCGCCCGGTGCGCATTGGTGTCATCGGCTCGGGCGAAATGGGCACCGATCTGGTCACGCAAGGCATGCTGATGCCAGGCATTTCGATCTGCGCCGTCTCGACGCGCCGCCCGCACACCGCGCGCGATGCCATCCGCATCGCCTATGGCGATGAAGCCATGGCGGTCGAAGCCGACACCGCGTCGAAAGTCACCGGCGCCATCGAGAGCGGCAAGATCGCCATCACCTCGAACGAGATGCTGGTCACCAATCCGCTGATCGACGTCGTCATCGACGCCACCGGCAAGCCGGGTGTCGCCGCCGACTTCGACCTCATGGCGATGGAGCACGGCAAGCATCTTGTGATGATGAACGTCGAGGCCGACGTCACCATCGGTTGCTATCTGAAGCAGCAGGCCGACCGGCTTGGCGTCGTCTATTCGGTGGGTGCGGGCGACGAGCCGTCGAGCTGCATGGAACTGATCGAGTTTGCGTCGGCACTCGGGCTGACCATCGTCTCGGCCGGCAAGGGCAAGAACAACCCGCTCAACCACGATGCCGTGCCGGACGACTATCGCGCCGAAGCGATCCGCCGCAACATGAACCCGCGCATGCTGGTCGAGTTCGTCGACGGCTCCAAGACCATGGTCGAGATGTGCGCCATCGCCAACGCCACCGGGCTGGTGCCCGATGTGCCCGGCATGCACGGCCCCAAGGCCGACCGCGACGACCTCGCCAAGGTGCTCATTCCGCGCGAGGATGGCGGTCTGCTGTTGAAGAAAGGCGTCGTCGACTACACGGTCGGCAAAGGCGTCGCGCCTGGCGTCTTCGTCATCGTCGAGGCGACGCATCCGCGCATCATCGAGCGCATGGACGATCTGCATATCGGCCACGGCCCCTATTACAGCCTGTTCCGGCCCTATCATCTGACGTCGCTGGAGGTGCCGCTGACCGCCGCCCGCATCGTGCTTTTCGGCAAGCCCGACATGGTGCCGTTGCCGAGGCCGGTGGCCGAAGTGTGCGCCGTCGCCAAGCGCGACCTTGCCGCCGCCGAGACCTTCGATGCGATCGGCGAGACCTGCTACCGTTCCTGGACCATGACCGTCGGCGAAGCCCGTGCCCAGCGCGCCGTGCCGGTCGGTCTGCTCGAGGGCGGCAGGGTGCTGAAACCGGTCAGGAAAGGCGAGTTGCTGACCGCCGACAATGCATCGCCCGACCAGACGACGAGGCTGTTCGCCTTGCGCCGGCTGCAGGACGAGATGCTGTACGGGGCAAGCTGAGGATTATTTCCCCAGCTCGACAGACCGCAACCGCGCCGCCTCCACCGCCTGCGTCAGCAGATTTGTCAGCCGGTCCTCGCCCATCAGCACCTCCAGCGCCGCGGCCGTCGTCCCTTTGGGGCTGGTCACCTGCTGGCGCAGCACGCCCGGCTCTTCGCTGCTTTCTGCGGCAAGCGAGGCAGCGCCGTAGACGGTCTGCATGGCGAGCAGCTTGGCGGTTTTGGCTGGCAGCCCGGCCTTCTCGGCGGCCACGGTCAGCGCCTCGATGAAATGGAAGATATAGGCCGGCCCCGATCCGGACACGGCGGTCACCGCATCCATCAAGCCCTCGTCGTCGATGGTGGCCACTTCGCCGCTCGCCGACAAAAGGTCGGCGACGAAACGCTTGGTATCGTCGGACACCAGTCTGTTGGAGAACACCACCATCATCCCCTTGCCGATCGCCGCGGGCGTGTTGGGCATGCAGCGCACGACCGGCGCGCGGTTGCCGAGGATTTCCTCGAAGGTGGCGGCAGGCGTGCCGGCGGCGATGCTGACGAAGGTGGTGCGGCCGTCGCCGAAGCGCTTGTAGGCGGCAATCACGTTGCGGATCACTTGCGGCTTCACCGCGATGACGACGAGATCGGGCACGGCATCGGCCGGTATGCCATCGGCATCGGCTGATGTCGCGCAGCCCAGCGCTGCCGCGCGATTGCGCAGATCGGCATTGGGCTCGACCACGAAGACCGCCGACGGCGCAAGCTTGCCGGATTTCAGCCAGCCCGAGAGCATGGCGTAGCCCATATTGCCGCAGCCGGCGAGAACAAGTCTGATCGTCATCGAAAGCCCTCCGAAGGAAGCCATCACATAGACGCTGGCGCTTCCCTGGGGAAGCCCTGTCAGGATCGCGAGCCACGATCGGGATCGCGTACCGCGATTGGCCGCAGCGACACTTGCCTGAGGCCAAGCACGCCGAGCACGAAGAACAGCCAGACCGGGTCGCCGCGATGGAAGAAGAAGCTTTCGAGGAAGGCGTTCAGCGCCGTGAACAGCACCACCATCATGAAGAAGTCGCCGAGAAAGATGTTTTCCCTGCGCAACGGAATGCGCATGTAGTCGCGCAGCGGCGCGATGAGGAAAGTGTAGACCGCCACGCACAGTGCCGGAATGCCCATCAGCACGGCGATGTCGAGATAGCCGTCATGGCCGTGCACGATGGTCCTGATGTCCCACGGCCGGTCGAAGGGCTGGTCCTGGTTGAGCAAGAGCGGCGTGCCCCAGAAGCTTTCATAGCCGTAGCCGGTCCATGGCTTCCTCGCCAGCATGCTGCCGGCGAACTCCCACAGCGTCGTGCGGCCGGTATAGGTCATGCCGGGGAAATAGATCGCCGCCAGATGTTTTACAGGCGGCAGGAAGACGATGCCCAGCGTGCCGACCGCTGTCGCGACGATCGCCAGCGCAAACAGGATCGGCGTGCCGAGCCGCATGCCTATCAGGCTCGGGAACATCACGATCAGGATCGAGAACGGCACCAGGCCGGCAGTCGTCTTGGAGCCGGTGTGCAGCATGAAGATCATCGCTGCGAGGAAGATCCCGGCGCCCCAGTAGCGCTGTCCGCGCCGGTAGAGATAGAGGCCTGCGAAGCTGAGGCAGGCCATGATCGGCCCGGCGATGTTCTTGTGGGTAAACACGCCGCGCCACAGGCCGGCATGCTCGGGCTCCTGCGAGTCGGCGGTGTGCATCGCCTCGTGCGGAAAGACGATGAGGCCGAGATAGGAAAGGCCCATGACCACGACGGCGGTGAAGATGATCACCTTCGAGAAGGCTTCGGCGTCGCGCGGCAGCACCAGGATCGTCGCCATCGTCAGGATGCCGATCAGGGTGAAGGAGGCGGCGCGCATCGCCGAAGGCGGATCGGTCGACAGGACCACCGACAGGAAAAAGAAGCCCAGCATCAGCACCCAGGATGGGCTGAGCAGCGAGCGCACGACGCGCGGATCGGCAAAGGCCATCAGCGAGAAGATCGACATGGCGCCGAGCGAGCCGAAGCCAAGCTGGTTGACGATGTCGCCGCCTTGACCGGTAAGTTCTGCGCCGCCCGGCTGGAACGGCCGGAAGGACACCATGATGACGGTGAACAGCAGCGCGGCAATGGCGGTGGCCACGCCTTCGCGCGTGAACGCGGCGCTGAGCGGCGCGTGCTCAGTTTTTCTCAGGCTGGCGGTATTGCTCATTGGCATATCCGAATTCGGCCAGCACGCGGCCCAGCGCCACATGGACGGGGTAGATGGCGATATCAGGCGATCCGGTCCGCGCCAGCCGGATCAGGCCGCGAAAGGGCGAAGCGGCAAGCAGTGCCAGGCTCTTCAGCAACACTTTGGCGCCGGCCATTGGCGTGCCGGCACGCTTCTTCTTTTCGACCAGTGTCGAGATCACGCCGTTGCGCAGGCTGCGGGCACGGATCCAGTCGGCTTCGATACGCCGCGCCGGAACGGTTTCCAGCACCTTGGCCTCGGCGCACCAACCCAGAACAAAGCCCTTTTGCGCCGACCGGCTGAGAAAGTCGGAATCGCCGCCGCCCATGAAGTTGAATCTGAGATCGAGAAAGGGCGGACCCATGGCGATCAGCACGTTGCGCCCGACCAGAAGATTGCCGGACGAATAGAGCGCCGGCACGCGTCCGGTTTCCCGATAAGGCGGCGCGAACACCGGATGCTCGGCCCATCGCGCATGGGCAGGGTCGGCAAACATGGGCACCTGCGGGCCGCCGACAATATCGGCGCCAAGCGTTTCGGCAGCCTGGCACATCCGTTCCAGCCATTGCGGATCGGCGATCTCGTCATCGTCGATGACCAGCAGATGCCTGAAGTTCGGGAATTGCAGGATGGCCGTCTGCCAGCCGGCATTGTAGGCGCTGCAATTGCCGCGCTCATGCGCGATGATCACCAGGCCCGACATTTCGCCCCGCTCGAACAGCGGCAGCGCTGCCTTGGCGCCGGCCCGCGCCTCGGCTTCGTTTTCCATGACGATCACGGCAAAGCGCCTGCCGGTTCGCTGCGCGCGCAGCGACGCCAGCGTTTCCAGCACCTGCTCGGGGCGCTTGAAGGTCGGCAAGGTGACGACGGCTTCGACGGCCTCGACGTCGAGCCGCGGCGTGCGTCCAGCGATCGATACCGAACCGTCCGATGGCAAAGGGATCATCCGCGTCCAGCCACATGGTGAGTTGGGCTCTGGTAGCACCACGGTTGATAAGGTTTCGTTAATCACCTTCCACGGAGAAGCCCGCCAGACAGGGACTTTCGGCCGTCGAATGTGCTGGCTTAATCAAGGGTTCACCGCACTTTGCTACCGGCTACACCACAGGATAGGTGAGATGCATCTGCTGTTCGCCACATCGATCGTGCCTGACGGCGCTCTCGCCTCGGGCTACGAGATCGCCAACGCTGCGATCATCGCTGCCTTGCGGCGCGCTGGCGCGCGCGTAACCGTCATCGGCTTCACCTGGCCGGGAAAACCCGCGGCCGACCCCGAAAACACCGTGGTTCTGGGTGCCATCGACGTGCGCACGGACAATGCCTCCGCGCGGCAAAAGCTGGCCTGGGTCGGCAAGGCGCTGCTTTCGGGCCTCACCTTCGCCTCGGCCAAGCTGCGCGCCGTGTCCGACAGCGATGTTCTCGCTGCCATTGAGCGCGCTGGACCGGTTGATGGCTATGTCCTGAATTCCGTGCAGTTCGCCGGTGCCTTCGAAAAACTGTTCACCGACCGGCCTTCGATCTTCGTTGCCCACAATGTCGAGCATCTTTCGGCGCGGGAGAATGCCGCTGCCGCTGGCAGCCTCTTCCAGCGCCTGCTGTTTCGCCGCGAGGCGAGGCTGCTCAAGATCGTCGAAGAGCGTCTCTGCCGCCGGGCGCGCTTCGTCTTCACCCTGGCCGAAGAAGACCGCGCCGCCCTCGGTGTCGCCTCGCACGACCGCTCGGCGGTGCTGCCACTGGTGACCGGTGCCCACGCGCCAACCCTGAAAGGCCCGCGCCGCATCGACTGCGACGCCGCCCTGATCGGCACCTGGACCTGGCAGCCGAACCGCATCGGCCTCGACTGGTTCCTGGGCAAAGTCGTGCCGCATCTGCGGCCCGACTTTCGCATCCGCATCGCCGGCCACATGCCTTCGGGCGTCACGTCGAAGCATCCGGGTGTTGAATTTGTCGGCCGCGTGCCCGACGCGCAGGCGTTCGTGCGCGGTGCTGCCGTCATTCCGCTGATCAGCACCGCAGGCAGCGGCGTCCAGTTGAAGACAATCGAAACCTTCGAGCTCGGCCTGCCTTCCGTCGCCACCAGCCGTTCGCTGCGCGGCATCGACCACCGTCCGTCCAATTGCGTCGTCACCGACGATCCCGCCGCCTTCGCCAGGGCACTCGAGGCCGCGGCGGCCGACATCCGCGACGTTGACGGCAGCGCGTTCCGGGGCTCGCAGGTCAAGGCGCTCGACGCCGCCATCCGGCTCGGCCTCGAAAAACTCGCTCCCGTCAGGCAGGAGGCGTTTGCGTGAACATGCATTCCGCCCGCGCCGCGTCCGGGCTCGACAAGCTGAAGACGATCCTTGGCATCCCGGTGGTTGCGGTCCGCTGGAACGATGCCATCGCCCTGCTGAACCGGTTGATTGCCGAGCGGCGCTTCACCAAGGTCAGTTTCCTCAACGCCCACAACGCCAACATCGCCTATACCGACCCGGTGTTCGCCGAGGCACTCGATGATTTCCTCATCCTGCCCGACGGCATCGGTATCGATCTGGCGGCGAGACTCCTCTACGGGGCGCCATTTCCCGACAATCTGAACGGTACCGATTTCGTCCCGGCCTTCCTGCAGGCCTCAACGACGCCGCTCACCGTCGGCCTGCTCGGCGCGACGCGCGTCAATGCCGAAGCGGCGTCGGTCAAGCTGGCCGCATTGGCGGTGCAGCACAGCTTCGTGGTGATCCATGACGGCTATTTCCCTGCTTCGCAGGAGCAGGAAATCGTCGACCGGATCGCCGCGCTTCGGCCCGACGTGCTGCTCGTCGCCATGGGCGTGCCACGCCAGGAATTGTGGATCGAACGCCACATCGACGCGCGCCATTGCACGCTGCCGATCGCCGTCGGCGCGTTGCTTGATTTCCTGAGCGGCGCGGTGCCCCGCGCGCCCTTGTGGATGCGCCGGCTGCGGCTCGAATGGCTGTTCCGGTTGGCTGTCGAACCGAGCCGCCTGTGGCGCCGCTATGTGGTCGGCAACCCCCTGTTCCTGCTGCGCGTCGTCAGGCAGAAATTCTCGCGGACACCCGAAGCAGCGAGGGATATCAAGTGAACAGCAGGTTCGTGCCAGGTGCCGCTGTCGAGCCAAGCCCGCTGCGGCAGACACCGACGGCGGCAATCGTGACGGCAAGCTACGCGCCCGACTTCGAGCGCTGCCGCCTGCTGTGCGAGACACTTGATCGCCACGTTTCGGGCGCGGCGCACCATTACATCCTGGTCGAACATCGCGACGTCAGTCTGTTTCGCCAATTGGAAACCGGCCGCCGCACGGTCGTCGACGAGCGTGAATTGCTGCCGCGCTGGCTGCACGCCGTCGACGATCCGCTCAGCCTGTTTCGCCGGCGCGTCTGGCTCAGCCTGAAGACCCAGCCGCTGCGCGGCTGGCATGTGCAGCAATTGCGCCGCATCGCCATCTCGGGGCATGCATCTCAAGACGTGCTCATCTTCTGCGATTCAGACGTCGCTTTCCTCAAACCTTTCGACTGCGGCGCCTTCTGGCGCGACGGCAAGGTGCGCCTGTTTCGCCGCGACGGTGTCCTGGCGGACGAAGGTCATGAGGAGCATCGCATCTGGTCGCGCAATGCGGGATCGGCACTCGGCATCGACCCGTCCCGGACGTCGATCCATGATTATATCTCGACGCTGATCGCGTGGCGGCGCGACAGCGTGCTGGCCATGTGCGGCGAGATCGAGAAGGTCCATGGCCGCGACTGGGTCGAGGTCGTCGGCTGGGCGCGCAAATTCTCCGAATGCATGATCTACGGCCGCTATGTCGATGATCTGCTGGACGGAGCCGGCCACTTCCACGGTTCCGAAGAGTTCTGCCGTGTGCACTGGACCGGCGAAGCGCTTTCGGATGACGAGTTCCGCCGCTTCGTTGCCGCCATGGCGCCGGAGCAGGTGGCGATCGGCATGCAGTCCTTCATCGGCACCGACATCGGCCGCATCCGCCGTCTGATCGGGCTAGACCGCTCTTAGTGCTAAATCGCCTTCGCCGGCTTGCGCATCGCCGAATAGGTGAGCAGCGTCGAGGCGAGATACAGAAGCAGGAAGACGACATTGAGCGATAGCACCAGATTCGGCGTGTCGAGGATGGTCGTCAGCACATAGGTCAGCAACAGTGCCTTCAGCGCGGCGAGCAGGCCGAGATTGAGCGCCCGTACCAGCGTCTGGCCGCGCGCGAACAAAAGTTCGGCCTGGTATTCGACAAGATTGCGCAGTCCCGGCACGCAGATCGCCAGCACCACCAGCGGGGCAGCCTCGGCGACATTCTTGCCGAGTGCGTTGGGGAAGAAGTGCAGCACGATGCCAAGCGTCAGCAGCGCTGCCGTGGAGACCGCGAACACACCGCCTTCGATGCCGCTCTTGACCGCCAGCCGTGACAACAGTTCCGGTGCGCGCATCATGCGCTGCACCAGCATCATCGAGAAGGTGCGGATCGGAATGGCCGTCAGGTCTACCAGCCGCATGATGATGGCGTAGATGCCAGCCAGATGCGGGCCGCCGATCGCCAGCACCAGCAGCTTGTCGAACTCCATCTGCAGGTAGAACAGCACTTCGGCGCCGGCCACATAGATGGAATCGGCCAATCGCCGAAGATACAGAGCGACCCGCAGCCGCAGCCTCTGGCGCGGGTAGAAGAAGCCGAAGGCAATCAGCAGCGAGGCGGCATTGGCGCCGATATAGAACCAAGACCATATCCAGACGCTGTGTTGTGCTGAGAACATGAACAGCACCGCGCCGAGCGCCCGCAGCGCGGTCGCCAGGATGGCCAGCAGCGCGGCGCGGCCGAATTTGCCCAGGCCGTTGTTGACGATCAGTGCTACCTCGACCGGCCGCCACAACAGCGCTTCGGCAAAGACGATTGCCGCAAACACCGACAGCGGCACGGTGTCGGCGAAGAAAAGCAGATAGACGCCGAACGAGGCCGCGGCCAGCAGCGGCAGCGACAGCACGCCGAGCAGCAGGAAGCCGGCGGAGAAGGTGCCGATCAGATTGGGGCGGATGGTGGCGGTGCGGTAGAGCGCCGAGATGAACCCGAAAGCGAGGATGCGCGACAGCATGACACCGGCCGCCGATGCGGTGGCGAACATGCCGAATTCGGAAATGGACAGCGTGTTGGCCAACGCGATGAAATAGGCCAGCGAAAACACCAGTCGCCCGCCGGCGCCGCTGATCGCCGAGAAATAGTCGCGAAGCAGCCCCCGTCGTTCGGCCAAAAAGCTGCCGATCCGGGCGAGGGGCCGCCTTTGCGGTATGTCACTGGCCTGCGTCATGTCTCGAGGAGAGCCTAGGCCGGAAAACTTAACGTGCCGTTCTGGAGCTTGGGCTTGTGTCGAAAATAGATGCAACCGAAGCGAGAAACCGACGCTTCGGCGCGGGAAAATTAACCTTTTGTTTTCCATGCCTGTTTAGCGTGGCTTAACGAATGGCCAATCGCCGTTTGCAGGTCGCCAAAGGTAAAGTTCCAGACGATGGTCGACAGGGAAAACCGCGAAGACTGGAAGCGCGAGCGCTCATTGCTGGCGCTTGGCCAGGCTGTGCGCGGCGACGAACCCGACGCGTCCCTGGTCTCGATAGGCGATCGGGCAGACCCGTCATGGCGCGAGGATGCCGCCACCCGTCATCGCCTCGCCCGTTCGCAGCGCGAGGCGCGCAACCCGAAACTGTCGGATCCGGTCGCAACCGACGGGGATCAGGAGCGGGCTTCATCGCCGCACCGCGCGCAAACCACGCCACGGACACAAATCAGTGCCGCCGAAACCGCTGGCGCCCGTCGCGCCGATCATGCATCGGAACCTTACGCTGCGGGCGACGCGTCGGTATCCCGAAACGACGGCATGGACAGCCAGCAGTGGAAGCCGCTGATCGACCCGATGCAGGTCGTGCGCGGTGTCGGCAAGTCGAAGCTGCTGATCGTGACGACGACGATACTGGGCGCCGCGCTCGGCATCACCATCGCGCTGTCGACGCCGAAGAAATACGAAGCCACCACCGAACTGATCGTCGACCCACGCGACCTGAAGCTCACCGATCGCGACCTCACCCAGTCGGTCGTGGCTTCCGATGCAACGCTGGCCATCGTCGAGAACCAGGTCCGGGTGCTGACATCAGGCACCGTTCTCAACAAGGTCGTGGACAAGCTCAATCTGGTCAATGATCCGGAATTCAATGGGCAAGGCGGCGGCGGCCTCAGCGTCATGTCGCTCATCCGCTCCGTCCTGTCCCGCAATGACGGGCCGGGCGGTGTCGACGACGCCCGCCGCCGCGCGCTTGCTGTCGGCAATCTGGCCGAGAGCCTTTCGGTCGAGCGCGGCGGCAAGACCTTCGTCATCACCGTCAGTGCCACCACGCAGAATGGCGAGAAATCGGCCCTCATCGCCAACACGATGACGGATGTCTTTCTGCAGACTTTCGGCCAGATACAGTCGGACACCGCAGGCCGCGCCACCGACGAACTGACGGCCCGGCTTGACGAGTTGCGCAAGGGAGTCGAGGCCGCCGAGCGCAAGGTCGAAGATTTCAGGGCCACGCACGACCTTGTCGACGCGCAGGGCCATCTCATCAGCGATGACGAGATGCTGAAGCTCAACGAGCAACTGTCGATTGCCCGCGCCCGCACGCTGGAGCTGAATGCCCGGGCCGCTTCGGCGCGGTCGGTCGACGTCAATTCGGTCCTCACCGGCACCTTGCCGGAGGAGATCAACTCCAACACGATGAGCGATCTGCGTTCGCAATATGCGTCGCTCAAGCAGGAGGCTGACCGCGCCGCCATCCGGTTCGGCCCGCGTCATCCCGAACTCCAGGCGCTCAATGCCCAGATTGCCGGCGCACGCGACCGCATCGCCGCGGAGCTGCGCCGTATAGGCTCGTCGCTGCAGGTCGACCTCAAGCGCGCGGTCCAGCTCGAACAGGACCTTGCCTCTCGCCTGGCGCAGCTGAAGGTCCGCAGCGGCGACGTCAACAGCGACCTGGTGTCGATGCGCGAACTGGAGCGCGAGGCGACCGCCAAGCGTTCCGTCTACGAACAGTATCTGCTGCGCGCCAAGGAAACCGGCGAGCAGAAGGACATCAACACAGCCAACATCAACGTGATCTCGAAGGCCTTCGCGCCGCTCGAGGCAAACGGGCCGTCGCGGGTCGTGGTCGCGCTCGGCGGCCTGTTGCTGGGCTTTGCCTCCGGCATTGGCCTCGGAGCCATGCGTGGCGCCTATGAGAGCCTGCGTGACACCGCCAATTCGCGCTCGCGCCGCGACCATGGCACGGACGAACGCCGGACGCCTTACGAAGACAAGGCATATCGGGCAGCGCCGCCGGCGCCGCCACAAACACCAGCGCCGCAGCCATCGACACCCCCGCCTGCATCACCACCGCCGGCCGCGCCACCGCCTGTCCAGCAAGCCGAGGTCTCGCCGGCCGAAGGTCCCGGCCGGATCGGTGCCTTGCTGTCGAGACTGCATAAGTCCGTCTCCCGCAGGCCATCCCGGGAGGAGCCGTTCGATACCGTTGAATGGGCCTCTGCCGAAAACGCGAAACCAATGCAGGATCCGCAATACCGCGCTTATCCCCAGTCGGCGCCGGCCTTCGAGCCTCGGCAGGCGGCCGCGACAGCATCCCCGGCGCCGCCTTTCCAGCCCGGCGGCCATCCGCAGCAGGCGGCGCAGCCGCCACTGCCGCCTCCCATGGTGCAGCAGCGGCCATATTCCGGGCCGCAGCTCTATCCCTACGCGCAGCCATTGGGCTACGCGCAGCCGCCGGGCTATCCCTATTCGCAATCCATGCCGGCCGCCAATGCCGGGCAGCAGCCCGATCCGGCTCAGCCTGCTTCCGAGTCCTATCCACAGCCGCCCCTCCCGCAGCAGCAGACGCCTCAGCCTCATCAGCGATCGGCGGAGCCTTCGCGGGCCGTGGAGGATGCCGAGCAGCAAGCGCCAATCGAGGAAATCCGCGCCAGCCTGCGCGAATTCCGCGAAGCGGTTCGCGAACTGACCGAGAGCCGCGCGCGCCGCCGCTACTTCTGAGCCAGAAAATTCTTCCAGGTGCCGTACAAAAACATGCCGGTTTCGCGTAAACGGCATGGGACGGCGCTTTGGCGGGATTGCATGTTGGAATTTTCGTGAAAATGCCGCGCTGTGAAAGATCGAAAAGTGGGGGGGGGTGGGGGGGGGGGGGGGTGGGGGTGATGGGGGGGTGGGGTGTGGTTGGGGGGGGTGGTTTTTTTGGGTTGGGGGGGGGGGGGGGGGGGGGGGGGGGTG
>NZ_JAMYOI010000025.1:0-111242 GCF_040319775.1 Mesorhizobium sp. M0870
TCACCAGCAACGACAACCGGTCCAGGCGACCGCTCCGACCAAGACCCTGCGGCAGCAGAGCCTCCACAAAACTGAACTGACCGCTTGGCTTCGTCGTCATCGCAAGATCCCTGTTTCAAAAACAGGGAATCACATCCACACAATTTTGCAACAGGCCCACAAGGGGAGAAGGGAAAGAATGCGCGGTTTCGGCCTCTCACCCTAGCGGCGGACCGACAATGTCGATGCCGTTTTCTGCGCAGAGCTGCACCAGTGCCGCGATGATTTCCGGTGTTGGTTGCATCTGCGGCGGCACCTCCGGCTGTTCGGCGGGACGGCTCGCCTGACGCAGCATCGTCTCGAAATCCGAACCGCGCGTGATGGTGAGCGTACGCGCGCCTTCGCGCGATTCGACCCGGTAGGTGTGCGGCAGGCCTTTCGGCGCAATGACGGTTTCGCCGGCTTCAGCAATGCGTTCGTGGCCGTCGATCTGAAAGCGCAGTCTCCCGTCCAGGATGTGAAACACTTCGTCCTCCCTGCGATGCACATGCAGGGGCGGGGAGTCGCCATAGGGCATGCGATGCTCGACGACGCAGGTGCCGTCCTCTCCTGCCGCCGACGAGACGTGGATCGCGACAAGCGTGTTGTTGAACCAGAAGAGTTCCTTGCCTGTGATCGTGCCGGGGGTCATTGTCATGGCCGTCTGATCCTCCTGTTGCCTGTGCCTGCTGGGCCGATGACGATCTAGCCAGGGATATGCCGACAACGGAAATCGAATGATCGTATGGGGCGAATTGATGCGATGAATTTGAACGCGCTCGACCTCAATCTCATCAGGGTGTTCGACGCCCTTCTGCGGGAGAGAAGCGTTACGCGTGCCGGCGAGCAGATCGGCCTCAGCCAGCCTGCCGTCAGCGCTGCGCTCAATCGCTTGCGGCATCTCCTCAACGACCAGCTGTTCGTGCGACGGGGCAATGACATGATGCCGACGCCACGCGCCGAGAGCATGGCCGAGCCGTTACGCGTGGCGCTTCGTGAAATCGAACGCGTCTTCCACTCGGCCAAGGCGTTCGATCCGGTGGAACTGGAGCGAACCTTCACGTTCATGGGTGCGGATTTCTTTTCCATGATGCTGATGCCAACTTTAGCGGCGCGCATCGCGGGTGCCGCGCCGCGCGCGTCGCTAAGGTTTCTCGACAGCGCGCGCGGCGACGTCTCGCGGCTGCTCCAGGACGATGAAATCGACGTAGCGCTCGAGCGTCCGCTGGAGGTCTCCGACTGGGTCTCAAGCACGCCTCTGTTCCATTCACCATTCGCCATCATCGCCGCGAGCGACAACGCTGCGATCAGGCAGGCGGGGATCATGGAAGGCGAGCTTCTACCGATCGAGCTCTTCTGCGAACTGCCCCATGTTCTTCGTTCTATCGATGGCTCGATGTTGGGCTCCACCGACGAGGCGCTCCGCAAGATCGGACGAACGCGCCGTGTAAGCCTGGCCCTGCCGCACTTTCAGGCTGTCGCATTGGCAGTGGCAAACGGAAACCACCTCGCGGCAGTTCCCAGGCAGTTCGCGGTTTGGGCAGCGAAGACCCTGCCGCTCGTCATCTTTGAACCGCCACTTCCCATTGCTGTTCCGGAAATCAGGATGTACTGGCACGCGCGCCACGACGACGAGCCACCCCATCGCTGGGTTCGCGATCAGGTCCTGGAGGCGGTAGGCGCACTCGGATTCGTGGAAAGCGGCGCCGCAGAAAATGCCGGCGCCTGGTCTGGTGGCCGGACGGATCAGCCCGCGGTATAGCCACCATCGATCGAAAAGATGCCGCCGCTGGTCCAGGCGGCCTCTTCGCTGGCCAGATAAACCGCGATACCGGCCAGATCGTCAGGGCGGCCGATTCTGCCGAGCGGATAGCTGCGCTCGACATAGGCCTTCAGCTCGGCCTTTGCCTCGGCCGGCAAATTGTCGACGGTCTTGCGCCGCATGGCGGTGTCGACCGTGCCGAGCGCGATGGCGTTGACGCGGATGCCGTGCGGGCCGAGTTCGAAGGCGAGCGACTTGGTCAGCGAGTTCAACGCGCCCGTCGACAGCGAATAGAGGCTCGACGGCCGCTTCGGGATCATCTTGTTGGCGAAGTAGGACGAGATGTTGATCACCGATGCGCCGGCAGCCAGATGCGGCAGCAGGCCCTGGGTGAGGAAGAACACCGCCGTCACATTGAGCGCGAAGGATTGCTGGAACTGCGCCTCGCTGACGGTTTCGAACGGCACCAGGAAAGCCACGCCTGCATTGTTGACCAGGATATCAAGCGGCCTGCCGGATTTTTTCACATGCTCGACGACGGCCGCGATGCCGGCCGAGGTGGCAAGATCGGCCGACAGCGTCTCGATAGTGCCGCCGAGGCGCTCGCGGGCGTCGTCGAGTTTTTTGGTGTCGCGGCCGACGATCAGCACGTCCGCGCCCTCGCGCAAAAATGACTCGGCGATCGCCAGGCCGATACCGTCCGACCCACCGGTGACCAGCGCGCGCTTGTCGTGAAGTCTCATGGGGCACTCCGAGATTTCTGCCTCGTCGAGAGCACCGTATAGTGGCGGCCGCGGTCAAGCCGTCGGCCTATCCCCGGGTATGAACTTCGACCGCTGCCGGCGCAGGCCAGCCGAGGCCGGTTACGCGCCGGCGGTCGTAAGCTCCCGCAGGGCCAGCCGGCCCGCGACATAATTCTTGACCTGGCGGACCGCCTGTTCGCGCGACACGCTGCCCGGCTGCAGGCCGAGCCGCAGCCAAAGCCCGTCGATCAGCGCCGTGACGCCAAGCGCGATGTCGTCGGCGTCTCCAGGCGAGGCGAGGCCGTGCAGGCCCGACAACAGGTTCGAGCGCATGCGCGCATGGATCACCCGCTGGATACGGGCCATCTTCTCGTCGCGCGGCACCTCGGCGCAGAGCGACAGCCAGGCATGGCACAGAGGCGGCTGGAACAGATGCTCCTCGAAATTGCCCTCGATCACCGCATCCATGCGCTCCATCGGCGTACGCGCCCGGCGAAGCCGCGCGATCACCGCCTGGCACAGGACGGCATTGGCCTCGCGCATCGCGTGCTCGAACAATTCCTGCTTGTTGCGGAAATAGTGCAGCACGATGCCCTTGGAGGCACCTGCCTGGGCGGCCACTTTTTCCAGGGTCGCGCCGGCAATGCCTTCGCGCTCCAGAACCACGAAGGCCGCCTGCCGCAGCTCCTTGCGGCGTATCTCACTGAGACGCTTGAGTTTCACGGGATCGGTCCATGCATGGCGAATCCACGTTGACATTTTCGTCCGCTCAGATCAATCATTGACCCATGGGACAATAAAAAGACCAATTGGTCAATTTGATCACAATGAGGAGAACCGAAATGTTGCGCATGCTTGCAAATGGCGTCTGTCTTGCCGCGCTGATATTGGCCTCGAATGCGGCCCAGGCAGCCGAGGCCGAGCAGTGCGGCACTGTCCGCATGGCTGAACCCGGCTGGAACGACCTTGCCTTCACCACGGCGGTCGCCAATGTCCTGCTGCAGGCGCTCGGCTATCAGCCGCAAAGCCAGGTTCTTGGCATCAACGTCATCTACGAGGGCATGAAGAACAGGGATCTCGACCTGTTCCTGGGCTACTGGGACCCGGCCATGGTCACCTATTATGAGCCCTACAAGAAGGACGGCTCGGTCGAGAATGTGCGCGTCAATCTCGTAGGCGCCAAATACACATTCGCCGTGCCGACCTATGTCTGGGAGGCCGGCGTCAAGGATATCTCCGACCTGCACAAGTTCGCGGACAAGTTCGGCAAGAAAATGTACGGCATCGAGCCCGGCTCCAACCAGTTGATGATGGACGCCATCGCCGATCCCGCCTTTGGCCTGGACGGCTGGCAAGTGGTCGAGTCCAGCGAAGCCGGCATGCTTTCCGAGGTCGGCTACGAGATCAAGGAAAAGCAGTTCATCGTCTTCCAGGGCTGGGCGCCGCATCCGATGAACACGATGTACGACTTCAAGTACCTGACAGGTGG
Organism: Mesorhizobium sp. M0870; assembly: GCF_040319775.1. Classification (NCBI taxonomy): domain Bacteria; kingdom Pseudomonadati; phylum Pseudomonadota; class Alphaproteobacteria; order Hyphomicrobiales; family Phyllobacteriaceae; genus Mesorhizobium; species Mesorhizobium sp. M0870. The sequence continues at coordinate 4,013 of NZ_JAMYOI010000025.1, forward strand.
CGACAAGTTCTTCGGCCCGAATTTCGGCGCCGCGACCGTGACGACGCAGGTGCGCAAGGGCTATCTGCAGCAATGCCCGAACGTCGCGCAATTCCTCGGGAATCTCGCCTTCGACATCGATTTCGAGAATGTCGGCATGGGCTATCTGATCAATGACGGCATGAAGCCGGAGGACGGGGCGCTGAAGGCAATCACGGCGAACAAAAGCCGCCTCGACGCCTGGCTCGCCGGCGTCACCACCTTCGACGGCAAGCCGGGCCTCGCCGCGGTCAAGGAAAAGCTCGGCCTGTGAGAGCGGCCGCGCTCGATGACTTGCCGAAGCAGGCTGTGGTGGCGGAGCAGGGCGCCTGGGCCGGCCGCAAGCAGTTCGTCACTGTCGGCGATCTCGACATCGCCTATGTCGAGATATCGGGCGCCGAGCCGGCACTTCTGTTGGTGCACGGCTTCACCGACACCAGCCGCAGTTTTTCGCTTCTGGCGCCATATCTGGCCGGCCGCCGTCTGATCATGCCGGATCTGCGCGGCCACGGCGCCTCGCAGGCTGGCAAGAACTGCGGCATCGCCGATCTTGCCGATGATATCGCCGGGCTGATCCAGAGTTTACAACTCGACCGACCGGTCGTCGTCGGCCATTCGCTGGGCGCCATGGTGGCTGTCGCTTTGGCTGCGGGGCACAAGGAGTTGATCGGCGGGCTGGTGGTCCTGGCCGGCACGTTGAAGCCCGATTTCGCGCCGGGTCATCCGCTGGTGGTGAGCGTCGAGGCCCTGCGAGATCCGATATCGCCGACCGATCCGTTCTATGCCTGGTGGCATGCCTGTCGTCCCGACGTGCCCGCAGCCTTTCTCACCGGCTTGGCGCAAGAGGCCTCGGCGATGCCGACGCCGCGCTGGCGCGCGATTCTCGGGGAAATCCGCCGCGCCGATCTGACCGATGCTGCGCGGGCCGTGCAGGCCCGGACGCTGATCATCGCAGGCGCGTGCGACCCGCTGTTCGGCGCGGCGCACCAGCAGGCGTTGCGGTCCGCTCTTCCTGAAGCTCTCCTCGTCCGCGCCGAGGCCTGTGGCCACAACCCGCATTGGGAAGATCCGGCCCTGGTCGCGAAGGCCATAGTCAAGGCATTTGAAGTCTAACGCCCGACCAACGATTGCGATGTGGGCGACAGCCGCAATGTCTCCGTTGGTTTGGTCAGACCAGCTTGCGCGGCCTGCCAAAAGGCCTGCCATGTCGGCGAGGCGGCGAGAGCGGCTTTGTGGCGGGCATGCGCCTCTGCGTTGTCGAAGCCGGTGACGGACATGAAGACGTTTTCATCAGCCCGCACCGGCAGGCGCGGAAAACTGTTTTCGGCATGCTCCGTAACGAAAGCGGCGAGCAGGCGTGCGTCGGCCGTCATCAGGCACGCCGTCTCAGTCTCGAAGCGAGTGGCGAAATCAGCCTCTGTGCCGGGCTGCAAATGATGAATCGCGATGACAACGATGCCGGTCAGCGGTTTGTTTTGAATGGGTTTTTCGTCATCGGCCAGGCTTGGCCGCTGCGCGCCCGCGAGGTCGAAGCCTGCGCCCGGCCACGCCGGCTTGAGCAGCAGCACATCGTCGGAATCGATCATCGTCGCATTGGCCGCATCACTGTGCGCCGCCCAGACCGGCCCGCCATAAAAAGCGGCGAGAGCATTTTTCCGCGCATCCATGCCGTCGAAGCCGCGCATCCAGACGAACATGTCAGGCCGATCGAGGTCCCGGAACTGGCCGATGACGTTCATGCCGGCGTCCTCCTGGCCCTCGATCAGCCTGCCGTCGAAGATGCCGATGAGCGTGTCGCGCCGGCCGGGCTTCAGCGTGTATTGCCGCAACTCGACGACAGGCGAGGCGAGCGCCGTGGGTTTCGGCGCGACGTTCTGGGGCAGGTTCATCCGACATTCTCCAAAACAGGGTGATCGTCCTGTTTTGTAAAACAGACCGGTTGTCCTGTTTTGTCAACATGCTAAAGTTCGGCAATGTCAGCAGAGATGACCGTCCAGCCAAAACCGCGCCCGGGAAAACGCATCAACGACCCTGAAGGCATGCGCAAGAAAGTGCTCGATGTCGCCGAGGACGCGTTCCAGGCGCGCGGCTATCACGCCTCCAGCATCGGCGATCTGATGGCGGCGGCTGATGTCAGCGGCGGAGCGCTGCATCACCATTTCCCGACCAAGAAGGCGCTGGCGCTGGCTGTGATCGACGAGCGTGTGGCGGCAGCGGTCGAAGAGACATGGATCGCGCCGGTGCTGGCGGCGGCGTCAGTGCGCGAGGGCGTGCGCTCGGTGTTCGAGGCCGTGGCGGCGGAACTGGAGCAGCAGGGGTTCGTGCGCGGCTGCCCGCTCAACAATCTGGCGCACGAACTGTCGCTTGCCGATCCCGATTTCCGCCTTGCCCTTGCCGGTATCTTTGGCGGGTGGCGGCAGGCGATTGCCGACAAGGTGCGTGCCGACCAGCAGGCGGGCAAGGACGAGGGCACGGACCCCGAACGCTTCGCCGCGCTGACGGTCGCCGCCTATTCCGGGGCGATGTCGATGGCCAAGACGGCGCAGGATGCCGGTGTGCTGCGGGATTGCCTGGCAGGGTTGGAGCGCAGCGCGCCGTCGCAGGGCGGCTTGGTTGCCAGGCGACGCAACAGGATACTGCCACGGCCGAGAATTATTTGATGTCGGCGGGACAGCACCCCCCTCTGGCCTGCCGGCCATCTCCCCCGCAAGGAGGGAGATCTGCAGCATCGGCGCTCGCTCGTACCTTCACCGGTGGAGATTGGCGAAAGCCGGTGTGACAGCCAATCTCCCCCCTTGCGGGGGAGATGTCCGGGAGGACAGAGGGGGGTGTGCAGGATCGCGACGCAGCCACTTCTCTCGACCTTGCGGCTTCGCTCTGGCTGACACGAGGGGGAAGCGAAGAAGCCTGGGCTCTTACCTACTCGGCCAGCGGCTTGATCGTCTCGTAGCCGTTGACGGATTCCGAACTGGTGCCTTCATCGTAGCGCCGCGCGAGCGCGGCTTGCAGATCGGGAGCATAGAGCGCGGTGAATGAATCCAGCGTCTCGCCGGCACCGTTCTTGAAGGTCTCCTTGACCGCCAGGACATTGTATTTGCAATCGCCCAGACGGAATGTTTCCTTGCCCTTGACGATCAGGCTCAGCGTCTTGGTGCCCTTCGGCGGCTGGTTCAGCGACAGCTCGACGAACTCTATCGTGGCCTTTGCCCCCGCCTTCAGCGGGAACAGCTTGCGCAGATCGGAAAACGGGATCATCGCCTGGCGGCCGGTGTCGCTGTCGCGAAACACCTCGATCAGGCCGGCGAACAGATATTGGGTCTGGGGCGATTGCGATTCGTAGGTGTTGGCAACCGACATCATCCCGCCGGCCACGGGCCGAAATTCGCTCTGGATGCCGGGTCTCGCCAGAACGAAACCCTTCCTGGCGGACTTGGCATCGACGCAACCGGCGGCATGCGCTTGCGCAAGCGAGACATGCCAGACCCGTGGCGTCATGTCGATGATGGCGCAGAGGCGCTGGACGACCGGCTGCTGTCCATGCTGAATCAGCAGATGATGAATCGCCGTTCGACTGGATCGCTTTCCCGACGCAACTTCCTGGTACAGGCTGCAGGATTTGCCGCGGCCGGCGCCTTGCCGCGGCCGGCCTTAGGCCAGACCGGGCAACGCGTCCAGTCGATCGACGCCACCTTCCTGTTCATCGCCGATGTCCATGCCTGCCGCATGGCGAGCGGCTTGAGCCCCAACTGCCTGCAAGAAGGCAAGACCGACGCCGCGCTGCTGCGCAACGTGGCGGTGCTGAATGCGCTTGGCGACAAGGACTGGCCGGCCGAGATCAATGGCGTCGCCACCGGCCTGCGTTCGGCCGGCAAGATAGGCGCGCCGCTCGGCCTTGTCGTCGGCGGCGACATCACCGACGATGGCGGCGGCCAGATCACCCAGCCGAGCGAGGGCACCCAACTGCTCCAGTTCAGCCAGCGCTACAGCCAAGGCGTCGGTCCGGATCGCGTGCACATGCCGGTTTATGTCGGGCTCGGCAACCATGATCTCGACCAGAACGGGCCGCCGCACCATGTCGACTGGTACCGGCGCGAACTGCGCGACTATGTCGAGGTCAACCATCGCGCCGGCGTGTTCTTCAAGCCGCCAGTGCCGGCCACCGACTATGATGTCGACACCGACTGCTACTCCTGGGACTGGGGCGGCCTGCATCTGATCCAGACGCATCGTTTCGCCGGCGATACCGGCCACGGTGCCGAGAGCAGCCTGCCATGGCTGAAGCAGGACCTGGCGACCTATGCGGCGGACGGCCGCCCGGTCGTCCTGTTCCAGCATTATGGCTGGGACACTTTCTCGGTGGAACGCTGGGATGCCGCCAGGAGCCACTTTGATGATGACGGCACCGGTGCGCCGCATTGGTGGAGCGAGGCCGACCGGCAGGCGCTGCTGGCGGCGCTCAAGGGCTACAATGTCGTCGGCATTTTCCATGGCCACCAGCACGAAACGCCGCTGATCTATCGCAGGGACGGGATCGACCTGTTCAAGCCGAAGGCTGCCTATATGGGCGGTTTCGCCCTGGCCAGGGTGACCAGCAACGGCATGGACGTGGTGCTGGGCGAGGCGATCGGCGATAATGGCGAGGTCGTGTTCACCAATGCTTTCAGCAAGGGCTGGAGCACCTGAAAAAGGCGGCCTTCGCGACCGCCTTTCCCTCGATAACAACGCGTTCCTCGATGCGGATCAGAGCGCCTTCCTGACCTTGTCCTTGACGTCGCCATAGGCCTTCTGCACCTTGCCGGCGATCCTGTCGGCCGTGCCTTCGGCCTGGGTCTGCCGGTTGCCGGTTGCCTTGCCGGCGGCTTCCTTGACCGAGCCCTTGACCTGCTTGGCCACGCCCGCGACCTGATCCTTGTTCACCATTTTTGCGCATCTCCCGGGATTTTGAATTCGAAGGAATTCATTGCGGTAGCTAACGAGCCGATGTCGGTTAGGTTCCAGGCGTCGCCCGATCGGCAGATCAGGTCGCGCGGCCGCCGCCTGGGGCAAGGTCGGTGGGCTAGGCTGTGAACACGCGTTGGCAATGGGATTTTGGAGGCCGTGCGTGCGGGGAGAAAAATGGCAGAATTTACGCTCTATATTGGCAACAAGTGTTTCTCCTCATGGTCGCTGCGGCCATGGGTGGCGATGAGGCATCTGGAGATCCCGTTCGAGGAAGGTTTCGTACGGCTGCGCACGCCTGAAACTTTTGCCAATCTGGCAAAAGTGTCGCCGACCGGTCAGGTGCCGGTGCTGAATCACAACGGCAAGATCGTCTGGGAAACCCTTGCCATCCTTGAATATCTCGCCGACCTGTTTCCCGAGAAAAAGCTCTGGCCCGCCGATATCGACGCCCGTGCGCTGGCGCGTTCGGCCGCGACCGAGATGCATTCCGGCTTTCGCGAGGTTCGCTATGGCTGGCCGATGAATTTGCGTCGGCCGAAGGGCCACAAGCCGCTTGACGCCGAGGGCGAGGCGCAACGCGCCCGCATCGAGGCGCTGTGGCGCGAGTGCCGGGAAAAATACGGCAAGGGCGGCCCGTTCCTGTTCGGCCACTTCACCGTGGCTGATGCCATGTATGCGCCTGTCGTCACCCGTTTCGATACCTATGGCGGCACGCTGGCGCAGGATACGCGCGCCTATGTCGATGCCGTGCTGGCAACGCCGGCGATGCGCCACTGGTATGCCGAGGCGGCCAGGGAGACGTGGCCGGAACCCGGCCCGGACGAATAGGATCCAAACGAAAACGCCCCTCGCACCTTTTATCGTGCGGGGGGCGTCTTTGCCATCAACTGTTATTCGATTGCTCTCATGAACTGCTGATGACACCGAATAAATGCGCGTCTGCGCAGATGGTTCCTGGATGCCGGAAAACTTTTTTCAAGTTGGCGCAAGCGCGCTGTTTGGGGTCCGATTTGCCGTCATGTCAGGTGTTTTGGCCAGGTGGTTTGGGAGAATTCCGCAGCTGTGGCTTTATGCAAATTTGACAGCGCCCCAAAAGAAGCCTATAAGCAAATCGTCGATATTTGTTTGACTGACTTTTGTTATCCGCGCTTTCGAGCGCGCCTTTGACGAACTTCCCACATCAAAAATCGGGACAAACGACGTTGTGCATCCGCATGGCGTCGAACGAATATTTGCCATGGAAAGGGTTCGTCATGAGCACCGGCACAGTTAAATGGTTCAACGCCACCAAAGGTTTTGGTTTTATTCAGCCTGACGACGGCTCGGCCGACGTTTTTGTCCACATCTCGGCCGTAGAGCGCGCCGGCATGCGCGACATCGTCGAGGGCCAGAAGCTCGGCTACGAGATGGTCCGCGACAACAAGTCGGGCAAGATGTCCGCCGACCAGTTGAAGGCGGCCTGAAAAACGAATTCAGCTCTCCCGGTGACCACGGATGTACTGGCACCGGTGAGTGGCGAATTCGGGCGCATGGCCGCGGAGACCTGAGTTTCCACGGCATATCATGTGCATAAGCAGGGCGTTCCCGTGCACCCCCGGTGTATCCTTTTGGATGTCGTCTGGTTGCGCGACGCTCTCATGGAAGGTCAGGCGGTGCCTGGCCTTTTTCATTTTGCGCGCCTTACCGCCGAAAGTGCGCTGCGCGCCGGCCTGGACGTGCTAAGGGACGCTCCAGCAATTTGAATTCGCCGCGCGTATTGCTTTGTGCGTGATCCTGACCGAAGACCCGGTCTCGCTCCATCGGCACAGGCTCCTGACAGGAGAAAGATTTGACCACCAGTTCAAAGACAACCGTCGATCAGGCCGTGTCCCTGTTCAGCAAGACGCAAACCCAGTCGATGTCGCTCAACCGCATCAATTCCGAGCGCGACGCCGTCAGCGAGGCACGCGAAGCCAAGACCGCGCGGCTGCGCGAATTGCGCCTGGAGAAGGAGGCCGACGAGATGGCCGCCGCCGCCGCGCTAGCCGCTTTGCCGAAGCGGGCCGGAAGACGCTGATGGCCACCAAACGCGTACCGCCAACACCGATCGCCGCCGATGCAACCATTGCCGATATGGTCGAAGGCCTCGACAAGCCGGTCGAATTCGTACGGCGTGTGCTGGAAAAGCTCGAACGCTGCAAGCGTGCCCACGGCGATGCCCAGGTGCGCGTCGGCGTGCGCGGCCGCGCCGAATGCCCGAATTACCTGATCGAATATGTCCGTGAAGACGCCAAAACCCATGAGCGGGTGACTTATCAGGACGCGGCCTACAGCGGCAGCACGCATCGCGAGCTGGCGGCCCATCACATCGAGGCGGTGAAAAACTGGTCGCCCGAGGAAATGAACATCACGGCCGTTTCGGCGCTGATCGGCCGCCTGCGCAATCCGCGCGCCCCATCATCGCGCTTCGCCGACGAGGACTGACATGGCCATAAAATTCTCCTCCAAGGATCAGCCGGCAGCCTCGGGTGCCGCGGCAAAACCGGCCAAGCCGGTTGCCGCGCCGAAGGCCGGCGACGCCATCGAGGCCGCGACCGATCTGTTCAAGTCGCCGGCGGATTCGCCGAAGGGCAAGACGGCTAAGAAGAAATAGCGCCTTGCCGCAAGACGCCGATCGCAACCCCGCCGCGCCAGGGCTGTCCGCCCTGGTGGCGAGCGTTTTGTCGTCGCAACAGGGCACCTTCGATTGCCAAAGCTGCGGTGCCTGCTGCTCCTATTCGGCCGAGTGGCCGCGCTTTTCCACCGAGGATGACGCGCAGCTCGACCGTATCCCGGAAAAATATGTCGCATCTGACCTGTCAGGCATGCGCTGCGAGGGCGTGCGCTGCTCGGCGCTGTCCGGCGAGATCGGCAAGTCGACCGCTTGCGGCATCTACGACGTCCGGCCAGACGTCTGTCGCGCCTGCATGCCCGGCGACGAGGAGTGTCTGATGGCACGCCGAGCGCTCGGATTGCCGGTGTAGCCAAGCTCCGATCACCTCCGCTTGTGCGCCGACCCGCAGCCCGATACGTTCCTGGCCGGGTCGGGTGCCGGAGGAACCATCGTGAGCATCGAATTTCTGTTGACGTCGCTGATCGTCGTGGCTTCGCCCGGCACCGGCGTTCTCTACACGCTGAGCGCCGGCCTTTCGCGCGGCGCGCGGGCCAGCGTCATCGCCGCCTTCGGCTGCACGCTCGGCATCATCCCACACATGGCCGCCGCCATCACCGGCCTTGCGGCGCTGCTGCACACCAGCGCGCTTGCCTTCGAGACGCTGAAATATCTCGGCGTCGCCTACCTCCTCTACATGGCCTGGAACACGCTGAAGGAAAATGGCGGCCTCAGCGTCGAGCAGGATGTGACGCCGCGCTCGGCCGGCAAGGTGATTGCCACCGGGATCCTCGCCAACGTGCTCAATCCGAAACTGTCGATCTTCTTCTTCGCTTTCCTGCCGCAATTCGTCAGCACCACCGAGCCCAATGCGCTGTCGAAGATGCTGGAACTGAGTTCCGTCTTCATGCTTTTGACCTTCGTGGTTTTCGTCGGCTACGGCATCTTCGCCGCCTCGATCCGCAGCCACGTCGTCTCGCGGCCAATGGTGTTGACCTGGATGCGCCGGACCTTCGCCGGCGCCTTCGTCATGCTCGGCGCGAAGCTGGCGCTGGCCGATCGGTAGCGCCACGGGGAGCGGTTCAGTCTCGCTGATCCGCTCCTCTTTGTTGCGCTATTCCGGGCGAAAAGCCGTTATGCGCTTTCGGGGAATTGCTCGGGCACGCTACCCCTTCACATAGCCCATCGCTTCGACGATCCGCCGCCGGCCACGCGCATGAGGTTGACGCCGCGCAGCGAATTGCCGTCGGTCATGAAATAGCGCCAGCGGATCGTTGCCCGGTCGCCGGCAACGAAGGTTTCCTCGATATCGAAGCGCGTGCCGGCCTGGGTTGCTATCGCCGCCCAAAGCCCGACGCACGCCGCTTGACCGGCATAACGGGCGCCGTCCGGCGCTGGCACGGTGTTCTCGATCACGCAATCCTCAGCCACCAGCTCGGCGAGTGCCGAAGGATCATGGCGTTGGAATACGTCGTTGTAGCGCCGCATGATCTCGGCCGTCTGCTGGGACAGGTCGTACGCGGCTGCGTCCATGACAAGCTCCTGTGTCATCTTCTTTCTCCTGGCTTCATTGGCCTTTGGTGGCTTCGACGAGTGTTGCCTTGAGGGTGATCTGGGACACGCCGGCAAGGGCCCGCGAGACGAGGCAGCCCGCCTTGGCGGACTGTGCAAGGCGCTCGAATTCATCTTCGGCAAGTCCCGCGACCTCTGCCTCGGTTTCGAGTTCGATGCGGGTGATCGTCGGACCGGCAGCGGTTGCGCCAAGATGCACCTTGGCGACGGTGCTGATGCTTGTCGGAACATGATTGGCGTTGCCCAGTATGGCGCTCAGCGCCATCGAGAAGCAGCCTGCATGCGCTGCGGCGATCAGTTCCTCCGGATTGGTGCCCGGACCGTTCTCGAAACGCGACGGGAAGGAATAGGCGCCTTCGAAGACGCCGCTGCCGAGCCGCAACCGTCCCGAACCTTCCTTCAGCGTCCCCTGCCATTTGGCCGAGGCTTCACGAATTGTCATTGTCGTTCTCCCTTCGCATGGCATTCCTCAGGAATATATAGACTGATCTACATATTATGTAGACCGATTGTCATATTCTGCGCAAGGCCTATAATGATTCCTGCTGACAGAGGTTGACATGGCCAACGACACCCGCACCCGCATACTCGAGACGACTGGGCTGCTGCTCAGGCAGCGCGGCTATCACGGCACCTCGCTCAACGACATATTGAGCGCCAGCGGCGCACCGCGGGGCTCGCTCTATTTTCATTTTCCCGGCGGCAAGGACCAACTGGTCATCGAGGTGACGCGCGCTAGCGTTGCCGACGTGACGGAGAGGCTGGGCGAAGCGCTGGCTGCCGAAAAGAATCCGGCGGTGGCCGTCCATCATATCTACCAGTCGGTGGGGCGCATGCTGGAAGACAACCAGTTTTCGCTCGGCTGTCCGGTCGCGCCTGTCGTGCTGGACTCGCCCACCGACGTGCCGGAACTGGCGGAGTTGTGCCGCTCGGCCTTCGAACAGTGGATAGGCCTGCTGCGGGACGCCTTCGTCAGGGCGGGGGTGCCCGAGCGCCGCGCGCATGCATTGGCACTGCTGGTCGAATCGTCGCTGGAAGGACTGATGGTGATCGCCCGCGCCACCCGCGACCGCGCTCCGATACAGGCCGTGGCCGATGAAGTGGCGGCGCTGATCGAAGCCGCGGTGCTTGCCGGCGAGGTAAAGCAACGCGCGGATGCCGCCGTCTGAGAGGCCACGACGACCGCTGCGCAAAACAAAAAGGGCGGCATCTCTGCCGCCCTTTCCGTATCTGAAGGCTGATAGGGCTGGATTAGAAATCCATACCGCCCATACCGCCCATGCCGCCGCCCATGCCGCCAGGCATGCCGCCGCCGCCAGCCGACTCCTTCTTCGGAGCCTCCGCGATCATGGCTTCGGTGGTGACCAGCAGGCCGGCGACCGAGGCCGCGTCCTGGAGAGCCGTACGGACAACCTTGACCGGATCGACGATACCCATGGCGATCATGTCGCCATATTCGCCGGTCTGGGCGTTGTAGCCGAAGGTCAAGCCCTTGTTCTCAAGGATCTTGCCGGCAACGATCGATGCTTCCGCACCGGCGTTGGCCGCGATCTGGCGGGCCGGAGCCTGCAGCGCACGACGAACGATGTTGATGCCGGCGGCCTGGTCGGCGTTGACGCCGGTGGCCTTGATGTTGGCCGAAGCGCGCAGCAGGGCTACGCCACCACCAGCAACGATGCCTTCTTCGACGGCCGCGCGGGTCGCGTTGAGGGCGTCATCGACGCGATCCTTCTTTTCCTTGACCTCGACTTCCGTCGCGCCGCCGACGCGGATCACCGCAACGCCGCCGGCGAGCTTCGCCAGACGTTCCTGCAGCTTCTCCTTGTCGTAGTCCGAAGTGGTCTCTTCGATCTGCTGCTTGATCTGGGCGACGCGGCCCTGGATCTCGGCCTTCTTGCCGGCGCCGTCGACGATGGTGGTGTTCTCCTTGGAGATCGACACCTTCTTGGCGCGGCCGAGCATGTTGAGGCCGACGTTCTCGAGCTTGATGCCGAGGTCTTCCGAGATGACCTGGCCACCGGTGAGGATGGCGATGTCTTCCAGCATGGCCTTGCGGCGATCACCGAAGCCCGGCGCCTTGACGGCGGCGATCTTCAGGCCGCCACGCAGCTTGTTGACGACCAGCGTGGCCAAAGCCTCGCCTTCGACGTCTTCCGAGATGATGAGCAGCGGCTTCGAGGTCTGCACGACGGCTTCGAGAACCGGCAGCATGGCCTGGAGGTTGGACAGCTTCTTCTCGTGCAGGAGGATGTAGACGTCCTCGAGCTCGGCAACCATCTTGTCGGCGTTGGTGACGAAGTAGGGCGAGAGGTAGCCGCGGTCGAACTGCATGCCTTCGACGACTTCGAGTTCGGTCTCGGCGGTCTTGGCTTCTTCAACCGTGATGACGCCTTCGTTGCCGACCTTCTGCATCGCTTCCGCGATCATCTTGCCGACCGACTCGTCGCCATTGGCCGAGATCGTGCCGACCTGGGCGACTTCCTCGGAGGTCTTGATCTTCTTGGCAGCCTTGCCGAGAGCCGCGACGACTTCGGTCACGGCCAGATCGATGCCGCGCTTCAGGTCCATCGGGTTCATGCCGGCGGCAACGGCCTTGTGGCCTTCCTGGACGATCGACTGTGCCAGAACGGTCGCGGTCGTGGTGCCGTCGCCGGCGATGTCGTTGGTCTTCGAAGCAACTTCGCGGACCATCTGCGCGCCCATGTTCTCGAACTTGTCTTCAAGCTCGATTTCCTTGGCGACGGTGACGCCGTCCTTGGTGATGCGCGGGGCGCCGAACGACTTGTCGATGACGACGTTGCGGCCCTTGGGGCCGAGCGTGACCTTCACCGCGTCGGCGAGGATGTTGACGCCGCGCAGCATGCGCTCGCGGGCATCACGGGAGAATTTTACGTCTTTGGCAGCCATTTTTAGCTCCTGGCAGGGGCTTTGATCGAGCCCGGGAATTCAGTTGACGGGGAAAGGCCTGATATCAGCCGATGATGCCCATGATGTCGGATTCCTTCATGATCAGAAGGTCTTCGCCATTGAGCTTGACTTCGGTGCCCGACCACTTGCCGAACAGGATGCGGTCGCCGGCCTTGACGTCCAGCGGGACCAGCTTGCCAGCTTCGTCACGAGCGCCGGAGCCGACAGCGATGATCTCGCCTTCCTGCGGCTTTTCCTTTGCCGTGTCGGGGATGATGATCCCGCCAGCGGTCTTGGATTCGGATTCGACCCGGCGAACGACCACGCGGTCATGAAGCGGGCGGAACTTCGACTTTGCCATTTTTTCTTCCTCGATGAGAACGGTGAGAAACAGTTCCTCCATCCGGCGGCGCCGGACATATGAGTTAGCACTCACCAATGGAGAGTGCTAACGTGGCGCTGAAATAGGCTGACGGCTTTTGAGAGTCAAGGTGCGCGAAGGCCGCGATGCGAGCGAAATTTTTCTCATGCTGCCGCACGATTTAACAAAGCCTGGGTTGCGCCTGCCCCGGCTCGAGCGCCGTCCTGCTATCTTCAGTGTCTTGGCGCCCGCAGCACCAACAGCGGGCATCGCTCGGCGAGCCCATAGCTCCCGGTCAAAGCGATGCGAACATCACCAAAGAACGCTTCCGCCTCGCTCGCCAATGCAGTCGCCGGCGCGAAGGTGTAGATGGCCGGCGAGTTCCGATAGACATCGATGGTGCCGATGGTGGGCAGGTCCCAGCCCGTGCGAGCCGAAAGCTCTTTGCGGTCAGGAAACAGTGCATCGAACCTTTCCGCGATCGTCCTGACCGGAATGGCATGGTCGGGCGCGTCGCCCGTCGCGGTCATTGCGACGCGCCATTTGAGTTCGTGGAAGGTCGAGACACCGCCCGACAGTGCAAGCGCCCGCACCGCCGCCGGATCGTCCGGTGTTTCGGGACCGGCAAAGAGACGCAGTCCCGCTCGGCCGCCGGTGCGCAGTACGCCGGCGATCGCCGCAAATAGCGCCCGGCGCGCGGTTGAAAGGCCGAGCGCCGACAGGCAGCCATCGCCGATCACCGCATCTATGCTTGCGTCCGACACCGGCAAGTCGAGCCAGTCGCCGTTGATTGCCTTTCGCAACGCGGTGTCGCCTGGCCAGATACCGGCGATCATGTCGGAGGATTCGTCGACGGCCATCATCGTCGTCCCGAGCCCGGCGAGTTCCGGCGTCACGCCGAGCAGAATGACGTGCGCCTTCGAAAGGTCGAGCTCACGCTCATAGGCCTCAACCGCTTCCGCTGGCGGCCGCAACGGTGGCCCGAGCAACTGCCAGTGCCCTCGAATGGCATTCCAATGGTCGGTCATCCACACCCCCAAGCCGGCATTGTATTTGCAGGCATAATGGAGGACGCTGATGAAGCCAAGCTCGGGGGGGCGCATGACACGCATCGCGGTTATTACGCATGAGTTCGACAGGTTCGAACGCCGGCGTGGCCTGCTGTTTCGCCGCCGGAGCTCCTATATGCTTTTCGGTTTGCTGGAGGAACTGAAGCGACGCGGTCATTCCGTCCGCATAATCCCCGGAACGTCGGCAAAGCCGGAGGCCGACATCGCGGTGCTGCACGTCGATGCGACTGTGACGCCCCCCGAATATGTCGAATACGCACGCGCTTTTCCCTTTTGCCTGAACATCGGAGCCGCCGACATCTCCAAGCGACGCGTCAGTGGCGCGGTGATCGGCAAGGAGGACGACTGGCAAGGACCGGTCATCGTCAAGAGCAATCTCAACAATCTCGGGATGCGGGAGCAAGCGCTCAACCGGCGATCGCTGCGAGCCGGGAAGCCGAAGCCGTTTCCCGGCGTCGAGCTCATCGAGGGTTATCGCGTCTATGCATCCCTTTCGGATGTTGCGCCGGAGGTCTTCGACCGCAGCGATCTCGTCGTCGAAAAATTCATTCCCGAGCCGGAGGCGGACGGCTTTGGAGCCCGCTTCTGGATATTCTGCGGCGAGCGCGAGCGCTGCACCCGCCATGTCTCGCCGCAGAGCCTCGTCAAGGGCGACGACACGATCCGACGTGAGCCGGTTCCGGTTCCCGACGAGCTTCGCACGTTGAGGCGCCGGCTTGGCTTTGACTACGGAAAGTTCGATTTCGTCATGCATGAGGGCAGGGCGGTGCTGCTTGATGCCAACAAGACGCCCGGTGGCGCCCGCAATCTTTCTGCGTTTCTCGCTGCCGGCAATGCCAATCTTGCCGACGGCTTCGAAGCCCTTGTCCGCCAGGTCGCATAGCGGGCGTTCTGATGCTTGCGATGCCCGACACCTCTCATTCGCGGCAGCTTGCTGACGATCGCCACGGCTACAAAAACAGCCGCAGCTGGGTGTGAATGATAGACCGGTAATCCTCGATGGTCTGGCGGCTTTCCGGTTCGCCCTCGGCGAGCGCCAGGCGCACCACGCCGCCGGCGAGCTGGAAGATCAGCAGAACCATGCGTTCGAACTGCTCGCGCCTCTCGGGCTTGAGCAAGGCGATGACGTGGTCGCAGAACATTTTGGCTTGGTACCGGGTTTCCGCGATGTCGAGGTTCTTGAGCGCCTTGTCGGCCTGGATGGCGTTCTGCAGATCCTGAATGGCCGGATCGCCGGCGACACGGTTGAGATAATCATCGAGCAGCCGGTCAGCGGCCACGATCACATCCTTCGCCTCGTGGATTTCGGCGATGATCGTCGTCAGCCGTGCCCGGCTGACCTCTGAAAACCGTTCATAGAGCATCGCCAGGATCGCCGATTTGTTGGGAAAATAGTGGTAGACGGTGGCGATCGGCCCGCCCGCCAGCATGCCGACCTCCTTCATGGTGACGGCGTCGATACCCTTTTCCCCGATCAGCCGCATGGTCGTCGACAGGATCGCGTCGATGCGCTCGCGGCTGCGTTCCTGCTTGGGCCTGCGCCTCGGCTCGGTCGCCATTCTTTTCAATTCGGTCATGCACCGATCTTTCGCACAGTTTTCAAATTCCGGTTGACAAGAAATATGATCAAGTATCAGTTTCTGAAATACTGACAGGTTGTCAGCTTTTTTGCCGCACGGCAAGGACGTTGGGAGGCGCCTTTGGCTTCGACAGACACCGGCCATGCAGGCAGTGGCGACTGGCTGGTCGGCAATCCGACCGGCTGGCAGCTTGCCTCGGCCCTGTGGATCGGTTCGGTGGGCCTGCTCATCCTCGGGCTGCAGCCCGTGTTGCTCGGCGCCCTTTACACTGAGGGTCATGTCAGCGGCGACGAACTGGCGCTGGTCGCCACCGCCGAGATGATCGCCATTGCCATCGGTTCGGCTGTCGTGGCGATGCTGCTTTCGGCGCACCACATGCGCTGGAAAAGTGCCGTCCTTCTGCTGCTGCTGGCGCTGGCCAATGTGTGGACGGCCTATGCCGCGAGCGCCGGCACGCTGATTGCGGCCCGCGCCCTGGCCGGGCTCGCCGAGGGCGGTCTGGTCGCCATCGCCACCGAACTGATCGCCCGCTCGCGGCGCGCCGAGCGCATCGGCGGCTATTTCGTCACCATGCAGACGCTGGCGCAATGCGCGCTCGCCCTGTTGCTGGCGCTCTATGTAATCCCGGCCGCAGGGTCGGCAGGGGGCTTCATCGTTCTTGCCGTCGTCTGCATCGCGTCTCTGGCGGTCGCCTTCACTGTTCCCGGTGACTATGCCGACCTGCCCAAGGAGGAGAATTTGGCCAATGTGCTGACGGTTCCTTCACTCACCGCGCTGCTGTCGGTCTTCTGCTATTTCATGTTCTTCGGCGCGGTCTGGGCCTTTCTGGAACCGCTTGGCGCACAGTATGGCATCGATGCCCGCACCGTCGGCCTGATCGTCTCGGCCAGCCTCGCCGTACAGGTCCTGGGGGCGATGACGGCGACGGCGTTCGAAGCACGCATCGACTATCGCCTTGCCATCGCGGCGATCGGCGTCGTCGCGCTTGTCAGCTCCCTGGTTCTTGCCAGTAGCCCTGGCCTGACGACGTTCTGGGTCGCTGCCTTGGCTATGGGCTTTATCCTGCTGTTCATCGTGCCCTACCAGATACGTCTGGCGATCACCGCCGACGAGACGCGGACCGCTGTGCTGCTGGTGCCGGCGGCCCAGCTTTTCGGCCTGGCGATCGGACCGATCGCGGCGTCGCTGCTCATCGATGGCAAGGATTTCCGGCCGGTGCCGGAATTCGCCGCCGCCAGCGCGGTGGCCAGCGTGGCGCTGCTCGGTCTGTTCGTCCTTGTGTCACGTCGCCGTCGTGCGGTTGCCTGAGCGGGGAGGTGGCATGTCAAACGTTTGGAGCAACTGGTCGGGCTTTGTAAGCGCCGAGCCCAAGCTGATCGCCAGCCCCGGCGATGCCGGTGAACTCGGTGATCTCGTCCGGACCGCGCCTGGCCCGGTGCGCGTCGCCGGCGCCGGTCATTCCTTCACGCCGCTGGTGAAATCGCAGGGCACGATCCTGTCCCTGGAGAGACTGGAAGGGCTGGTCTCGCACGACGCTGAAAAACATCAGGCGCGGGTGCGGGCAGGGACCCGGCTCGGCGCGCTGATGGGCATCCTGCAAGGTATTGGCCAGGGCCTGCCCAACATGGGCGATATCGACCGCCAGGCGATCGGCGGCGCGCTGGGCACAGCCACGCACGGCTCGGGACCGACGCTCGGCGCCTATCACACGCAACTGGAGACGGTGCAGATCGTCGACGGGCTTGGCAAGGTCCGCGACTTCAAGCGGGCAGGGGATCAGGACATGATCCATGCCATCGGTGTCGCGCTCGGCGCTTTCGGCGTGCTCACCGAAGTGACGCTGAACAACATCGCGACCTACCGGTTGCGCCGCCGCAAATGGGTGCTGCCGATCACCGAGATGCTGCGCGATTTCGAGGCAATGATGGCCGCGCATCGCTCGGCCGAATTCTACTACATTCCGTTTTCCGGCTATGCGCAGTTCATCGCCAGCGATTTCAGCGACGCCGCACCCACCACACGGCCGCCGGAAGAGGACGAGGCGGGTTTGAGGACACTGCGCAGGCTGCGCACCTCACTTGCCTGGCTGCCATCGCTGCGTGGCCGTCTGATCCTGGGCGCCATCGCCAAATTGCCGGCCGAGGACTACGTGCAGGACTGGCTCAACGTCTATGCCAGCGACCGGCAGACCAAGTTCAACGAGATGGAATATCATTTGCCGTTCGAGGAAGGGCCGAAGGCGCTGGCCGAGATCATCGAGCTGACCGAGAAGCGTTTTCCCGAGGTCTATTTCCCGATGGAGGTGCGCTCGGTCGCGCCGGACCAGTTCTGGCTTTCGCCATTCTACAACAGGCTGACCTGCTCCATCGCCATCCACCATGATGCAGCGAACGATCCGTTGCCGTTCATGCGGGCGGCAGAGCCGATCTTCCGCAGATATGGCGGCCGGCCGCATTGGGGCAAGATGCACAGCCTGAAAGCGGCGGATCTGAAAAAGCTCTACCCGCGCTGGGACGATGCCATGGCGGTGCGCCGCGACGTCGATCCGCAAAACCGCTTCGTCTCGCCCTATATGGCCGGCCTGTTCGGCATCGAATGATGAGCACCTATTTTTCCACCCTGTCCGATGCGCTGAAGGAAGCCGGCATCTTCCAGCCCTGCCTGCTGCTCGATCGCGACCGGCTGGACGGCAACATTGCCCTGGTAAAGGAGAGACTGGATCCCGGCCTGGCCGTGCGGCTGGTCGACAAATCGCTCGCCTGCCTGCCGCTGCTTGCGCATATCGGCAAGGCGCTCGGCAGTGAGCGCTTCATGACCTTTCACCCGCCGATCAGCGAGGCGGTGCTGAAGGCGTTCCCGGATGCCGATCTGCTCTATGGCAAGCCGATGCCGATCGGTGCGGCAAGGGCTGCGCTGGTGAAGGGTAATGTTGACTGGTCGCGTGTCTGCTGGCTGATCGACAGCGAGGAGAGACTGGCGGAATATGGCGCCCTCGCTGGCGAACTCGGCATCGGCCTGCGCATCGCTTTCGAGATCGATGTCGGGCTGCATCGCGG
This sequence comes from Mesorhizobium sp. M0870, assembly GCF_040319775.1. Lineage (NCBI taxonomy): Bacteria > Pseudomonadati > Pseudomonadota > Alphaproteobacteria > Hyphomicrobiales > Phyllobacteriaceae > Mesorhizobium > Mesorhizobium sp. M0870. Next base: position 22,147 of record NZ_JAMYOI010000025.1, read on the forward strand.
CGGGTTCGCCAATCCTGAGGCCTTGTCGAAGGCGTTGAGCGCGTTGCCGGCCCGGCTGCATTGCGAAGGCGTCATGGCCTACGAGGCGCATGCGCCGCTCATTCCCGGCCTTTTCGGCGGACCGGCAAAGGCATTGGCCAAGGCGTCGGCGCAGGCGTCGGCGTTCGTCGCCTGTCTCGGCGCCGACCAGCGCCGTATCCTGAACATCGGCGGCAGCAAGACCGCGCTGCTTCATCATGGCGGCATGGCCAACGAGGTTTCGATGGGCTCGGCCTTTGTGCTGCCCAGTGATTTCGATACGCCAGGCCTCGACGGCTTCCAGCCGGCGGCCTTCATCGCCACGCCGATCCTGAAAATGGTCGAGCCGATGCTGCCTGGCCCGCCGGCCGTCACCCGCCTGCTGCAGGCGCTCGGCCGCTTCCCGCGCAAGGGCTGCTATCTCTATGGCGGCAAGTGGATGGCCGAGCCCGTCTTCCCCGAAGGCATGAAGGCGAACGGGCTGCTCGGCCTGTCCTCCAACCAGCAATTCATGGGCTTGCCCGCCGACGCGACCGCAAAGCCCGGCGACTACGCGTTTCTAAGGCCGACGCAGAGCGAAGCCGTGCTGCAGCAGTTCGGGTCGATCGCTGTGTTTTCCGGCGGCGGGATAGTCGATCGCTGGCCGGCGCTGCCGATGGCCTGACCGACTACGCCTTCACCGGTATCCAGATCTCCAGCCCGCCATTGCCGCTGCGTGGGTCGAACTCAGGGCCGTAGCGTTCGAATTCCGGCGCATCCGATATCTCGTGGCCGGAAGCCGGCAGCCATTTGTTCCAGATCGTATTGACCGTGCGGCGGATGGTCGAGATGTGTTCGCGGTGGGCAAAGACCGCATATTTCTGCGCCGGCACCCGCACCCGGCTGAATTCCCTCGGCAGGTCGGAAAAATCAGACACTTCGACGCCGGCGATGTAGTCGAAATTGCCGGCATCGTCGCCGTTGACGCAGACGCCATAGGCGACGTCGCCGGCCTCGCCCGGAATGTTGCCGATATAGGGGCCGAAGCGCTGCCATTGCATCGGAATGGCGGCGCTGGTTTCGCAGCTGTAGCGTTCGCCGAGGCCGGCGATCAGGAACGGCCGGCTGGTCTCGAAACGCGGTGGTTCGAGATTGGTGAGGAAGGACTGGTCCATCAGGATCGGCTCCACGAGGTCGAGCTTGTCGAGTGTGCCTTGCGCGCGCACCAGTTCCGGCGTGGTGCCGAACTGATCGCGGAAGGCACGGGTGAACGCCTCATGCGAGTTGTAGCCGGCGTCGAGCGCGACGGAGAGAATGTCGGGCGCCCCGCCGGCCAGCTTGCGCGCCGCCTCGGTGAGCCGGCGTGAGCGCATGTAGCCCATCACCGAGCGGCCCGTGGCAGCGCCGAAAGCCCGCGTCACATGAAAACGCGACACGCCGCTGCTTTGCGCGACATCGTCAAGCGAGATCGCCTCCGGCAGATGACTTTCGACGAACCACAGCGCTTTCTCGGTCGGGTTCATTTTGCTCCTCGCATTGGCCAGATCATCCTGCCGTTTCCTGGCGCGGCCAGTTTGATCGAAATTGCGCATCCCGCGCAATCGCACCGATCCCGTCACAGTCGCACCGATATGGCGCAGCGTTGGAGCGCCCCTTGCCGCCGACGAGCCAAATTCGGCAGGCTTCACTTGACAGCGCCAGGCGGCATCCTCTAAATGCGTAATGTTATTACATATCGAGAGCGGGAAATGCATGTTTCCCCTAGCCGGCCCACCACTCCGTCCGAGAAATTCATTGCGAAGCGATTGGGGGAAATCTACGCTGAAGCGGTGATGGTCCCCGAGTCGAAAGGCGAGGGGTGAAAAGGGAACACGGTGAGATCCCCAGGGGTCGAGGCCGTGGCTGCCCCCGCAACTGTAAGCGGCGAGCAAAATCCGTGAATGCCACTGGCCGGCAAGGCTGGGAAGGCAGGATGGCGCAACGACCCGCGAGCCAGGAGACCTGCCATCACTGAGTTGACCGGACGGGGTGTGCCGGGAGGAAACGCGAATCCCGGTCTTGTCGGCCGCTTCGCCAGCTTCCTTCCGTCGCCAGTTTTGGAAAGTGACGGAAAGTTGGACGGCTCTATCGATCATCGCATCATCGTGAGCACGCTTTGCCATCCCGGCAATCTGGCGGGCAGCCGATGCCCGTAGCGCTTCTCGAAGCCCGTGACCTCTGCGCCATGGCGAACGGGCGGGATCTGGTCCAGGCGGTCAGCTTCTCGGTGGCCGCTGGCGATCGCCTAGCCATCATCGGTCCCAACGGCGCCGGCAAGACGACGCTGCTGCGCATGCTGTCGGGCATGCTGCGGCCAAGTTCCGGCGAGGTGAACCTCGGCGGGCGCCGGCTGGACAGGATTTCCGCCGCCGAGCGGGCACTGCATATCGCCGTGGTCGGCCAGACCGACCAGCCCGATCCGCGGCTGGCGGTGATCGACTATGTCGAGCTGGGCCGGGTCCCGCACGCTCGGCTACGGCGCAGGAGCGAGGAGCGTGACATTGTCGTCGATGCGCTGCGCCGGACCGGCCTGCTGCCGCTGCTTGGCCGCACCATCGGCTCGCTGTCGGGCGGCGAGCGCCAGCGCGCCCAACTGGCCCGCGCCATCGCCCAGCAGCCAAAGATCCTGTTCCTCGACGAGCCGACCAACCATCTCGACCCGCGCGCCCGCGGCGAACTGCTCGACCTCGTGGCAGGCTTCGAGATGACGGTGATCGCGGTGCTGCACGATCTGGCGCTGGTGGCACCGTTCGCCACCAGGGTGGCGGTGATGAACCATGCCCGTCTGCAAGCGCTCGCCGCACCGCGCGAAGCGCTGACCCAAAAGCTGATTCGCGAAATTTTCGGCATCGATGTGCTGCGTCTGCGCCATCCGACCGAAGACCGCGAACTGACGGTGTTCGATGTTCCGAACCGTGCCGCGCCGCCATCCTGATTGAAGCCGTCCCATATCGATCATCCCGTCCACAGGAGCAAACCCTTGAAACGCCTTGCTTTTTCGCTTGCCTTCTCGCTGCTGGCCTCGACAGCCCTGGCCTTCCCGGTAACTGTCGACAGCTGCGGCAAGCCGCTGACCTTCGATGCGCCGCCGAAGCGCGCCGTCATCCAGGATCTCAACATGGCCGAGATGGCTTTCGCGCTGAAACTGCAGCCGTCGATCGTCGGCCTGACCGGCATCACCGGATGGTACAAGGTGGGTCCTGAGTTCAAGGCCGAGCAGGGTTCGATCCCGGAACTGGCGCCGAAATATCCGACGCTCGAAAACCTCGTCGCGGTCGAGCCCGATTTTTTCTTCGCCGGCTGGTATTATGGCATGAAGCCGGGTGGTGAAGTGACGCCCGACACGCTTGCTCCGCACGGCATCAAGACGCTGGTGCTGACGGAAAGCTGCGTCCATCTCGACAAGAGCCGCCCCGCCGCCTCGATGGACCTGCTCTATGGCGACGTCGAAAAGCTGGGCAAGATCTTCGGCAAGGAGGCCGAAGCTGAGAAGCTTGTCTCCGGCTGGAAGACGCGGCTCGCCGACATCACCGCCAAGGTCGGCGACGCCAAGGGAACGCGGGTCTTCCTCTATGATTCCGGCGAGGACAAGCCGTTCACCGCAGGCAAATTCGCCATCCCCAGCGCCATGATATCAGCCGCCGGCGGCGACAACATTATGGCCGACATGGACACCAGTTGGGGCAATACGGACTGGGAAACGGTGGCGTCGCGCAATCCGCAATTCCTCATCCTGCTCGATTACCAGGATGGCGGTGGCTACAGGAAACTGCTCGATTTCCTGAAGGCGCATCCGGCCATGAAGGAGACCGACGCGGTCAAGAACGAGCGCTTCGTCGCGCTGCGCTATGCCGAACTTACTCCCGGCCCGGCCAACATCGAAGCGATCGACAAGATCGCCAAGGCCATGCATCCGGAAGCGTTTTGATGCCTGTCGCCCAAAAGTGCGCAGCGGTTTTGGGGCAACGACATGCATGAACAAGAGATCCTGGAAGTGCGTCGCACGCGTCCTGACAGACGCGACGCATTTCCAGGCTTGCGCCATCCGGCATTTGCACTGGCCATGCTGGCGGGCGCGGCGGCGATCGCCGCTCTCGCTCTGCTGTCGATCGCCTATGGTTCGACACTGATCCCGCTGACCGATGTTGTTGCCGCGCTTGGTCGTGTAATCGGCTTCAGCGGGCACGACGTGGCAGGACCGGTCGGCAAGATCGTCGTCGACCTGCGGCTGCCGCGCACGATCCTGGCCATCTGCGTCGGCGTCGGTCTCGGCGTCGTCGGTGCGCTGCTGCAGACGGTGACCCGCAACGACCTTGCCGACCCGTTCCTGTTCGGCCTGTCGTCGGGCGCCGCCGCGGGTGCGGTTTCCGTTATCACCGTCTTCGGCGACAGTTTCGGCATCTGGACATTGCCGGTCGCGGCCTTCACCGGCGGCATATTGGCTGCCGGCGTCGTCCTGCTGCTGGTGGCGCGGGTGAGGGGGCAAGGCCCGGAGCGGCTGATCCTTGCCGGCCTTGCCGTGTCCTTCATGTTCACCGCCTTGACCAACTATCTTGTCTTTGCCGGCGATCAGCGCGCCGCCCACTCCGTGCTGTTCTGGACCATGGGCGGCCTTGGCCTGGCGCGCTGGGACAACATCTGGCTCGGCGCACTGGGTGCGGGGACCATTCTGGCTTACGCGCTGTGGAACCACCGCCGGCTCGATGCTTTCCTGGCCGGTGAAAATGCCGCCGAAAGCCTTGGCGTGCCGGTGGCGCGCATGCGCCGGATGACCTTTCTCGTCGCCGCCTTCTCGACGGCTATCCTTGTCTCGGTCGCTGGCGTCATCGGCTTCGTCGGGCTGATGATCCCGCATCTGTCACGGCCGCTGGCGGGCCCCTTGCACCTGCGCCTGGTTGCCAGCTGTGCCGTGTTTGGCGCGGTGCTTTTGCTGGCCAGCGACCTTCTGGCCCGAACGCTGCTGCCGCCGCAGGAACTGCCGATCGGCATCATCACCAGCTCGGTCGGCGCGTTCTTCGTCGTCACCATGCTGATCCGCAACCGGCTTTGAGTGCGGCCTGGGTCAGGGCCGCGATTACTCTCCCGAAATGCCCAGTTGCACCCGTTGCTTTGGGCGCTTCGACTGGAACAGGGCAAGCAAAAAAACGCCGGCCTGAACGACGACGATCGTCGGGCCGGTGGCTGCGTCGATGTGATAGCTGAGGATCGTTCCCACGACGCTCGACCCGATGGCGGCCGCGGCGGCAATGGCGAGCATGCGCTCAAAGCTCTTCGTCAAAAGAAAGCCGATCGCTCCCGGCGCGATCAGCATGGCGATGACAAGGATGATCCCGACAGCCTTCAGCGAGGCCACGATGGTCAACGCGAGCAGCGTCAGCAGCCCGAAATGCAGCAGGTTGACGGGCAGGCCGATCGCGCGCGCATGGGCCGGATCGAAACAATAAAGCAGCAGATCCTTGCGTTTTGCCAGAACGATGAGGATCGCCGGCACGACGATGACCGCCGCCTCGATCACGTCGCGCCACTGGACGCCGAGCATGTTGCCGAACAGGATATGATTGAGATGCTGGTCGGTCTCGACTTTGACGAACAGCACCAGGCCAAACGCGAACATGCCTGAGAAGACGATGCCCATGACTGCGTCCTCCTTGATCCGGCTGTGCTGCTTGAGGTAGCCCGTCGCCAGCGCGCAGCCAAGTCCTGCCACGAAGGCGCCGAAGGCAAGCGGGATCCCGGCGATATAGGCGAGCACGATACCCGGAAGCACGGCATGCGAAACGGCGTCGCCCATCAGCGACCAGCCCTTCAGGACGAGATAGCAGGACAACACTGCGCAAATGGCGCCGACCAGAACGGCGACGGCGAGACCGCGACGCATGAATTCGTGACTGAGCGGTTCGGCGATCCAGGACCAGATCGTCATCATGACGCGACCTGCGATGCGGCACGTGCCGCCCGGCGTGCGGCGAGCCGCCCATGTTTGGGTGCGAAGACGAAGGCAGTCAGAAAGACCACGGTCTGCAGCACCACGATCAGTCCGCCAGTCGCGCCATCGAGAAAGAAGCTGAGATAGGCGCCAACCGCGCTCGTCGCCGCGCCGATCGCCATCGCGAGCAGGATCATGACGCCGAACCGATCGGTAAGCAGGTAGGCGGTGGCGCCAGGCGTTACCACCATCGCGATCACGAGGATCGCGCCGACGGTCTGGAGCGCGGCGACGATGCAGGCGCTGAGCAGCACGAAGAACAGGACCCGCAGCCGCCACGGATTCAGGCCGACGCCGCGCGCATGGTTCTCGTCGAAGAACACCAGCATCATATCCTTCCATCGAAGCCCCAGTACAGCCAGCGAAACCGCTGCGATGAGGATGACCTGGGTTACATCCTCGTCGGAGATTGCGAGGATGTTGCCGAGTACGATGGACTGGATGTTTACGGAGGTCGGACTGATCGACGCAATCAGCAGCCCGCCAGCGAACAGCGTTGTAAAGACAAGGCCGATCACGGCGTCCTCGCGAAGTTGCGTCACGCGCCGCACCAAGGTGATGCCGAGTGCGGCGATGAGGCCGGAGGCGAATGCGCCGGCGGCATAGGGAAGGGCCAGCATGTAGGCGGCCGCAACGCCCGGCACCACCGAGTGGGCAAGCGCGTCGCCCATCAGGGCCCAGCCCTTTAGTATGAGATAGCAGGACAGGAACGCGCAGACCATGCCGACCAGGGCGCTGACCCAGATGGCCTTGGCCATGTAGTTGTAGGTGAAGGGTTCCAGCAGGATGTCGATCACGGGGCTGGCGATCCGCTGTCGGGCTTCATCATCTTCTCTTGATCCCGCTCGCCGTAAAGCACCAGAGGACGCTCGTCATCGGTCAGCACGGTCAGGTGGCGAGCGTCGGGGTCGTCATGAAGATCGGCGCCGCCGAGGCGCAGATGCCTCAGCACGCCGCCAAAAGCTTTCGCAACATTGGCTTGCGTAAACGTTGTCTCTGTTGGTCCGAAGGCCAGCACCGTCTTGTTGAAGATGACGACATGGTCGCAGAAATTGACGATGCTGCCGAGATTGTGCGTCGACACCAACATCAGCTTGCCGTCGTCGCGCATCGACCGAAGGAGATCGATGATCGCTGCTTCGGTCTGAACGTCGACGCCGGTGAACGGCTCGTCGAGCAGGATGATTTCGCCGCCCTGCGCCAGAGCGCGCGCCAGGAACACACGCTTCTTCTGGCCGCCGCTCAGTTCGCCGATCTGGCGCTTGCGAAAATCGGTCATGCCGACCCGTTCCAGTGCCGCGTCGACCGCCATGCGATCGGCTCTGCCTGGGATACGCAGAAAATTCATGTGGCCGTAGCGGCCCATCATGACGACATCTTCCACCAGCACCGGAAAGTTCCAGTCGACATCCTCGCTCTGCGGCACATACGCGACTAGGCCGCGCTTCAGCGCTGCGTGGACGGGCAATCCGGCGATAAGCACTGTTCCGGTCGACGGCGTCAGGAAGCCCATCAGCGCCTTGAACAGCGTCGATTTGCCGGAGCCGTTGACGCCGACCAGCGCGCAGATGGTGGAGGCGCCGAGCCTGAAAGAGGCGGAGTGTACGGCCGTGACCCCGCTTGAATAGCTGACGGTGACGTCGTCCACGTCGATGGAGGCAACGACCCGGCCGCTACCGGTCGATGTTCGATCATGGCTGCTGTCCGGAGCGAGCGCGGTGCGAACCCCGGTCACCCGCCGAACCCCTGGACGATCGTCTCGACGGTGGTTTCGAGAAGCTTCAGATAGGTCGGAACCAGGCCGTCTTCCTCGCTCAGCGAATCGACGTAGAGAACGCCTCCATAGGTGGCTCCGGTTTCGCGCGCGACTTGCTTGGCCGCCTTGTCGGAAATGGTGCTTTCGCTGAACACCACCGGAATCTTGTTCTCGCGCACCAGGTCGATCAGCTTGCGCGCCTGTTGCGGGGTGCCTTGCTGGTCGGCGTTGATCGGCCACAGATAGGCTTCGCGCAGGTCGAAGTCGCGTGCCAGGTAGCTGAAAGCGCCTTCGCTTGTAACCAGCCAGCGTTGGTCCGTTGGGATCGCCGACAGGCGCTTGCGCATGGGCTCGTCGATTGCCTTGATCTTTTCCGAATAGGCGGCGGCATTGGCGGCATAGACCGGGGCGTTTGCCGGATCCGCCTTGGACAGCGCCTTGCGGATGTTCTCGACATAGATGAGGGCGTTCTTCGGCGACATCCACGCATGCGGATTGGGCTTGCCTTCGTAAGGTCCCTCCTTGATCCCCATCGGCTCTATGCCCTCCGTGACGACGGCACTCGGCACGTTCTTCACGTTGTCGAAGAATTTCTCGAACCAGCGTTCGAGGTTCATGCCGTTCCAGAGCACGAGGTCGGCCGATTGCGCCCTCACCACGTCGAGCGGCGTCGGCTGATAATCGTGGATTTCAGCGCCGGGCTTGGTCACCGACTCTACGATTGCCGCGGTCCCGGCCACGTTTTGCGCGATATCCTGGATGATCGTGAACGTCGTCACGACGCGCAGAACCTTCCCTGCCGCAGGCCGGGTCTCCTGTGCCATGACCGGAACGAGGCTCGCCATCGTCGCAAAACCGATGGCCACAAGGCCGCCAAGCGCCCGCTGCATCGTCCTGCGGGTTGGGGAAGCAGAAACAGTCATCGGATGCCTTTCGACTGGAGTTGATCGTCGCCCATGCGCTAGTCACGTCATGCTAATGCAAGTGATTTGCATCTGATATTGCAGTTGCAACTGATTTGCAAGTAGCTAATTGCAGTCGCGTGGCAACGCGGCTAAGTATGACGGATGAAAGCGGACAACGACCTTTTCGAGCGATTCCGGAGCAATTTGAAAGCCGCCGGTGTCCGGATGACCGAACAACGCAAGGTGATCTTGCGGCTGCTGGCGGATGCGCACGACCATCCGGACGCGAACGAATTGTATTCTCGTGCCCACCAGATCGACGGCAGCATTTCCTTGTCGACCGTCTACCGGACGTTGCGGCTCCTGGAGGAGAAAGGCGCCATCCAGCGTCATGCCTTCGACGAGGGCCGCGCCCGGTTCGAAAACGCGGACCGTGAACATCACGACCATCTCATCGACCTCGACACCGGTCAGGTGATCGAGTTCCGTTCCGACAAAATCGAGAAACTGCAGGCCGAGATAGCGTCGGAGCTTGGCTTCGAAATCGTCCGCCACAAGCTGGAACTGTATGTCAGGAAACGCGCTAAATAGCGTGGTTTCTGGTCGTCACCATGCTCATCCGCAACCGCTTTGAGCGCGGCAACAGATCGCCGGATCACACGGTCCAGAAATAGCGCACGATGTGGAAGAACACCGGGGCGGCGAAGACCAGGCTGTCGGTGCGGTCCATCATGCCGCCATGGCCTTCGATGAGATGGCCCCAGTCCTTGACGCCCTGATCGCGCTTGATGGCCGAGGCGACCAGCCCGCCGAGAAATCCCATCGAGCAGGCGACGAAGGCCACGGCTGCTGCCTGCAGCGGCGAGAAGGGTGTCACGAACGATAGCAGCGCGCCGAGCAGGCTCGCCGACACCAGTCCGCCGATCAGGCCTTCCCAGGTTTTCGACGGCGAGACGTTCGGCGAGAAACGGTGTTTTCCAAACAGCTTGCCGAAGATGTATTGCAGCACGTCGCTGCCTTGCACGACGATGATGAGAAAGGCGATCAGCAGCAGGGTGCGGCCTTCGAAGCCCGGCACGTCGAGTGTCAGCAGGGCAGGGACGTGGCTGACGCAATAGACCGAGATCATCACCGCCCATTGTTGCGCGGCGATCCGCTCGAGGAAGCGTTCCGTGTCGCCATGCAGCGCCGTGATGGCCGGCATCAGCAGGAAGCAATAGACCGGAATGAAGATGACGAAGAGCCCGTACCAGGCGGTCCACACCAGCCAGTATTGAAACGGTATGATGATGCCGAACATGCCGAGCAGCACCCAATGGTCGCTGCGGCGCGTATGCGTCAGCGTCACGAATTCGCGCAGCGCGGCGAAGGAGATCAGAGCGAACAGGATGGTCATCCCGTAACGGCCGAAGAAGAAGGCGACCGTCATCAGCGCCACCATCACCCACCAGGCGTTGATGCGCTGGGTCAGATTGACCAGCGTCGAACTGAGCGGCTTGGGCGCCCGCGCCGAAAGTATGGTGGCGACGATGCTGGCGGTGGTCAAAACCGCCAGCAGGCCGATGATCAGGATGGAGATCTCGTGGCGCATCAATCGTCTCGCTCGGGACGCGGGTTGAGCGCCAGAAGCGCGGCGTGGGCGCGTTCGAGGAAGGCGCGGCGTTCTTCGCCCGGACCGATCGCCACCGGCGGGCCGAAGACGACGCGGCACAGCAGCGGCACCGGCAGGAATTGGCCTTTGGGCAGCACGCGCGACATGTTCTCGATCCAGCACGGGATCAGCTCGACCTCAGGCCGCGCCGTCGACAGATTGTAGAGCCCGGAGCGGAATGCCAGCAGCGGCTCTTCGGTCATGTTGCGTGTGCCTTCGGGAAACAGGATCAGCGAGTGCCCCTGGTCGAGAACCGACAGCATGATCTCGATCGGATTTTCCTCAGGTCTCGTCCACTGCCGGTTGATGAGCACCGACGACAGCATATCCTGCGCGATGAAGCGGCGCAGCCGCGACTTCCCCCAATATTCGCCTGCGGCAACAGCATGGGTGATCGCGCGCTCCCTTTCGCTGAGGCAGGCCGACAAAAGGATGAAGTCGCCATGGCTGGTGTGGTTGGCGAAATAGATGCGCTGGCGGTCGGAGGGCAGGCTGCCGTTCCAGATCGGCCGCACCCCGGTTACCATCCGGGCCAGCGCCGACAGGCCGACGGAGGTTACAGTCTGCAGCAAGGTGAAGGTCTTGAGCGAAAGCCTGTTCATCGCGGCGCCCAAAACCCTGCCGCCAGAAGTGCTGCGGCAAACAGAGCCAGGGCGGCACGCTGCTTGAACAGCAGACGACGCGTGCCGGCCATGCGGTCATCAAGCGAACGTGTCGCGGACGGGGCCGTTTTCAGGCGCATGCGCGCCAGCATGTCGTCCACTGCGGCACCGCCGGAAGCTTCGTCGTCATGGCTGGCCATGATCCGGAACAGCAGCGCGTCAAACGCCAGCAGTGTCGACAGCATCAGCACCGCCACCGCGCTCGCGGCGGTGATCGACAAAGCAATGGCCGCGGGCAAGTTTTCGAAAGCGCCGCGCGTCGAGGCAGCCAGCGGCGCAAGGACATTCGCGGCCACCACGATTGCAGCCGGCCACGCTGCCTGCCGCATCAGCATGCCGGCGAAGCGGTCGGTGCGGTCCTGATAGGCATTGCCGGTCATGACGCTACCGGATCCGTGGCTTCTGCAAGATGAACCGGCCGGCCGAGGGCCGCGAGCATCTCGCGGGCAAGCGCCGGCGTCCTGGCTCTGTCGGTCGCCACAAGCCATTCGGCGACGACGCCGGCGCTGCGCTGGAAGCCGAGCGCGCAGCACACCAGCACGGTGCCATCCCGGCGCGCGCTTTCCAGCGCGCCGGCTGCCTGTTGCTGTACCGACACGGGCGGCGGCAACAGGTCGATCATCGGAAAGCTGATCCAGCGGCAATCGGGTGCCGCCGGTCTTTCAAGTTCGGCGGCAAGGTCGATGACCGTGCCGAAGCCGTTGGCCTCGCGTGTAGTGGGAAAGCGCCCGAGAAAGACGCCATCGGCAATCGCCACCTGGGGAGCAAGTTTGCGCGTCCAGGCCCATATGTTTGCCCTGGCGCCGAGACGGTAAGGCAAGAGCAGGACACGGCTTGCAAGCGTGATGCTGCCATCGGCGGATTTCTGGAACACTTTTTCGACTGCCCCTGCATAGGCGAGGGCGACGATGGCCAGCGCCAAAGCCGGCCAAAGCAGGAAGAGGGCGACAGCGCAAACGAATGCACCGAGCGCGGCGCCCGCCAGCGCAAGAACGGCGCCCAGCGCATAGAACCGCGCCAGCCGCCGCGCTTGCACATCGCTGGTCAGCCGGAAGCCTGAAAACGGCAACGCGCCGCTGCGCGGAAACAGCCACAACGCAAAGAGCCCGAGCAGCGCGCCGGTCGGGATGTCGATGAAATGATGCTGCCAGGTCGTCAGCACCGAGGCGCCGATCAGGAAGCACCAGCCGTGCCAGAGCGCCAGGAGAAAACCGCCGAGCCGGTGGCGCCAATGATCCCAGATGATCACCAGAAGGGCGATGTGCAGCGAGGGCGCCTGGTTGAACGGCTTGTCGAAACCGCCGAGCACGGCAAACAGGAAGCCGGGCAGGCCGGTCGTCGCCGGTCGCACGAATGTCGCGGTCAGCGGGAACAGGATGAAGCAGGCAACGGCGACGATTTGCGCGGTGAGATAACGCCCGGCCAGGCGGTCCACCCCTTGCCTGTCGTTGTTGAGCAGCAGCGACAGGCCGTAGAACAGGTTGATCGACCAATAGGGCACGATGGTCCAGGCGACGAACGGAATGCCGTGCTCCCACGAGAACACGATGCTGCCGACATCGTCGCGCCGCGAGGCCAGCCAGTTGGCGAAGCCGTAGCTGAGATAGAAGAATGGTGCCAGCAAGGCCAGCCAGAGCGCAGCCCTGACGACCACCCGTCCATAAGGCTCGGCGCGCGCGGTGGGTGCAGGCGATAAGACCATGCTGTTCAGCGGCGCCGCGCGACCGAGACGGTGAAGATGCCCCATTGGTCGATGCGCTGGTCGAGCTTCTCGAACCCGGCGGATTCGACGAGCTGGTCCATCTCGCCCTGCGTGCGCCGCCGCATCACCCAGGCCTCGCCGCCGCGATGCGAAGTCAGGCTGCGGGCGATCATCTCGAGCTGCGGATGCCAAGGCTGGTTGGTGTAGAGCAGCAGGCTGCCCGGCTGCATGGCGCTGGCCAAACCACCAAGCGAGCGGGCGATCATCGCGTTGTCCGAGAACAGCTCGTAGAGGCCGGAAACGATGGCGAGGTCGGGGGCCGGATCGACGTTGGCGAGCATGTCGGCATCGAAGGCATCGGCGCGCTGGAACGAGACATCAGCCGGCAATTGCCGCTCAGCGATCAGCTTGCGGCCAAGCTGGACGTTGAGGTCGGAATAATCCTGCAGGCGAACGCTCGCTGGCTGGTCGGGGCTCTTCGCGATGGCATCGAGAACATAGCGGCCATGGCCGGCGGCGATGTCGAGAATGTGCGCCGGCCGGCCAGCGGCCTTGAGCGTCGCCACGCAAGAGCCGATGAGCTCTTCGAGATGCAGCTTGCGCTGGCGGATGCCGCGCCAGCCAATGGCCTCCAGGAAGACACGGTCGACGACGCGGCCAAGAGGTGTGAGACCCCGCGCGTCGTTCTCGTAGACGTAATCCAATGTGGAGCCGGAATCGAAGCCGGTGGCGATGCCGGTCTTCATGCCCTGCGAGACCCAGGCACCCATGCGGATGGAGGCGCGGCTGAATGCCCAATAGAGGCCCTTGGGCGACATCAGAGCGAGCGGCGAGGCAAGCCGGTCGGCCTCGTCGCGGGTGTAGCCGGCGATGTCCGCCTGCTTCAGGTCGACCGGCGCGTCCGGTGCCGCGAATTGCCTGGCGAGGAACGGCCGGATCAGCTCGAGGGCCTGCGCCCGGTCGCGTTCGCCCAGCGTGTCGTGAAAGAAGCCCGGCAGCACATGGCGTTCCTTGGTGCGGCTGCCGAGATTGACGAAGAACTCGTGCTGCGGGCCGTGGCGCACCACCCAGTCGCTGCCCGAGAGCAGAAGCTGGGTCGGCACGCTGATGGCGCGGGCGTCAGCGACGATGCGTGCGGCATGCTGGTAGAGTTCGACCAGGATGTTGGAAGCGATCGGCCGCGTGATCAGCGGATCGCTCTCGAAGGAGGCGATGCGCACGGGATCATGGGTCAGGAATTTCGCCTTGACGTAGGAATTGACGAAAAAGCGGCCCTTGATCTTCTGCCAGAGTGCGATGCCTTCCTTGGCGAAGGGCACGTAGAGTTTCACCGAGAAGGCCGGTGAGGCCAGCACCATGGCGCGCAACTTCGGCGCATAGTCATGCACCCAGGCGGCGGCAAGCACAGCGCCGAAGGATTGCGCGATCAGCGCGATATCCCCAGTGGCGAAGCCATCCCTGGCGGCAATCTCGCGCATGAAGCAGTCGATGTCGCGCACCAGGGCCGAGAAGGAAGGGGCATAGCCGCGCTCGCCGGACGAACGGCCATTGCCGCGGGCATCCCAGGCATAGAAGGCGTGGTCCGGCATCCGCAATTCGTCGACGAGATGGGCCATGCGGCCGCCATGCTCGTGGCCGCGATGGAACAGCACCACCGCGCCTTTGGCATCGGCCGAAGCCGCAGGCCAGAATCGGTAGAAGATCTCCGCCCCGTCATGGCTGCGGAAGACCCGCTCCTGCGCTTGCCGCGCAAAGCTTTGCGTGGCCGCGGCGGCGATCGGTTCGTGCATCATGGTCTTTCCCTCTGGCGGCATGGCGAGCCTCGATGCTCAGCTGGCGCTGCCAATAAGGCCGGCGCGTATCCGGTTTATGGCGGTCAGCAGCGAAAGCGTTGCCATGGCCGGAAACACAAACGGTGCTATCGATGCCGGCCAGAGCCCGGCGGCGCACAGCACGGCGACCACACCGAGCGCCAGCGCTCTGTCGCTCTTGCCGAATGGCCCGGCATAGTTGCGTCCGATCTTGGCGGCGATGCCGAGCACGCCGGCGAATTCGGTCAGCACGGCCGATATCGCGAAGGCGACGACGCCCCATGCGCCAAATTCCGGAAAGACGGCAAAAGGAAGAATCAGTGCGAGGTCCGAAACGACGTCGCACAACTCGTTCAGATACATGCCGAGCGTCGACGCCTGCCCATGTTCCCGTGCCAGCATGCCATCCACGGCATTCAGCGCCATGCGCACGAACATCACCACGGGGATAAGCAACAGCAGCCAGCGCCATTCGTGCAGGATCGCGATGGCCGCGCCGGCGGTTATCGACATCACGGCCGCCAGGATGGTTATGCTGTTTGCGGTGACCCCGATTGCCGCCAGCCGATTGACCAGCGGCCGCAGCCGTCCCTGGAAGGCCGGCTTGAGAGCGTAGAGCGTCGGCATTTTCGTGATCCCCCGATCCTGACCAACGGCTGTACATCAATATGTCAGACCCGACCAGCATGACGTGGCGGAGCGGCGAAGCCGGCTGGCATGGCGACAGGCGCTCACCAATCGGTAACCATGCCTGCATCGCATGACTGTCGTGCATATCTGCCGGCTTCTTATGCAACGCGGCATCTTGAATAGTGAGCACGCTTATTATATATCCCGCTCATGGTTTCCGATGGCATCGACAGATTGGGCTTCTTGATTCACGACGTGCAGCGCCTGATGCGCAAGCGCTTCGAGGCGAGGGCCAGTGGCTTGGGGCTTTCTTCGGCGCAATGGCGGCTTCTGGTCCGCGTTGCCAAGGAAGACGGCGTCGCGCAGGCACGGCTGGCCGAACTTCTCGAAATCGAGCCGATCAGCGTTTCGCGCCTGGTCGACCGCATGGAGGAGGGAGGCTGGATCGAGCGTCGTGCCGACGCCGCCGATCGTCGCGTCCGCATGATCTTCCTGACGCCCAAGGCGAGCGACGCCTACGCCGTGATCAAGAGCATTGCCGGGGAAGTCTATGAGGAATCGCTGGTCGGCGTGAAGCCGGAAGCCCGTCGCGTCCTCGTCGAAGGGCTCGAGGCGATGGTCCGCAACCTGACCGACGACGAGACGCCGTCCATTGAAAAAGTGAAGAATACAGAAGGCGCAGCAGCATGAACGCGGTAGCCAAGATAGACAAGAACACGACCGAACTGGAGATGGAAGCGCCGGCGCAGCCGGCCGCGGCCCCGGTGGCGGTTGCTCCCCCAGTGCAGCCGGCCCCGGCGCCGGTGAAGAAAAAGCGCCGGCTGGGCCGCTTCCTGCTGATGGTCGCGCTGCCCGCGGCACTCGCTGTCGGGGGCGGCTACGTCTGGGTCACCGGCGGCCGCTACCAGGAGACCGAGAACGCCAACCTGCAGCAGGCCAAGGTGTCGATCGCTTCCGACACGGCAGGCCGCATCGTCAAGGTCGACATCTTCGATAACCAGCTGGTCAAACAGGGTGACGAGCTGTTTGCCATCGACCCCGAGCCATACCGGATCGCGCTGGCGCAGGCCGACGCGGCGGTGGCGGGCGCGCGTCTCAATGTCGAGCAGCTGCGCGCGGCCTATGGCCAGTCGATGGCTCAGCAGAAGTCCGATGCCAGCCAGGTCGTCTTCGCCCAGTCGCAGTTCGACCGCGCCGCCGATCTTGCCCAGAAGGGCATCAACGCCAAATCGTCGCTGGACGAGGCCAAGAACGATCTCGACAAGGCCAAGCAGCAGCTGGCCGTTGCCGAGCAAGGCATCATCAGCGCCAAGGCAGCCCTTGGCGGCAATCCCGACATCGAGACCGACAAGCACCCGACCGTGATGGCCGCGCTCGCCGCGCGCGACAAGGCGGCCTACGACCTGGCGCAGACCACGGTCAAGGCGCCGGCGGACGGCATCGTCAGCCAGGCCTCGTCGTTCAAGGTCGGCCAGTATGTCGGTTCCGGCACGCCGCTGTTTTCGCTGGTCGAGACCGGCGACACCTGGATCGATGCCAATTTCAAGGAAACGCAGCTCACCCACATGAAGCCCGGCCAGAAGGCCGAGATCGTGGTCGACACCTATCCAGGGCGCACCTTCGAGGCGACGGTCAAGGCGATCGGCGCCGGCACGGGAGCCGAGTTCTCGCTGCTGCCAGCCCAGAATGCCACCGGCAACTGGGTCAAGGTCACGCAGCGCATCCCGGTTCGTCTCGAATTGACCGATGCGGACGCCAAGATGGCGTTGCGCACCGGCATGAGCGCCACCGTTACCGTCGACACCGGCGTGGCGCGTGGCCTGCCTTCGATCTTCGGTCACGCCACGGCTGGCGAGGCCGCGCAGTAACGTCAGAATGCCGCAGGACCAGCGGCGGAGGTGAATAGCAGGATTGGTCTGATGGGAGGAGCTGGAGGATCAGCGTTTGGGCGCGCCGCGTAGCGGCCTGGCCGAAATCTGAAATCTCCGACGCGGACCCGTCGGTCCTCATGTTTCCGGGCGGCAGGCATCCGCTCATCAGAGACTTTCAGTCGATGTAACCCCCACATCGACAATCGCGTCCCACCGCGACGAGGGTCTCTCAACGGAAGGCGTTGCCGCCCGGAAACCCCTTGTACACGTTTTTGTTACCTGCTGGAAGTTTCATGCCATGAGCACGCCCGAACCCTTCAAAGAAGTGCCGCATCGCGGCCTGATCACGGTCGCGCTCATGCTGGCGACGATCATGCAGGCGCTCGACACGACGATCGCCAACGTCGCGCTGCCGACCATGACCGGCGATCTCGGCGCCTCACCCGACAACATCAACTGGGTGCTGACCTCCTACATCGTTGCCGCCGCCATCATGACGCCGGTCACCGGCTGGCTGGCCGATCGCTTCGGCCGCAAGGAACTGTTCCTGGGGGCGGTTGTCGGTTTCACCGTGTTTTCGATGCTGTGCGGTATCGCCTGGAGCCTGGAGAGCATAGTGTTCTTCCGGCTGATGCAAGGCGTGTTCGGCGCCGCCATCGTGCCACTGTCGCAAACCTTCCTGCTCGACATCAACCCCAGGGAGCGCCACGGCCAGGCAATGGCCATCTGGGGCGCTGGCATCATGCTGGGGCCAATCCTGGGTCCGACGCTCGGCGGCTGGCTGACCGAAAATTTCAACTGGCGCTGGGTGTTCTTCATCAACCTGCCGGTCGGCATCATCGCCTTCCTCGGTATGGCCGCCTATCTGCCGGCGGTTGCCCGGCGAGTGCGCAGCTTCGATTTCTTCGGCTTCGCCATGTTATCGCTCGGTGTCGGTGCGCTGCAGTTGCTGCTTGACCGCGGCGGCGAGGTCGACTGGTTTTCCTCGGTCGAGATCTGGATCGAGCTTGCTCTTTCGATCACCGGATTCTGGGTGTTCATCATCCACACGCTGACGGCGGAACGTCCTTTCATCGATCCCAAGATCTTCCTCGACCGCAATTTCGTGACCGGGCTGGCATTCATCTTCGTCATGGGCGTGCTGATCCTGGCCTCGATGTCGCTGCTGCCGCCGATGCTGTCGACCATCTTCGGCTATCCGACCGTCACCATCGGTGTCGTGTTGGGGCCGCGCGGTGTCGGCACCATGATTTCGATGCTTGTCGTCGGGCGGCTCATGAGCAGGATCGACGCCAGGATTCTTGTCGTCATCGGCTTTCTGCTCACGGCGCAATCGCTCTACACCATGTCCAGCTTCACGCCACAGATGGACAATTGGCTGATCCTCAGCTCCGGCGTCATCCAGGGCCTGGGGATGGGAATGGTGTTCGTGCCGCTGTCGACCGTCGCCTTCGCCACGCTTGACGTGCGCTTCCGCACCGATGCCACGGCTTTGTTCAGCCTGGTGCGCAATCTTGGCTCATCCATCGGCGTGTCGGTCGTGACGGTTCTGATGGTGCGCAACACGCAGGTCAACCACACCGAGCTTTCGGCCTTCATCAACCCGTTCAATCCGAATCTGTGGGCGGTCTCTCCAGCCGCCGCGAGCGGCGATCCTATGGCGCTCTCACAGGTCGATCGCATGGTCAATCTCCAGGCGATGATGATCTCCTACGTCAACGACTTCAAAATGCTCATGGTGATGACGCTGCTTGCCATTCCGTTTGTTTTCCTGCTGCGCAAGCCGAAGCAGGCGCCTGCCGGCGGCGCGCCGGCAGCGCATATGGACTAGCTTTCCATCCTATTTTCCGAGCACCAGGCTCCAGTAACGGAGCTTGCTGTCGCCGCCGTCGCGCACATAGGCAAGGCCGAAGCGGGTGAAGCGCGGGTCGAGCATGTTGCGGCGATGGCCGGGCGAATGCACCCAGATGTCGAACAGCTTCTCAAGATCGAAACGGCCCTCGGCGATGTTCTCCGCCGCGGCACCGGAAATTCGATTGTCCCTGACGCGCGAGGCGAAATCCTTGCCCCAGCCGGTGGTGTGGCTCATGCGGCGGCGCTGCGCCATGTAGCCGGCCTGCTGCAGGGCGGCCTGTTCGAGCTGCCGGTCGGGGACCATCGGCGCCAGCCCGGCCGAGGCGCGGATACTGGCCAGCGTGCCGGTGGCGGAGGAGGAGACCCCGGCGCCTTCGCCGGTTGGCAGTGAAACAGCGCTGCAGGCGGCGAGTCCCGCTAGGGCGGCGAGGCCGGTCAACACCATGCGCCTGTTCAGATTCGGCATCGGGTAGGTTTCGATTTTCGCTATGGTCATGCCCCTGAGATAACGTCGATCATGGCTTTTGCCGGGCAGGGCGGCGAAAATCGAAGATGTTAGGCGGCAGTATCGAGATCTGCGTCCGAGGAACCGCGCATCCGGTCGTCTTCCGTATGCACCCACCACGAGCCCAGCGCGTCGATGAGCGGTACAAGCTTGCGGCCAGGCGCCGTGAGGTCATAGTCGACCCGCAGCGGATAGCCCGAGCGGGCCGTTCGCCTCACGATACCGGCGTCCTCGAGCTTGCGCAGTTCCAGAGCCAGAATGCGGTGCGACACGGTGGGGTTGTCGCGTCTCAGGTCACTGAACCGCTTGGTCCCGTCCTTCAGATAATAGAGCAGCAGCGTGGGCCAGCGGCCGCTGAGCACGCGCATGGTCTCTTCGATCGGGCAGCGTGAGACGACGTCTTTCATGGGCGGATCCTGGTTACAGAATTGTGCGTAATTTACATGGGACGACCAGCGTTTAGGGTCAAGTTTCGCTGCGCGGCGTGATCTCCTCAATCACGGAAGAAAACAAATGGAACCTATCCTGCTTTATGGCTTCCCGGCGGGAAGCTCGATGGGGCTCGTCGCTGCCTTCGAACGCGTCGGGCAACCCTATCGCCTGTGCCGCGTCGACATGCTCACCGAGATGAAAAACGATGCCTATGCCAGCATCAACGACCGTCAGGAAACGCCGGTGCTGATCACCGACGAAGGCCGGGTGCTCACCGAGACAATGGCCATCGCCGCATGGCTCGAAGCCCGCGACACACAGCGTCGCATCAGCTTCGAACCGCGCACGCCGCAAGCCGACCGCATGCACCAGTTGATGGCCTTCGTGAACACCGGTTTCACCGCCGCCTTCAGCCCGCTCTGGGTGGCATTGGAAATGGCGGCGGATGAACCCGCGCTGAAGGCGACCTTGCGGGAGTTCGGCCGCAAGGCCGTTGCGGAACGTCATGATCGGCTCGAGGCGATGATCGCCGGTACGGATTTCCTGGTCGGCGACGGGCTGACTCTTGCCGATACCACGCTGATCGGCGTGGCACGCTGGGCGGAATTTCACCAGGCGATCGACGGCGCTGCCTATCCCAAGCTGGCCGGATTGCGCCTTCGCATCGAAGCCGATCCGGCCGTGCGTTATGCCCTGGCTGTCGAGGATGGCGAACAACCCGCCGGTTCTGGCGCCTGCCTTGGCCACGTCCCCCTGACTGAGGTGATCGATCGCTTCGCTGCACCGGCGCAATCGTAGCGATACCCCATTTTCAACCAGGATGTGCCTTTGTGAGAGGCACTGATCTGCCGGAGTGCGGTCGCCGCACTCCGGCATTGTTAAACGCGACCGCCATTTTTCTCAACGCGACCGCTTGGGCCGCCTGTCGTTTCTCATTTCACCAGAGTGATCATCCGATCGGCATACATTGTGCGATTTCCAAGCGCCGCCGCGCAGTCCGACTTGACGGACGAGTTTCCGGTCATCTGTATCGTATTGCCGACAAGCCTGAGACAGTTGCCCTGGGCGCTCATATCAGAGTTGCCGGCGTAGGAAATGGGCGCGTCCGGCGCGTAGATAAAACCGCTGATCACGGAATTTGCGCCGCCATTCAATGTCAGAGCAGACGTGTTGCCGTGATCCTGAAAAATGGTGATACCGGCATAAGGGCCGCTGGTGGGCGGGGAAAGGTTCACCTTCTCATTGGCATTTATGTAGATCTGAGCGCTTTCCATGAGAAATATGGTCACGCCCTGGCCAGTCAGGCTGCCGTTTCCCCCTGGCTTTATGGTGGTGCCGCGCATGATGTAGACGCCCGGATTAAGCGTGATGTTTCCCGACAATGTCTTGTCGCAATAAGTGCCTGGCGACAGCGTGTAGGTTTTGCCGTTCGGGACCGGCAAACACAATGTGTAAGGGGGAGGAACGACGTCGGCCAGCGGATCAAAGGATGCGTACCGATGTTCGTGCGGCGTTCCGCAGGCGAGACTGGCGCTGGGTGGCAACAGCCCGCTGGTGCCGCCGACAGTTGAGACACAGCCCGCTGAAACCAGGGCGGAGCCGCCCCTGTTCACGGAATCGGGGGCGTCCGAGTTCGCCGCGATCACACAATTGTCCATCGAGACGTTGGTCGAGCCCTGCAGGTTCACGGCGGCGGACGCATGCGGATCGAGCGCCAGCACGCAGGCCTGCGCGCCAGGTTTTATCTTGACCGAGGCCGAGCGGTAGGCCTGCCAGGGGGCCGAGGCGCTGATGAAGCTTGGGCGGCTTATGCTGGACGACAGCGAGATAAAGTAGGCGCTTGGGCTGCCGCTTGCCGTTGCCGCGAAAGCGGAGACGCTGCCCAGATATTCCTGCTGGTCGGCCACGCTCATATTGGCGGCGAAGAATTGCAGCCCAAGCTGCTGGACATCGCCGGCCGCCATATCGGGAGAGAACTTCGTGCCGATGGCGAGCCCCGCCGCGTCAAGCGAGTTCTGTAGTTGCGAGGCGTCATGGCTCGTGCCGATCAGATCAACGGCGCCGGCCAAACCAATCATTATCGGCAGCATCCCGATGGCGGTCGTTATGGCAAAGTTGCCACGCTCCGAAGACCAAAAGCCTTTCAATGCGAACATAGTTCCTCGCCGAACTTCGTAAAGCTCAGGTGATACGCCAAAGATCCCTACGAGCAATTTAAGTAAATGCTAAAATGCGTAAATGCTAAAATGCAGCACAATGATTGGTCAAAATGAAGGACCGCCAAGGTACGCCATATGAGAGGCCATACGGAGAGTTGAACACTACGAGGAGTTGCTCCCCAGGCAATTGACGCGGCGACAATCGCCGCCAACTCTGCTATCGTGCCTCTCGTTCTTGAAGTGGCAGCTCTGGCGGCCATCCTGGCGGTGACCGCCCCGACACACGGGAGGAAGGTTATGGCCGGCTTTCATGTCATGGCGGACGCACGTGGAATGCATGTGCAGCCAACGGTGCGCCGCATCACCACGTCGGACCTTTGGGATGCGCTGCGCCTCGGCGTCGAGGATTTCTGGGCAAAACCTTCGCACTATGTGTTCCTGTGCTTGATCTATCCCATCGTCGGCCTGATCCTGACGCAGTGGACGTCCGGGGCCAACGCCATCCAGCTCATCTATCCCCTGATGTCGGGTTTCGCGCTGGTCGGGCCCTTTGCGGCGCTCGGCCTTTACGAGATCAGCCGCCGGCGCGAACTCGGCATGAACACCTCCTGGCGGCACGCGTTTGATGTGCGGCGCTCGTCCGCGGTTCCGTCGATCGCCGTCATCGGGATCATGCTGGTGGCGCTGTTCCTGTTATGGCTCTACACCGCGCAATCGATCTACACCGGCCTGTTCGGCGACCAGCCGCCGGCCTCGATCGGTGGCTTCATCCGCGACGTGCTGACCACCAGCAAGGGCTGGACGCTGATCCTTGCCGGCAATGCCGCGGGCTTTGTCTTTGCCGTAATCGTGCTGGCCACCACCGTGGTTGCCTTCCCGCTGCTGCTCGACCGTGACGTCGGCGCCGTTTCGGCGATCGAGACCTCGGCCCGGGCGGTAATGGCCAACCCGCTGCAGATGGCGCTGTGGGGCTTGCTGGTCGCCGTGCTTCTGGTGATCGGTTCCATCCCGCTGTTTGCCGGGCTAGCCGTCGTCATGCCGGTGCTCGGCCATGCCACCTGGCATCTCTACCGCAAGGTGGTCGAGCCCGAGCGGGCGCAGCAGACAAGGCGGCCGATGTAGGGTGCGCTGTCGCTAACTTCTTGCAATCACTCAACGACGATAGGCCGTTCAGCGATTGAGCTGGGAAACATCACCGCCCCAAAACGCGGCGCGCGGTCTTGACCGGGCGCTTTCCAGGAAGGCGACAATGATTGGATGCGGGTGCTGCTTTGTCGACGTCAGCTGCGGCACGAAGAGCGTGGCAAGGTAGAATGGGTGGGATGGCAGCAGGAGGACGCGAGCCTCGCCATTCGAATCCCTGCCGACAATGTGAAAGCCGCCGGCGTCCAGTTCTTTCTGGTAGGCTGGATTGATGCCGAAGTTGCAATAGTAGCGCTCTTTCGTGTTCGTTTGTCCATAAATCCGCGCTGCCCGGCTCCCTCGCGTCAGAAATACGTCCATGGTTTGCCCAACGAGTGAACAGGTCAGCTGTGTGACGAACAGGGTGGAAGCATAGGGATCGTATTCCGCATGCTCGGCGTCCTGGAAACCCAGCACGTTGCGGGCATATTCGACGACCATATGCTGGCAACCGCCGCAGGTTCCCAAAGCAGGAATTTCGTTTTCCCTGGCATGCCGGATGGCATTCAGAGCGCCATTCATGCTCCTGTACGGGCTGCCTGGAGCGATCCAGATCGCATCAAAAGGTGCCAGCTTGTCGCTGACCCCGGTGATCAGTTCTTCGGTCGAAATCCACTGGTGTTCGTACTGGATACCGAGCGTGGACCCGGCATGATCCAGCGCTTCGTCCATCTTGGCGTGTGGTTCGAAAGATGGCGTGTATTCACCGATCAGCGCCAATGCGAGTCGTTGTGTCATGAGAGCTCCTATGAATTGAAGTGAGCTTCCAGATGCGTTATCGGAGATGCATAAGTAAAATGCATTCGGATGATATCTATCATGACTATCACTAATATCACTCTCGCTCAGCTGCGGGTCCTGACCATGATTGTCGAAGACGCGAGCTTTTCGACGGCCGCTACGCGGATCGGCATGACGCAGTCGGGCGCAAGCCAGGCGATGAGAAGCCTTGAAGGCGTTCTTGGAGTGAAGCTTCTGGTTCGCGGCAAGAACGGGGTGTTTCCGACGGAAATTGGACAAGCAGTGCTTCAGGATGCGCGAGAGGCCGTTCTGGCCATCGAGCGAATCCAGCAAAGGAGCGCCGCAGCTTCAGGCGCTCAGACCGGGCGGTTGCGCATTGGAAGCGTGGCAAGCGCGGTAGAGCGTTTGCTGCCGCAAATACTTGCCCGCTTCCAGCGGCTTTTCCCCGGCGTCGAACTGGTTTTGCTGGAAGGAACCGATCATGAGGTTCTGGAATGGGTTGAAACAGCAGTCGTTGACGTCGGCCTGACCTCCGAACAATCAGCCGAAACTGTCGGGGATGTAGTCCTGGAGGATGATTTCGTCTTTCTTGCTGCTTGCGACCACCCGCTAGCAGCGACGGCGCGCGTCAAATTGTGCGACCTGGCCGACGAGAATTTCATCATGTCGGGCTCTGGTTGCGAGCCGGTCATCCGTCAGCTCTTCGCATCCGTGAACATCTCGCCTAAGGTTGTCCTTACGGTTCGCGATACGGCTGCCCTGGTGGAAATGGTGTCGCAGGGGATCGGTGTGACACTGATGCCTGAGCTTTCCACTCCGGAAGGAGACGCTCGCGTGTGTCGAATTCCCATTGTTCCTTGTGTTCAGAGGCGGCTGCTCGTTGTCAGTCTTGCAAGGGCCAATCGTTCGCCAGCCGCGGAGAAATTCGTGCAGCTGCTGGCGCCCTGACGTTTCTAGCTCAGCTCGCGATCATCGTCCAAGGCGAATTCAGCGCTGCGCCTCTGTCGCCATCTTCAGCGCAAGTGCCGCCAGCACGGTGCCCATCATCCAGCGCTGGATGACCAGCCACAAAGGCCGTCCGGCGAGAAAGGTGGCGATCGAGCCGGCCGTCACCGCGATGACGGCATTGACGCTGAGACTGATCGAAATCTGCGTCGCGCCGAGCACCAGTAGCTGCGACAGGACGTGGCCTTTGCCGGGGCTGATGAACTGCGGCAACAGCGACAGATAGAGCACGGCCACCTTCGGATTGAGCAGATTCGTCATCAGGCCCATGGCGAAAAGCTTGCGCGGCCTGTCCCTCGGCAATTCGCGCACTTCGAACGGCGAGCGTCCGCCCGGCTTCACCGCCTGCCAGGCCAGCCACAGGAGATAGAGCACGCCGGCAAAGCGCAGCGCGTCATAGGCGTAGGGCACGGCGAGCAGCAGCGCGGTGATGCCGAACGCCGCCGCCAGCACATAGAAGACAAAGCCGAGTGCCACGCCGCCAAGCGAGATGAGCCCCGCCTTCGGCCCCTGCGACAGGGAACGCGAGATCAGATAGATCATGTTGGGGCCAGGCGTCAGCACCATGCCGAGGCAGACCAGCGCGAAGGCGAGATGATTGGCCGTTTCGGGCATCTGTTCTTCCCCAGCGCGCCGCGAATGGATGCACGATCCGGCAGGCGGCCAACATGTGCCTGTCCCGGCAGGCGCGCGCAAGTGCATGGCGGCGCCAGCCGTTGTTCCAGCTAGCCGCCGGTGCCTACGGATCAGCCGACGACGCGCAGGTTCGACAGTTCGTTGCCGATTTCCTTGAAATCGTTCGACAAGCTGGCGCCGGTGGCGTTCCAGAACAGTTTTGCCGGCTTGCTCGCGTCCGTTGGATCCTTGCGGAAGCGCGAGTTCGACGAGCAGGATTTCAGCGCCTCGATCGCCTGCTGGTCGGCGATTTTAGTCGTCGACAGATCGAGCGCCACAGTCATCACCATGATGTTGGCTGCCTTGGCGTTGTTGCAAAGCGTCGCCATCTGCTCGTTGAGCGCGTTGGTATAATTGCCGTTAGAATAATCGAATTGGCCAATGGTGCTCGATGTGCCCATGAACAGGCGGCCCACCGACGTGCCGTTGTAGCCGGGTTTGAGATAGCCGAAGGACGCATAGGTCGACTTCGAATCGGCGGGGTCGGAATAGCCGAGCGAGGAAGGCGTGTAGTAGGTGTTGGCGCCGTCGGTCAGCACGATCACGACCTTGTCGTTGCCCCTCTCGGTTTCCGGGCGTCCTTGCGTGAAGGGCTCGCCGCTCGAAACCACGCGCCATCCCCAGGCGATGCCTTCGGGAACATTGGTGCCGCCATCGGGCTTCATCAGGTCGATCGCGGCCTTGATCGCCGTGAGCCCAGTGGCAACGCTGACATCGGTCAGCGGCGTGATCGGGTTGGTGGAGCAGCTGTAGTTCGGCCCGTTGCCGGCGGCCAGCGCCGGCGCATTGATCGGCCGCGGCTGGAAATATTTGGCCATGTTGCGCAACCGGGATTGGCCGGTGCTGCTTGTCGGGTCGTCATTCCACCAGCTGTTGATAGCGCCATAGGCCGTCGGCGCGGCCTCATCCGGATCCTGAGTGATCTTCCAATGGTTGCCGGGTTCGTCAGGGGCGAACATCGGCACGAACATCGTCGCCGGATCGCCAATCCCTATGCCGGTGTTCGCAGAGCCGCCGGAAGGCGCCGCGTCGTTGACATTGTAGGGATAGGGCCTGGCCTCGACGCAACCCTGCCAACTGGCGAACGGGCCATAGGAATCGATGTAGTCGTATTCGTCGTGGTCGCGTTTGCAGGTGTTGTTCGAGTTGTATTCGTCGCAAACCACGCGCTTGCTGTTGGTGACACGCTCATGGTTGGTGACGACCTTCATGTCTCGGTAGAGCGAAAACCGGGTCAGCATCTGGCCTTCGCCGGTACCCCATCCGGTGCCGCGCTTGTACCAGATACCGTTGGTCTGCTGGGCGTATTTGTCGACCGCGTTCAGCGTCGACCAGTCGAAATTCTCGTTCGATACCGGCGACAGTCCTTCGGTGTCCATCCAGGACGCGTTACCGTTGCCGGGTCCGACATTGACCGAGGCGGCAAACGGCACGAGGCCGAACTGCACCGGCCTGTCGACCTGCTTGATCATCGCCGCCTGCTGGGCCAGCGTGTCGACCAGCTGTTTGGCCGCGGTCTTGAGAAGGTCGATCCGCGTTTGCCCCGAGCCCGTTCCGGTCTTGGTCATCGACCCGGAATTGTCGAGCACCAGGGCGACTTCAAGAGTGTTCTTCAGCCGCACTTCCGAGGAGACGTTGAAGCTGATCTTCTGGTTGGCGTCGGTTTCGGATTTGCCGACGAGCTGACCGAAGACCGGATAGAAATAGGGCTTGTAGTCAAGCCGCGCGCTCATCTTGAGCAAGCCCCCGCCGGCGGTGTTGCTTGGCAAGGTGACGCTGAGCGTCGTGTTGGCAGGGTTGATCTTGTTGAGGTTGGCATTGAAGAAATCGAGCGCATAGGCTCTCAACTGGTCGTCGGTAGCACCTTCCGTCAGCCGGCGCGCCGTGGCGAAGTTTGCGGCATCGAGCGCATTCGAAACCGCCTGTTTTTCGCGGCTCATCTCGGTGAAGTCGACGGCCATCGCCAGGGCGCCCATGAGCGGAACCATCGCGACGACGGTCATAAGAGCATAGTTGCCGCGTTGGTCGCGGCAGAACTGACGCCAAAGTCCATGCATGTCTTGCAGCGGCCCCCGCCGGCGGATTCTCGATCAATGCCAGCTTTCCACAAAACGCTGAAGGCCGTGTTTGGGAAATCGCTCGATTGCCGGGGCAGCGCTTCACCAACCGCTAACCAATCGTGCCTGGCGAAAGCTGATGACAGGCCGGGGCGGTTCGGCTAATCCGAACCGGCTGCGGCGAACCGTCGGTCGCGGCGATCGCAACGATCATGACTGAAGGAAACGGCATGGCGGATTCGCCTGAAATCATCAGCTCGCTCGAAGACGTGTCGAAGGCCTATTCGGCAATCCTGTGCGACGTCTGGGGCGTGGTGCACAATGGTGAAACGCATTTCCCGGCGGCGGCCTCGGCATTGGCAAGGGCTCGAGAGGCGAAAATCCCCGTCGTCCTCATCACCAATTCGCCGCGCAGAAGTGCCGATGTCGTGGCGCAGATGAACGCGATCGGTGTTCCACCGTCAGCCTACGACCGGGTGGTTACCTCAGGCGACGTGACGCGGGATCTGATCGCCGAAGGGCCGCGCAAGATTTTCCATATCGGCGCCGACCGGGACTTCACCCTCTATGAAGGTCTCGACGTCGAGCTTGTCGAGGAGTTCGAGGCGTCCGGCATCGTCTGCACCGGCCTGTTCGACGACGAGGTCGAAAACCCCGAGGATTACACGGAGCTCCTGCGGCGGCTGCGCGCCCGGAACCTGCCTTTCATCTGCGCAAATCCCGACATCGTGGTCGAGCGCGGCGAACGCATCATATGGTGTGCCGGCGCGCTGGCGCGTGACTACGCCCAGCTCGGCGGCCGCACATTGATCGCTGGAAAACCTTACGCGCCGATCTACAATCTCGCGATGAAAGAGGTCGCCGAGATTCTTGGCCAGCCGGTCGAGCGCGGCCAGGTGCTGGCCATCGGCGACGGCATGATGACCGATGTGAAGGGCGCCGCCGACAATGGCTTCGATGTTCTTTATGTCTCCGGCGGCATCCATGCCCGCGACTATGGCGATGCCCTGTACCCGGACCCGGCAAGACTGGCGGCGTTCCTGGAAAAGCATGGCTATGGTCCGGTGGCCGTCATTCCCAGACTTCGGTAGGTGACGATGGCAGCCTTCCAACGCATCCTGGCAACCGCGCCGCTTCCCGCCGACCTGCGCGGCGGCGTGGTGGCGATCGGCAATTTCGATGGCGTCCATCGCGGCCATCAGGCGGTGCTCGAGCGGGCCTCTGCCGAGGCCGGACGGCGTGGAGTGCCGGCCCTGGTGCTGACATTCGAACCGCATCCGCGCAAGATCTTCAGGCCTGATATCCCGTTGTTCGTGCTGACGCCGCCGCCGATGAAGGCGAGGCTCCTGTCGCTGCTGGGCTTTGCCGCGCTGGTCGAACAGCCGTTCACGCGCGACTTCGCCTCGCTGTCGGCGGAAGCGTTCGTGACGGATGTGCTGGAAACGAACCTTGGCATTACCCACGCCGTGACCGGGTTCGATTTCCACTTCGGCAAGGATCGTCAAGGCGGCCCGGCCTACCTGATGGCGGCCGGCGAACGTCATGGCTTCGGCGTCACGCTCGTCGACGCCTTCCGGGACGAGGGCGCCGAGGTGGTGTCGTCCAGCCGCATCCGCGGATTGCTGGGCGAGGGCGAGGTGGCTGAAGCCGCCGGTCTGCTCGGCTACCGCTTCACCGTCGAAAGCGAGGTGGTCGGCGGACAGCAGCTTGGCCACACCCTTGGCTTTCCAACCGCGAATATGAGGCTGTCGGCTGAAGCCGCACTCAAGGAGGGCATCTATGCCGTCCGCTTCCGCCGCGCCGACGGCACGCTTCACGACGGCGTCGCCAGCTTCGGCCGTCGCCCGACGGTCGACGACAATGGCGCGCCGCTGCTTGAAACCTTCGTCTTCGACTTCTCCGAAGACCTCTATGGCGAGGTCTGTCAGGTTTCCTTCTTCGGTTTCCTGCGCCCGGAGGTGAAGTTCGAAGGGCTCGATGCGCTGGTCGCGCAGATGAAGCGCGATGAAGCCGAGGCACGCGCGCTGCTTGCCGGCGTCAAGCCGCTCTCCGATCTCGACGCGGCCATGGCTTTTTGAGTCCAGGCGTGATCCCGGCTATTTTTTCAGCGCGAGGCCGACGGCGATGAAGGTCCAGCCCTGGAAGATCAGATCGATCGCAAGGAACAGACCGAGCACCCACAGGCTGTTGACCGGCCAGCCCATGGCGATGATCAGACCTGCAAGGGCGCTGATGACACCGGCGGCGACGATCCAGCCCCAGCCGCGTTCCGGCCGATGGCTGTAGCCGACCCAGGCCCTGAGCACCCCTGACGCGACCAGCGCGATCGCCAGCAGGAACGTCAGCACCGCCGAGGCAAGCAACGGATTGCCGAAAGCGAAGAAGCCGGCAACGGCGTACAGCAGTCCGCTGAGCAGCCAGTAGAAGAAGCGGCTCCAGGTCTTGACGCCGAACGCATGCACGATCTCGATGATGCCCGCCATCAGCATCAGCCATCCCACGACGTAGACGGAAGCCACCGTGGCGACGAACAGATTGGCAAAGGCAATGCCGCCGAAGATGAGCAGCAGCACACCGAGCGCGACAAACCATCCCCATTTTGTCCGTGTCTGTTCGATCGCGATTTTCAAGGCGTCGCCATGCAGGGTCATTGTCGCGGTCTCCATCGAGGGCTGCGGAATACTGCGAATGGAAGGTAATCCGGGCGCGGGCCAACGTCCAGTCGATGACCGGCAGCCGGATCGCGGCAAAGCGCGAGCGTATGTCTCGGGTTTAAATCAAATTTTACCAAACGGCCGTCAAAGCTGTCGTCGGTAACCGTGTGTGTTGTGTTAGTGGAGTGGCCATGAGTCCGGTCGGAAGAATCTCTCTGGTGTTGGCCGCTGCGATGCTGGGTGGCGCGGGCGTTGCCAATGCGGGCGAGGGCAGCTGGCTGTCCGGCGACTGGTATCTGACCGTTGGCGCCACTGGCATGGTGGCGCCGAATTTCGAGGGCGGCAAGAAGTACCTGCTCAGCGCCTCGCCGATCATTTCGCTGGGCAAGGCCGGACCTGCCGCCCGCTTTGTCTCGCGCAACGACAACATCTCGCTGGCGCTGGTCGATGATGGCGGTGTCCGCGCCGGCCTGACCGGCAAGTTCCTGTTTTCCCGCGACGATGACAACGCCGATGAGCTGAAGGGCCTCGATCCGGTGCGCTGGGGCGGCGAAGTCGGCGGCTTCTTCGAATTCTATCCGACGGACTGGCTGCGCGCCCGCGCCGAGCTGCGCCACGGCATTCGCGCCCACAACGGCTTTGTCGCCGACATCGCCGCCGACGCCTTTTACGACGTGACGCCGACCGTCAGGATTTCGGGAGGACCGCGTGTTTCCTTCGCCTCAGGCAACTATTTCGACGCCTATTATGGCGTCAACGCGCAGGAAGCGGTGGCCTCGGGCTTGAGCGAATACCATCCCGGTGGCGGGTTGAAATCGACCGGCCTCGGCGGCGCTATCACCTGGAAGGTGACCGAGCCGATGACTGCCAGCCTGTTTGGCGAATATTCGCGCCTGATGGGACCGGCGGCCGATTCCAGCCTGGTCAAGGAGCGTGGCGACCGCAACCAGTTTATGATTGGCGTGTCGACCACCTACCGCTTCGATTTCACGATGTAGGTGAATCGAACGAGAGACGCTTTATTCCTGCGTCTATCTCCGCTAAAAGCCCACCAATGACGAGCTTTTCGCGCCTTCGCGTGCTGACGATACGAATTACCGGCCCGGTGTTCCGGGCGGCCTGAGGGTCGCCGGAACCGCCGGGAATTCTGCGCGCGGCCTCTCGCGCTTTTTCCAGATCATCAGGCATGTCGCCCAAAAGTGGCCCCGGTTTTGGGAAAACGACATGCGCAAAAGTATAGTTCAACGCCCGAGCTCTTTTGCCGCCGGGCAATGCACATGGCAGACCAATGACCGATACAACTGAAACGATCGACTATTCCAAGACGCTTTACCTGCCGCGGACGGATTTCCCGATGCGTGCCGGCTTGCCGGAGAAGGAGCCGCTGCTGGTCAAGCGCTGGCAGGACATGGACCTCTACCGCAAGCTGCGCGAGAGCGCTGCCGGCCGCACGAAATACGTGCTGCATGACGGCCCGCCCTACGCCAACGGCAACATCCATATCGGCCATGCGCTGAACAAGATCCTCAAGGACGTCATCACCCGCTCGTTCCAGATGCGCGGTTACGACTCGAACTATGTGCCCGGCTGGGACTGTCACGGCCTGCCGATCGAATGGAAGATCGAGGAGCAGTACCGCGCCAAGGGCAAGAACAAGGACGAGGTGCCGGTCAACGAATTCCGCAAGGAATGCCGTGAGTTCGCCGCAGGTTGGATCACGGTGCAGGGGGCCGAGTTCCAGCGCCTCGGCGTCATCGGCGACTTCGAGAATCCCTATACGACGATGGCTTTCCATGCCGAGTCGCGGATCGCCGGCGAGCTTTTGAAATTCGCCATGTCGGGCCAGCTCTACCGCGGCTCCAAGCCGGTGATGTGGAGCGTGGTCGAGCGTACGGCGCTGGCCGAGGCCGAGATCGAGTACCACGACTATGAGAGCGACACGATCTGGGTGAAGTTTCCGATCCAGTCTGCTGATGGGGATACGATTTTACACGTCGAGGACGAAGGTGGTGAGCGAACTGGCAGGAAAATTGTCGTAAAGCCGCCGCACAGTTTGTCCCATGCTTCAGTTGTCATCTGGACGACAACGCCTTGGACGATCCCGGGTAACCGGGCGGTAGCCTATTCGCCACGCATTGCCTACGGACTTTACGAGATCGTGGCAGCCGAAAATGACTTTGGCCCTCAGCCCGGTGAGAAGCTGGTCTTTGCCGACGCGCTTGCCGATGAAAGCGCAGCCAAAGCCAAGGTGAATTTTAAGCGACTTCGCACCGTGACAAGCGAGGAACTTGCCAACGTAACGTTAGATCATCCATTTTTTGCGTTAAACGGAGGGTATCATTTCGATGTGCCCATGCTCGTCGGCGACCATGTCACCGACGATGCCGGCACCGGCTTCGTCCACACCGCGCCCGGTCACGGCCGCGAGGACTTTGACGCCTGGATGGACGCGGCGGTGGATCTGCGCGCACGCGGCATCGATCCCGCCATCCCGTTCACCGTCGACGATGGCGGCTTCTTCACCAAGGACGCGCCGGGGTTCGGCCCCGACCGCGAGGGTGGACCGGCACGCGTCATCGATGACAATGGCAAGAAGGGCAACGCCAACCAGGCCGTCATCGACGAGTTGATCAAACGCAACGCGCTGTTCGCGCGTGGCCGGCTGAAGCACAGCTACCCTCACTCCTGGCGGTCCAAGAAACCGATCATCTTCCGCAACACGCCGCAATGGTTCGTCTACATGGACAAGGACCTCGGCGATGGCTCGACGTTGCGCAGCCGGGCGCTCAAGGCCATCGACGACACCCGCTTCGTGCCCGCCGCAGGCCAGAACCGCATCCGCGCCATGATCGAGGAGCGCCCGGACTGGGTGCTGTCGCGCCAGCGCGCCTGGGGCGTGCCGATCGCCGTGTTCGCCGATGCCGACGGCAATGTGCTGAAGGACGAGGCGGTCAACCAGCGCATCATGGACGCTTTCGAGCAGGAAGGCGCCGACGCCTGGTTCGCGGCTGATGCCAAGGAGCGTTTCCTTGGCAATCACGACGCTTCGAAGTGGAAGCAGGTGATGGACATCCTCGACGTCTGGTTCGATTCGGGCTCGACGCATGCCTTCACGCTGGAGGATCGTCCTGACCTGAAATGGCCAGCCGACGTCTATCTCGAAGGCTCCGACCAGCATCGCGGCTGGTTCCATTCGTCGCTGCTGGAGAGCTGCGGCACCAGGGGCAGGGCGCCTTACGACACCGTCGTCACCCATGGCTTCACCATGGACGAGGATGGCCGCAAGATGTCGAAGTCGCTCGGCAACACCGTCGTGCCGCAGGACGTCATCAAGCAGTCGGGCGCCGACATACTGCGTCTGTGGGTGGTGACGACCGACTACTGGGAGGACCAGCGGCTCGGCAAGAACGTGCTGCAGACCAACATCGACGCCTACCGCAAGCTGCGCAACACCATCCGCTGGATGCTGGGTACGCTTGCCCATGACGATGGCGAAGAGGTGCCGATGGAGAAAATGCCGGAGCTGGAGCGGCTGATGCTGCACCGGCTGGCCGAGCTCGATGAGGTCGTGCGTTCGGGCTACGACGCCTTTGAATTCAAGCGCATCACCCGCATGCTGCTCGATTTCATGGTGGTCGAGCTGTCGGCGTTCTATTTCGACATCCGCAAGGATGCGCTCTACTGCGACGCGCCGTCGAGCCTGAAGCGCAAGGCTTCGGTGCAGGTGGTGCGCCATCTCTTCGATTGCCTGGTGAAATGGCTGGCGCCGATGCTGCCTTTCACCACGGAGGAGGCCTGGCTTGACCGTCATCCCGACGCCGTCTCGGTGCATCTCGACCAGTTCCCGCAAATCCCGGCGGACTGGAAGAACGAGGCGCTGGCGGAAAAGTGGCGCCAGGTGCGGCAAGTGCGGCGCGTCGTCACCGGCGCGCTGGAGATCGCGCGCGCCCAGAAGGTGATCGGATCGTCGCTGGAAGCGGTGCCGGTCGTCACAATCAACGACGCAGCGCTCGAAGCGGCGATTTCAGATGTCGACATGGCCGAGATGGCGATCACCAGCGATCTGGTCATCGCTCATGGCGAGGCACCGGCTGGTGCCTTCGCGATCGACGACGTCAAGGGTGTCGCCGTGGTGGTCGAGAAGGCCGAGGATCGTGGCCTGTTAAAATGTGCACGCTCCTGGCGCTACACCGCCGATGTCGGCCAGGATCCGGAATTCCCGGATGTTTCGGCTAGGGATGCGGCGGTGCTGCATGAATTGAAGACGCTTGGCCGACTTTAACGGTTAGTCGGCTGGATCGGTGCACAAATGCCACGCCGGGCGGGCGAAAACCGCCCGCGCGTTGCCCTTAACGAGTGGTTGAGGTAAACACGCGAAACTCCGGAAGACAAATTGTCGCCGGATTTCCGTCGCAAGTGCTTGGACGATGGGGACCGGCCACAAGGCCGGCGGCAATCGAGAGGCTGTCTAGAGTGGGACTTTTTGGCATGACCGAGAGATATAACGCGCGCTTGGCGCTGCTGGCGCCGCTTGTCGCGTCGGGCCTCGCTTTGTCCGGCTGCATGGGCTCTCCGACCTACGGCACCGACAAGACCGCCGGCGAACAGCTGGCCGGCGATATTTCAGGTGCCTTTTCATTCGCGCCGAAGCGCAAGGAACAGATCGACTACAAGCCGCGTCCGACGCTTGTGAAGCCGGCGCCAGGCCAGAAGGAAGCGCTGCCGGCCCCGCAGGACAGCATCGAGACGGCGAGCGCCGAATGGCCCGAATCGCCCGAGCAGCGCCGCGCCCGCCTGCGCGCCGACGCCACCGCCCATCAGAACGACCCGGCTTACCAGTCGGAGATCGTCGACGACGTGCAGACCGATCCGGCCTCGGTGAAGAGGGCAATGGCGGAATCAGGCTCGAGCCACCCGCCGGCATGGACACCGGCCGATTCCGACAAGGGTCGCGCCGCCGAGATCCAGCGCCGCCTTGCCGACAGCAAGCAGGGCGATCCGAACACCCGCAAATATCTGAGCGAGCCTCCAGTGCAGTATCGTGTCGCGGCCGGCACGGCGCCGCAGAACGAGCTTGGCGAGGACGAGTACAAGAAGGAACGCCGTCTCAAGAAAGAGGCGGAAGGCAAGAAGGGCAGCGGCTGGTTCGACTGGATGCCGTCCCTGTAAAAACCGCTTCTTTCTTATTTCTTGCCGAAGGGCGCCCGGCTCAGCCGCGCCGTTCCCGGAAAAATCCTTTGAGCAACAAGGCCGCCTCGGTCTCGCCCATGCCTGGATAGATGTCGGGCCTGTGGTGGCAGGTTGGCGATGCGAAGAAGCGCACGCCATTGACCACCGCGCCGCCCTTGTCGTCGGCGGCACCGAAATAAAGCCGGCGCAGCCGGGCGAAGGAAATTGCGCCGGCGCACATGGCGCAAGGTTCCAGCGTCACATAGAGATCATGGCCGGTCAGCCGCTCGGCCGACAGTTTGCGGCAAGCTTCGCGGATGACCAGCATCTCGGCATGCGCGGTCGGGTCGGCAAGTTCGCGTGTGCGGTTGCCGGCGCTGGCGACAACACCAGCGCCATTGGCGATGACGGCGCCGACCGGCACTTCGCCTCGCAAGGCGGCAGCCTCGGCCTCCTTCAGCGCCAGCGCCATGAAATCGGGCCGCTTCACGCGATTTCCACTCTGATTATCTCCTCGCCACCTGACGGTGATCCTGTTATGGAGCGCAGGACCTCGAAAATCGGGACTCGGTTTTCGAAAATGATCATGCGCCACATCAAAAGTGCTACAGCGTTCGTTGCGCGCCCGAAAGGATGCGCCACGCTGTAGCAGCGCAAACGGATAAAGGCCACATGGACGACAACGACAAGAAATTCCGACCCAGGAAGGGTCCGGCCAAGAGTGGGCCGAAAGCCGCGGGACCGCGCAGCCGTGATGGCGCCGCCGGCAAGGGCGGCAAGCCGTCCTTTGGCGCCAAGAAGCCTTACGCACCGCGTGGCGATCGGCCGATGGCCGCCGATGGCGAGCGGCCGAAGCGCGATTTCAAGGGCGGCGACAAGCCTTTCAGCAAAGGCCCGCGACCCGAAGGGAAGCCTTTTGAGAAGCGCGAAGGGCCGCGCAAGCCCTACGCACCGCGCGGCGACCGCCGGATGGCCGCCGAAGGCGAGCGCAAGCCCTATGAAAAGCGCGAGGGGCCGCGCAAGCCTTATGCGCCCCGTGGAGATCGCCCGGTGGCCGCCGAAGGCGAGCGCAAGCCCTATGAAAAGCGCGAGGGGCCGCGCAAGCCTTATGCCCCCCGTGGCGATCGCCCGGCTGCGGCGGCAGCGGGCGGCGAAAAGCGTTTCGACCGTCCCAAGCGTGATTTCAGTGACCGCGCGCCGCGCGACGCCGGCGATCGCCCGAAGCGTGACTTCGCCGACCGCCCCAAGCGCGATTTCAGCGACCGCCCCAAGCGCGACTTTGGCGATCGGCCGCAAGGCGCATCGGGTGGCAGCTTCAAGCCACGCCCGCGTCCCGCCGAGGGCGCGGAAGAGGCAGGCGAGCGCATCGCCAAGCGGCTGGCGCGCGCCGGCCTGGCCTCGCGCCGCGATGCCGAGGAGCTGATCGCCGCCGGCCGCGTCAAGGTCAATGGCCGCGCCCTGACTTCACCGGCCTTCAACGTCATGCCTGATGACATCATCCATCTCGACGGCATGGAAATCCCGCCGATCGAGCGCACCCGGCTGTTCCTGTTCCACAAGCCGGCCGGCGTCGTCACCACCAACCGCGATCCCGAGGGCCGCAAGACCGTCTTCGACGTGCTGCCGGCTGAATTGCCGCGGCTGATGACCATCGGCCGGCTCGACATCAACACCGAAGGCCTGCTGCTGCTCACCAATGATGGCGGCCTCTCGCGCGTGCTCGAACTGCCGGCCACCGGCTGGCTGCGCCGCTACCGGGTGCGCGTCCACGGCAAGGTCGAGGAAAGCGCGCTTGCGGGCCTCCGTGAAGGCATTGCCGTCGACGGCGTGTTCTACGGTGCCATCGAAGCGACGCTCGACCGTGAGCAAGGCACCAATGCCTGGCTGACGATCGGCCTGCGCGAGGGCAAGAACCGCGAAGTCAGGAACATCCTGGGTTCGCTCGGCCTCGACGTTACGCGGCTGATCCGCATCTCCTACGGGCCGTTCCAGCTCGATGACCTCGCCGAGGGCCATGTGCTGGAGATCAAGGGGCGCGTGCTGCGTGACCAACTCGGCGAGCGCCTGGTCGAGGAATCCGGCGCCAATTTCGACGCCGATGTCACCAAGCCGTTTTCCAACAAGCCGGTGCGGCGCACCGAAGTTCGCGAGCCGGAGCCGGAGCGGCCGAAATTCACCCGCGACGGTGAGCGCCGCCCGATCGGGGAGGGCGGTCTGATCAAGAACCGCAAACGCCGCGAAGGCAGCCGCGACGAGGCTCTGGGCAAACTGTCGACAAGTCCCGACAGAAGCGCGGAGAAGAGTTTTGGCGAACGCGGCCCGCGTCCCGAACGCAGCTTCGGCGACAAGCCGCGCGGCAATTTTGGCGACAAACCGCGCGGTGGCTTCGGTGACAAGCCACGCGGCGGTTTCGGCGACAAGCCTCGGGGTGGTGGCAAAAAGTCCGAGCGCGAGCAGCGGCCGATCGAGCCGCCCGGCCAGCGCAAGGCCAATGTCTGGATGGCACCGGGCGCGCGGCCGATCGGCAAGGGCAGGGCCGACGCAGACGCAGCCAAGGCCGCTGAAGCAAAGGCGCGAAAGGCATCGTTCAAGCCGACCTATGGCAAACCGGCCGGTGCCAAGCCGTTCGGCAAGCCGAGAGGCGAACGTCCGGGCGGGGCCGGCGGCGGTGAGCGTCCGCGCAATGGTCCCCGAGGCCCCAAAGCGAGATGAGAATCGTCGGTGGTGAGTTTCGCGGGCGTCCGCTGGCGACGCCCCGTTCGAGCGCCATCCGTCCGACGACCGATCGCACCCGCGAGGCGGTCTTCAACGTGCTGGCGCATCGCTTTGCCGCGCAGTTGGACGGTGCGCGCGTGCTCGACCTGTTCGCCGGCACCGGCGCGCTGGGGCTCGAAGCCCTGTCGCGCGGTGCCTCCTACGGGGTCTTCATCGAGGAATCGGCCGAAGGCCGTGGCCTGATCCGCGACAATGTCGAGGCCTTTGGGCTGACCGGCCGCACCAAGATCTTCCGTCGCGACGCCACGGGCCTCGGCGAGGCCGGCACGCTGGCGCCGTTCGGCCTCGTCTTCGCCGACCCGCCCTATGGCAAGGGTCTTGGCGAGCGCGCCTTGCAGTCGGCGAAAGCCGGCGGCTGGCTTCGCCCCGGCGCGCTGTGCGTGGTCGAAGAGGCGGCAGTGGCGCCGTTCGAGCCTGGTCCCGGCTTTTCGGTGCTGGACGAGCGCAACTATGGCGAGACCGTTATCCGCTTTGTCGAGGCGGTCTGATAGCCTGCATCCTTGGCCGGGCCTCATGGGCCGGCCTCTTTGCCGCCGCCTTTGCCGGCAACATGACCAACAATTCACTTTGCTTGTCGCCAGCACCTTGCCTATCGTCCGCCAAAGCAATTCCAGGAAAAGTGTGAAGCGGTTTTCCGCCCAGAATTGCGACAAAACAAAGAGATAGAGCGGTTCAACGTTTCCGTGAAACGATGAACCGCTCTACGAAACCGGAGCCGTTGATGACATCCAGGATTGAATGGCTGCGCGGAACGCTGTTGGCGACCTCTTTGGCTTTTGCGATAACCGGTCCGGTGCTGGCCGAGAGCCCCGTCTTGCCCAACACGGTTCCGGCCGAGTTCAAGGTCACGGATTTCCTGCTCGACAACGGCATGGAGGTGGTCGTCATTCCCGACCACCGTGCGCCGATCGTCACCCACATGGTCTGGTACAAGATCGGCAGCGCCGACGAGCCGCCCGGCAAATCCGGCATTGCGCATTTCTTCGAACATCTGATGTTCAAGGCGACGACCAACCATGCGGCCGGCGAGTTCGACCGCGCCATCTCCGATATCGGCGGCTCCAACAACGCCTTCACCTCTTACGACTACACCGCCTTCCACGAAACGGTGGCGCCGTCGGCGCTCGAGCTGATGATGAGCTTCGAGGCCGATCGCATGCGCAATCTCATTCTCACCGACGATGTGATCAAGACCGAGCGCGATGTCATCCTCGAGGAGCGCCGCTCGCGCATCGACAACAGCCCCGAGGCCGTGCTGGACGAGGAGGTCGATGCGACGCTGTGGCAGAACCAGCCCTATCGCATCCCGGTCATCGGCTGGATGCAGGAGATGCAGCAGCTGAACCGCGCCGACGCTGTTGCCTTCTATGACAAATATTACCGGCCCAACAACGCGGTGCTGATCGTCGCCGGCGATGTCGAACCGGACACGGTGCGGGCGCTGGCCGAAAAGACCTATGGCAAGGTGGCACGCGGCCCCGATCTGCCGCCGCGCATCCGTCCGGTCGAGCCGGAGCAGAACACCAAGCGCACGGTGACGCTCGCCGATGCCCGCGTCAGCGTGCCGAGCTTTTCCACCCAATGGGTGGTGCCGTCCTATCACACCGGCAAGCCGGGCGAGGCGGAAGCGCTCGACCTCTTGGCGGAGATCCTTGGCGGCGGCAATCGCAGCCGGCTCTACCAGGCGCTCGTCGTCCAGCAAGGTATCGCATCCAGCGCCGGCGCCTTTTTCCAGGGCACCATGCTCGACGACACCAACTTCACCGTCTATGGCGCGCCGCGCGGGGATGCCAAGATTTCCGACGTCGAAGCGGCGGTCGATGCCGAAGTGGTGCGCATCGTCAAGGACGGCGTCACGCCATCGGAGCTGGAGAAGGCCAAGGACCGCTATGTCAGGTCGATGATTTTTGCCCGCGACAAGCAGGATTCCATGGCCAACATTTACGGCTCGACGCTGGCCACCGGCGGCAATGTGCAGGACGTCCAGCAATGGACGGACCGCATCCGCAAGGTCACGACAGATGAGGTCAAGGCCGTCGCCGCGCGCTACCTGGTGCTCGCCCGGTCGACCACCGGCTATCTCTTGCCGCAGCAACAGGCGGGGAATTGATTTGATGAGCACGAACGCGGTACGCGCACCCCTCACCACCCTCTTCCTCTCCGTCCTCTTCCTCATCCTGCCGGCACTCACCGCGCGGGCCATGGAGATCCAGTCCGTCACCTCGCCGAAGGGCATCACCGCCTGGCTGGTCGAGGACTATTCCGTGCCGGTCGTCGCCATCCGCTTCGTCTTCGGCGGCGGCTCGACGCAGGATCCGGTCGGCAAGGAAGGGCTGGCCAATCTGATGACCGGCCTGTTCGACGAAGGCGCCGGCCCGCTTGACAGTGAAGACTTCCAGATCAAGCTCGACGATGCCGGCGCCGAGATGAGCTTCGACGAGAGCCGCGACGGCATCTACGGCTCGATGCGCATGCTGGCCGAGCAGCGCGACCAGGCCTTCGACCTGTTGCGGCTGGCGGTCAACGAGCCGCGTTTCGACCAGCTGCCGATCGACCGCATTCGCTCCCAGATCCTGTCCGGCATCATCGCCGGCGAGAATGATCCCGACACGGTGGCGCAGAACAAATGGGCGCGCGCCCTCTATGGCGATCATCCCTATTCCCGCTCCGACCAGGGCACCAAGGAAAGCATCGCCGCCATCACGCCCGATGATCTCAAAGCCTTGCACAAAGCGGTGTTCGCCCGCGGCGGCCTGCATGTTGCCGTCGTCGGCGCCATCGACGCGGAGACGCTGAAGAAGAAGCTCGACATGGTGTTCGGCGACCTGCCGCAAAACCAGGCGCTGAGGCCGGTGGCCGATATCGACCCGAAGCTGGCGCAGCATATCGAGGTCGACTACGACCTGCCGCAGACCTCCCTGCAGCTCGCTTTTCCCGGCGTGAAGCGCAAAGCGGCGGATTTCTTCCCCGCCGTGCTGATGAACGAGATCCTCGGCGGCGGCACCTTCACCTCGCGCCTGTTCCAGGAGGTGCGCGAGAAGCGCGGGCTGGCCTACAGCGTCAACTCCTCGCTCATCAACCAGGACCACGCCAGCGCGCTGATCGTCAGCACCGGCACCCGCTCCGACCGCGCGGCCGAGACGCTGGGCATCGTCCGTGACGTGGTCAAGCGACTGGCCGAAGAAGGCCCGACCGAAGCGGAGCTGGCGGCGACCAAGAAATACATGATCGGCGCCTACGCCATCAACAATCTGGACTCGTCCAGCGCCATCGCCTCGACGCTGGTCGAACTGCAACTCGACGATCTCGGTATCGACTACATGCAGCGCCGCGCCGGCTACATCAACGCGGTGACGCTCGACCAAGTCAAGGCGGCGGCGAAAAAGCTGCTGACGACCGAGCCGACCATCATGGTCATCGGCCCGAAATTGGCCGGAGCCGGCAAGGGATGAGCCCGACCTTCGGCATCGCCTTCGGCGGCGGCGGCGCGCGCGGGCTGGCGCATATCCATGTCATCGAGGCGCTGGACGAGCTGGGCATCAAGCCGGTGGCGATTGCCGGCTCGTCGATCGGCGCCATCATGGGCGCCGGTATGGCCGCCGGCATGACCGGCAAGGAGATCCACGACTATGCCCGCTCGATCCTCGGCCGCCGCGCCCAAGTGGCGAGCCGCATGTGGCGGGCGCGGCCGGGCACGATCGCCGAAGCCATGCAGGTCCGCGTCAGCCAGTTCAACGTCGAGCGCGTCCTGAAAGCCTTTCTGCCGGAGGCCATCCCCGAAACCTTTGCCGAGCTGAAAATCCCGCTGAAGGTGACGGCGACCGACTATTTCGGCCACAAGCTGGCCGTCTTCGAAGACGGCGACCTGCATTCCGCGCTGGCGGCGTCAGCAGCCATTCCCGCCGTGTTCCGCCCGGTGACGCGCGACGGCAGGCTGTTGATCGACGGCGGCATCTACAACCCCGTGCCGTTCGACCTGATCGAGAACGATGCCGACATCATCATCGGCGTCGACGTCGTCGGCGCGCCGGAAGAGGCCGACCGCAAACAGCCGACCTCCGTCGACCTGATGTTCGGCGCCACGCAACTGATGATGCAATCGATCATCGCCAACAAGCTGAAGCAGTGTCGCCCCGACATCCTGGTCCGCCCGGCGGTCTCAAAATACCGCGTGCTCGATTTCCTGAAGATCGACGCCCTGATGAGCGACACGGCTGACATCAAGGACGAGCTGAAGCGGCAGGTGGAGAAGGTGTTGGAGGCGCGGGCTGGCGCCGCCGTCAAAGCGAGGCGAGGAAAGCAGATCGGGTGAGGATGCATCTTCCCGACGCGATCTGGAAGGAAAGAGGCTCCAACCGATTTACGATTTCGCCGCCACCGGCGCATACTCCAGCGCCACCACGCCGTTGTCGAACGGCTTGGCGGAAATCAGTTCGAGCGAGACCGGCTCGCCAACTGGGAACAGCGGCTTGCCTTGGCCCACAGTGCCTGGATAGCTGAGCAGCCTGACGCGGTCGACAAGGCCGTGACGCAGCAATTCCTGCGCAACGCTCAGGCTGCCATGCACATAGATGTTGCCGCCGCTGCCCTGCTTCAGCGTCCTGACCGCTTCCGGCAGGGAGCCCTTCAGCAATTCGGCCGGCTTCCACTCGAGCGCCTTCAGGCTGGTCGAGGCGACATATTTGGGCAGCGCGTTGAACCGGTCGGCAAAATCTCCGGTTTCCTTGGGCCAGGAGCCGGCAAACATCTCATAAGTCGTGCGCCCCAAAAGCATGGCGCCGCTGTCGGCAAGCTCATCCTCCTTGAACCTGTTCATCTCGTCGTTCCAGGTCACGCTGGGCAGCTTCTCGACCTCGGCAATGCCATCGACGCTGATGAATTCGGTGACGATAAGTTTTCGCATGGCGATCTCCTTCTTTGGTCAGAGGACGAACCGCGCGGGGCGTTTGCGACACGCTTCGGAAAAAATCGGGGCGCCTTGTCGTTTTCAGTCAATGGCAGAGGCATGCATTGACCTCAACCGGCCTGACGGCGCCCCGCAATTGATGATGCAGTCGATCATCGCCAACAAGCTGAGACAATGCCGCCCCGACATCCTGGTCCGCCCGGCAGTGTCGAAATACCGCGTCCTCGATTTCCTGAAGATCGACGCCTTGATGGGCGAGACAGCGGATCTCAAGGACGAACTGAAGCGGCAGGTGGAGAAGGTGCCGGAGGCGCGAGGCTAGCGCCGCCGTTAAAGCGAGGCGGGGAAAGCAGGTCGGGTGAGGATGGTGGCGTGCCGGTAAGACCTGGCGCCCATTCTGCTTGCCGAACTGGCTTAAGCGAACAACAGGCGACCTATGGAAACGGTCGCATTTGACCCGATGCGGCCATAGGCGAGTTCACAAGCGAATGGCGGCTTTGCGCCTCATCTCGGTCGTCGAGCAGACCTAGACGCACCCCTAAAGCGGACACTGTTCGTTCGCACCATTGAGGCTGCCAAGTACGGATATCATATTCAGCCATTGTGGCGGCGCAGGTATGAGCAGGTATGAGATGACCACTGACGTCAGATAAATAATCCACGTTGCCGGTAAGCTTATTGTTGTTGATGCAGCGCCGCGCAGTTAGACTCGCAGCATGCACGAGATTCCCGACAATATATTTGCAGCGCAGCAGATGCTGACGGAGCTGGTAAAGTCCCGGGCAGAGAATCTCGGTTCGATTTTTCGCCCGTACGAAGTGAAAGCCAGCATTGCTGCCGCAGGCTGCCTGCTTACGGTTCCGGCACTTCAAGCAAACACAGTCAGGCTTGAGGCCATCGCACATCTGATCATCGCCAGCGCGGCCGGGAAGAAGAAGCCGAACAAGCAGGATGCAGCCCGGTGGTTCAAGCAGGTGGGGCAAGCCTTTGCGCGCATGGAGGATGCGGCCGAGGACGTGTTTGTCGCCCGCGTGCATATGGACGGACGAAACTATCGCGTTCTTGAGGGGTTGGCAGAGGCAAACGGCCATCACTTGCAGCATATGCTAACGGCCGTCGAGAACATGCCCGACCACGGAGTGTATGCCGCGCTCAAGCATTCCTGCCGCGCGATGCTTGTGCTCTCTGACCTTGTCTGTGCCCGCTCAGGACTGGATGCCTTTTGCGGTGGTGGTGAATACGGTTTCGATGCGCTGCCGGTCGATGATCTTCCTACCCTCAAAACGCTGGCGGCTCGCGTAACCTTTTCGAATGACGACCTAGCCCGTGCAGGCTTTAGTCACCGAGCGATTGGCCGGTTTTGCTTGCCGCCATC
The DNA here is from genome assembly GCF_040319775.1 of Mesorhizobium sp. M0870. Classification (NCBI taxonomy): domain Bacteria; kingdom Pseudomonadati; phylum Pseudomonadota; class Alphaproteobacteria; order Hyphomicrobiales; family Phyllobacteriaceae; genus Mesorhizobium; species Mesorhizobium sp. M0870. The sequence continues at coordinate 66,646 of NZ_JAMYOI010000025.1, forward strand.
AAAGCGCAAGGTGGGTTTTGGCGGTTACGGCGAAAGCTGGCTGGAGAGATGCCCCCTCATTGATTTTCAGGACGAGATCGTAGTGGCACTGCCGTCGGCAATGGGAACCGCCATACGCAGGGCAGTGATCGAGACTTGTCAGGACGCTGGGGCCGAGTTTGCGCTGCGAACCGGCCTGCTTATTGCCCAGACCGATGAGCTCTCCCTGAACCCTGCAATTTCGCGTATCGACATCCCTCCCACCGAGATGAAGCGAGATTCCAACGTGGTTCCGTCCGAACCCGTTGAGTTCCAGGCAGGTCTGTGGTTCCAACTCATCCTGCTGACGGATGATTTCACCGGTTTTGATGAAACGGGGTTCAATCGGCCCGGGCCATCCGGTGAGAAGGCGCAGGCTGAGCTACAGCAAGCGATAGATGATGCCGTTAACAACATCAAAACCCGACCGGGTTTCAAACTTGGACTTTCGTTGGTTGTCCTTTGCGGCTTTGGCCGGGGGCAAATGGTGGAGTTTACCCGCCCTTCCCACTGGTTAGTCGAAGGCATTAGTAGCTACGACCTCGATGTGCTCGGGTGGCGACCCGACTTCGATATCGCCGAACTCTTGAAGTTTCTTCTGGCCGAAGGCACTGCCGGACAGATGGGCTTTCCGTTGGCAGCGATAAACGGCCTTCTGGCGCGTATTGGCTTTGCCTACGGCAACAACGGCCACGTCGTGCCACACGAAGCTATGCCGGATGGCACCGAGAGCGCCACGCTCATGGTGCCCACAAATGCACATTTGCGGCTCAGGGCGGAGCACCATGCCCGCTTTGACATGCACGCGGTGCACGATGCGGCAGGTAATATGCTTGTTGTCCGCCGCAAAGACGGCGGAAAGCGTTCGCCCCAAAATACACAACGGATCTACGTCTCCCACCTTGATGCCCGAGTACTCCGCTACCGCGGGGTGTGGAGATCGGGTAGTCGAACATGGTGGCTCGAAACCGTACCGTCAGCGGAACGCTCAAACCTCTATCCCATCTTCGAGATGCAGATGGTCTGGATGGAGCGGCTTGCCCCGATATTGGCGCGACTCGTACCAAGTCTGCCGGATGTTCTGACATGGAAGCTTGTCACGCCTACATGGCCGGTCATCAGGTCAATAGAGATCAATCCGCCGCCGCCAGAAGAATTGAAGGCAGACATCCGGGCATCCTGCGATCAGGAGGAGCGCGTTGTTACCACGGAGATCGGGTTGCCGTTCTTTAACGGCCTTTCACATGCCGGCAATGTCTCGGAGGTCTCCTTGATAGAGGCGTTCGTTGAGCAGGTTGTTACGCTCGCAGAAGGCACCGAGTTCAATGTTGCCGAGCTTTTGCATGAAATCGTTCCTTCACCTGAAGCACGGCAACTCCATGCGTTCGCACCGCAGGGCTTCCGTGATCATGTTCGTGGATCGGTTCCCCGGAAAGTAGTTAAGATAAGTTGCTTTGATGATGCCGCGCTGCGGTTGGGATTGGGTTGGCATGGGCTTCCCCGGCCGGGTGGCACGGTCCACGGACGTGACGAATGCACCAAAGTGCTAAACGCGATCACTATCGCCGCAGAGGAAATGTTCTGCGGCCATCTCAGGCAATTTGAGAGGCACGCCCTGATCAGTCGCGTCGTGGACAATCACGAAGCATCCATAATCGACAAGTCTCGATGGGAGCGTACCTCGGGCGCTATCCTCGACCTTTCGGCGAACCCTCAAGAATCCCGAGAAGAGATTTATGATAACATCCTGAAAGCCAACGCCACGGGATATGCGAGCCGCGTCATTCTGGAAGCAGCAATTTGTGAATGCCCGGTGGACAGCGGCTTCGATGTTGCAGATTTTGACCTTTCCAACCTGATGGCTCTGGCGATGATGATCCATCATCTCGGGGGTTATTCCGACGCCATCCACTACGAAGGCATGCGCCCTGAAATACGCATCTCTCCGGCAGGTGAGGTGCAGATCGATGTTTCGTTCTTCGACACTATCGTGACGCCGGTGGGAGAATCCTTTTTTAGCGGACAGATCGACAAAAATCGTCGCGATTATTCAGAGTTGCTGCATGATCCTGAACTAGTCACCGCAGAGCAGGTCACCAGCCGGACGGACGTACGTTTTGCCGCAGCATGGGAAGCGGAGATGGGCGTATCCCTAAGGGATTTCCGCACAGCGCTTGAGGCGCTGGAAAATCGACTGTTCGACACCGGGCAAGCATGGGAGATATTGCCCAGACCCGCATTGCTCGAATACCTCGCTGAGCATGTCGATTGTGCGGAACAGTTCGTTGCATCCCTTGAATTACTTCCGCGTGATGGATGGAAAACCATCCCGCAGCCGTACACCGAACAGGATCGGCAGCCGTGGCGCTTCAGGCGCAGACTATCCATCGCGAGGCGCCCTATTCTTCGGTTGGAGCCGTCTCCTGAGTCGGATGTCATGATTACGCCCGGAATGATCCGAGAGGCGTTCGGCATTCAACTCCACAATTTCTACTACGGTCAGTATGACCGAAGCTCGCTTGCCTCGAAGGAGATGCAAAGTTGGCGCGAGCATATTGTCGCGAAGGAAGCCGTAGAATTCGAGGAACGGGTCGTCAAACGATTGCAGGGCCTTGGATGGTGGACGAAGAGACGAGTGACATTCCCCCAGGTCCTCGGCCGCAAGCTTTCCGAAGATCCAGGCGATATTGACGTGCTGGCATGGCATCCTGATGGACGTGTCATGCTTCTCGAATGCAAAGACCTCCAGTTTGCCAAAACATCCAGCGAGATTGCGAAGCAGCTCTACAAATTTCGCGGCAAGACGGATGAGAAGGGACGCTCCGACCTACTCGGCAAGCACCTCAAGAGGTTAGATCTTGCGCGGGAAAACGCTGCCGCGTTTCAATCTCATCTCAAGCTGGCTGATGTGCGGATTGATGGTGCTCTGGTCTTCGCACACACGGTCCCGATGAGCTTTGCGTCCGAGCGGATAGGCCATGCCATAACGCTGCTAGCCTATGACCAGTTGGAAGTGGCGTTTGGACGCTAGTCCGAGGACCTAGACTAGTGCGTACCTGACGTTCTCCTTCCGGCCCAGTTCGGCTACAGGAAATCGTTTCCCATTCTTAAGCGGATGAGTCTGACGTTCTACGGCGCCTACGGGGTGGAGATCGGAAGTTGCTTCGCCCACTTGCTCAGGTCCGGATCGCACTAATTTGACACATAAGCCGTCTATTATTTGACGGTACTGGGCGCGGCACCTTGGACCGTGGGCGAATGCGTGGCCAACCCTTCTTAAGCATGCAATGATCCGCCAAACGGGGGACATAAGAATGGCACTGATCGCAGCGCACGTCGTCCTAGCATTAGTGCTTTTTCGGCTGGTTAATTGGATCGGCGAGCATGCCACCGACTTTGGCTATGCGAGCACGACACTTTTCGAAGAGCCGAACGAGTCGCTGGCCCTCAATTTCTTCATCCGGGCACTTGCTCCGGCCGTGTTCATGGTGGCGCTGTCCGCGGCAACCGTCGCCGCAGGCCATGCCGACCTTCGTGTCGGCATCTATTGGATCGCGATCTATTATTATGCGCTTCGCGCCATTTACATCTTAGCCATGAACATGCACCGGCTTGTCAGCTGGCCACGCTTCGTCTTCCATTCGGGCGTTGGCCTCGCTGCAGCTTGGCTGGTCTACCAGTCCCTGATCCTTCCCAACCGATCTCTACTTCCGAACCTCGATACGGCCGGGAATGAGCTCTGGCTGGCCATTTCTGCCTTCCTCTATGCGGCCGCCAACAAAGTGACGGTGTCTGGTGGACCGGGAAATAGAAGGCGCAACGCGTTCATACAGCGAAGCTATGACAGGGCGGAACTCTTATATGGCGCGCTCATCAACGAGAGAATTTCCGACGACAAGCTGCAACTCATAACTTATGCCATCCTCATCTATGAGGATTACTGCCGACCGCCTTCTATGCGGATCCTCGAACGTCTCTGCTTCTGGAAGCCGGTGCGCACGACCGGTGTTATGCAAGTAGCTTCCTCAACAGCTTTGACTGATGAGGAAAGCGTTAAGCTGGGAGCGAAGAAACTGTCTGCGTCTTGGCAAAGCTATGCTGAAGAAAATTTCTACATGCGAACGCTATCAACCATCAGCGACTACAACAAGGATAGCAACTATTCGAACAGGGTTTTGGAGGTAATGGAGATCCTCGCCAAGCGTGCGGCACCCCGGTTCCAGCCAGCCTACAATGCCATAATCATAATGGAGTGACTTGGATCCTCAAGTCTCGAAACCGCGTCCGGACCAAGCTGCGGCTAAGCTGATGCCCGAAACGGGTCGAGAGCCGAACGGCGGTTTACCAAATTCCTCGTCCGGACCCAGACGGGCAGCAATCGGCCCATTCGATGCCTCGTCTCTAAGGGTCGCTCGCTGAGGAATAACCGCCTTCACCCTGAAGCTGAAAGCCAGCCCGCCTCAGTCCTTCGCCCGCTCCACATACGCCCCATCGGCCGTCATCACCACCACGCGGGTGCCCGGCGCGATGTGCGGGGGGACCAGCGTGCGCACGCCGTTGGACAGCACGGCCGGCTTGTAGGACGACGAGGCCGTCTGTCCCTTGGTCGTCGGCTCGGTTTCCACCACTTCGAAGGTGGCGCGCTGCGGCAGCACAAGGGAAATGGCAATACCGTTGAACTGCGACACCTGCACGGCCATGCCTTCCAGCAGGTAAGGCGCCATGTCGCCGACCACGGCTTCCGACACCGCGACTTGGTCGTAGCTTTCCGGGTTCATGAAATGAAAGCCTTCGCCGTCACGGTAGAGGAAGGTGTGCTCGCGCTCTTCGACATAGGCGCGCTCCACCTGCTCGGTGGTGCGGTAGCGCTCCGAAACCTTCACCCCGTCGCCAATGCGGCGCATGTCGAGCTGCGTCACCGGCGTGCCCTTGCCTGGGTGGATGTTTTCGGCAAAGAGGATCACATAAAGCTTGCCGTCCTTTTCGACGACATTGCCTTTGCGGAGCGAACTGGCGATGACTTTCACCACGGTTTTAAATCCTGCGAGAGTTGATTGGCGTTTGCCGGCTTGTGCGGCGCTGGATGGGGGCCTACCGCATCTTGGCCGCCGCCGCCAGCCCCCTTCCACCATGTTCCGAGCCGCATGACCGAAGCTTCGCCCTGGTGGACGCCGCATGTCCACGCCGACCGCCGCCCGCGGCTGATGCTGCGCAACGGCATCGCCGCCAGCCTGCGCGATTGGTTCGCCGCCCATGATTTCGTCGAGGTGCAGACGGCAGCGCTGCAGGTCTCGCCCGGCAACGAGGCGCATCTGACGGCCTTCGCCACGGAAGCGGTCGGGCCGGACGGTGCAAGGGCGCCGCTCTATCTCCACACCTCTCCGGAATTCGCCTGCAAGAAGCTGCTCGCCGCCGGTGAAGTCAGGATTTTCAGCTTCGGTCCGGTCTACCGCAACCGTGAGCGCGGGCCTTTGCACCATCCCGAATTCACCATGCTCGAATGGTACCGGGTGGGCGAGGCCTATGAGAGCCTGATGCAGGATTGCGCGGCCTTCCTGGCGCTGGCCGCGACAAGGGCAGGGGCTACTCTTTTCTCGTTTCGGGGCCGCGACTGCGATCCGTTTGCCGAGCCGGAACGGCTGACGGTGGCGGAGGCCTTCACTCGCTACGCCGGCATCGATCTGCTGGCAACGGTCGCCGCCGACGGCAGCACCGATCGCGACGCGCTGTATGCGGCGTTGACCCAGGCCGGCCTGCGCACTGCGCCCGACGATAGTTGGGCAGATTTGTTCAGCCGTGTGATGGTGGAAAAGATCGAGCCGTTGCTCGGGCAAAGACGGGCGACCATCCTGTGCGAATATCCACTGGCCGAGGCGGCATTGGCGCGGCCGAGCCCGAACGACTCGCGCGTCGCCGAGCGTTTCGAGCTCTATTGCTGCGGCGTCGAACTCGCCAACGGCTTTGGCGAACTGACCGACGCCGACGAGCAGCGCCGGCGTTTCGTCATCGAGATGGATGAGAAACAGCGCATCTATGGCGAGCGCTATCCGCTGGACGAGGATTTTCTTGCCGCCCTTGCCATCATGCCGCCGGCCAGCGGAATCGCGCTCGGCTTCGACCGGCTGGCGATGCTGGCCACCGGCGCGCAAAAGATCGAGGACGTGATCTGGACGCCTGTCGCCTGAGGCGCGGAAAGATCTGGCCTATTCGATTCCAGGGATCAAGACTGGACCGTGACCCCGAACCAAGAGACCACATGATCGGTACGGGATTTCAAGGTCAATCGGGAAGATCCACAGTGGCTGCTTCTGAAACGGTCGAAATCGCCATTGTCGGCGCCGGAGTTGTCGGGCTGGCGACGGCACTTCGCCTTGTCGCGGACGGCCGCGAAGTTCTGCTCATCGATCCGAACGAGCCGGGCTCCGGCGCGTCGTTCGGCAATGCCGGGACGATCGCCGAATATGCCTGCATGCCGGTCGGCACTCCTGCGGTACTGCGGGCGTTGCCGAAGCTGCTGCTTGATCCCGACAGCCCGTTTTCGCTGCGCTGGCCGGCGCTGCTGCAGCTGGCGCCATGGCTCGTTCGGTTCATGCGGCAATCGCTGCCGGCGGCCACCCGGGCCAATGCGCTGGCGCTCGCCGGACTGCTGGCCGACGCCCTCCCGGCCTGGGAGGAAATGGCCGGGGAGGCCGATCTGGACGATCTGCTGCGCCGCAATGGCTGTCTTTACCTCTATCGCCGCGAGAGCGATTTTGCCGTTGGCGCCGGCGGCCGGGCAATGCGCGCTGGGTTTGGCATCCACCAAGAGGTGCTGACTCCGGAAGAGGTAGCGGCACTTGAGCCGGGCCTGCCGGCGACAGCAGCGCATGGCGTGTATTTTCCCGACTCGATCAATGTCACCGATCCGGCAATGGTGATGCGGCGGTTGCGGGGCGCGGTGAGCGCCCGTGGTGCATCGGTGAAGCAGGCTGAGATCACCGGGCTGCAGGTCGAGGCTGGCGGTGTCCAGCTCAGCGGCCCCGGCGTTCGCATCAACGCTGGCACGGTGGTGATCGCCGCCGGTGCACGGTCGCGCGCACTGGCCGCGCAGGCCGGCGACAGGATTCCGCTCGAGACCGAGCGCGGCTATCATCTGGAATTCCACACCGACGCGCCGCTGCTCAACCGACCTGTCTGTCCCGTCGATCTTGGCTTCTACCTGACGCCGATGGCTGGCCGCTTGCGGGTCGCCGGCACCGTCGAACTCGGCGGCCTGGTCGCGCCGCCAAATCCGCGCCGGCTGGCGCTGCTTGACCGTGGCGCCAGGCAAATTTTTCCCGGGCTCGGCTCGCCTGCCTCGCAATGGCTCGGCTTCCGGCCGTCCCTGCCGGATTCCAGGCCGGTCATCGGCGCTTCGCGCGGCAGCTCCCGCGTAATCCATGCTTTCGGGCACGGCCATCTCGGCCTGACGCTGGCTCCGATCACCGCGCGGCTGGTCGCCGACTTGATCGGCGGACGCGGCGATCCGGCTCGGCTCGCACCTTTCGCGGCGGGCCGTTTCGGCCGTTGATCGACCGATGCCCTCGATCTGGGCTAGTGCGCGAAAACCTGCTCCAGTGAGCGAAAACCCTTGAATTCCAGGGCATTGCCCGAGGGGTCGCGGATGAACAGCGTTGCCTGTTCGCCGGGCTCGCCCTTGAAACGGACCATCGGCCGTTCCAGCCAATCGATGTCGTCGCGCGCCTCCAGCCGCGTCGCCAGGCGCTGCCAGTCGTCCATCAACAGCACGGCGCCGAAATGCGGGATCGGCACGACAATGCCGTCGACCTTGCCGTCGCTGGGGGCCTGTGCGGCCTGCGGCCGCAGATGCGCCGACATCTGGTGGCCGTAAAGGTCGAAATCGACCCAGGTCGCTGACGACCGGCCGATGGCGCAGCCCAGCACCTCGCCATAGAAAACGCGGGTTTCATCGAGATCACGGACCGGAAAGGCGAGATGGAATGGCGTCATCGAAATGCTCCGTGCAGGCTGCGAACCGATTTTGCGTCACAGGGTTGGCGATTTGAACCGTCCACCCTGCATTTTGATTGAAGCCTATGCCATTGCACAAGCCGGACCGGAACAATAGATGGGTGGGCAACGGCCGCACACCGGCCGCACCAGCAGGATTTCAGGCATGACCGATATATCAGACGCAGCAAAATTGACCGACCGCGTCGCGGCTCTGGTCGAGGCTGCAAAAAAGGCCGGCGCCGATGCCGCCGACGCGGTGGCCGTGCGCGGCCGCTCGACCGGCGTGTCGGTGCGTCTCGGCAAGGTCGAGGCTACCGAAGCCTCCGAGAGCGAGGATGTCGCGCTGCGCGTTTTCGTCGGCGGCCGCGTGGCGAGTGTCTCGGCGACCGCGGCGTCCGACCCGACAACACTGGCCGAGCGCGCTGTGGCGATGGCGAAAGTGTCGCCGCAGGATCCTTATCAGGGGCTGGCCGACCCGGCATTGCTGGCCAAACAGACGCGCGATCTCGATCTGTTCGACGCCACCGAAGTGTCGGCAGACCAGTTGAAGGAAGCCGCATTGGCGGCGGAAGCGGCAGCGCTTGCCGTCAAGGGCGTGACCAATTCGGCCGGCGCCAGCGCCGGTGCCGGCCTCGGCGGCCTGGTGCTGGCCACCTCGCACGGCTTCCTCGGCCACTATGTCGGTTCGCGTTTCTCGCGCTCGGCCAGCGTCATCGCCGGCGAGGGCACCGGCATGGAGCGCGACTATGAATTCTCCTCGCGCCAGCATTTTGCCGATCTCGATGCGCCCGAGGACATCGGCCGCAAGGCCGGCGAACGCGCCGTGCGCCGCATCGGCGCGCGCAAGGCGGCCACCGGGCCGGTCGACGTGGTCTTCGACCCGCGCGTCGCGCGCGGCATCGCCGGCCATCTTGCCGGCGCCATCAACGGTGCCTCGGTGGCGCGCAAGACGTCCTTCCTGCGCGACATGATGGGCAGGCAGGTGGCCGCCTCCGCCATCACCGTCACCGACGAGCCGCTTCGGTTGCGTGGCCAGGCCTCACGGCCGTTCGACGGTGAAGGCGTCGAAGGCGAAAAGCTGTTGATGGTCGAGAAGGGCGTGCTCAACCACTGGTTCCTGTCGACCTCGGCCGCAAGGGAACTGGGCCTCGTCACCAACGGCCGCGGCGCGCGCGGCGGCTCTTCCGTGACACCATCCTCCACCAATCTCGCCATCGAGCCGGGCGAGCGGTCGCCGGAAGAGTTGATCAAATCGCTCAAGACCGGCTTCTACGTCACCGAAGTGTTCGGCCAGGGCGTCGACATGATCACCGGCGAATACAGCCGTGGCGCTTCGGGCTTCTGGATCGAGAATGGCGAACTGGCCTATCCGGTCGCCGAGGTCACCATCGCCTCGAACCTGAAGACGATGTTCCTCAACATGGTGCCGGCCGATGACCTCGACCGCAATTTCGGCACCGCCGCCCCAACGCTCCTGATCGAAGGCATGACCCTTGCCGGAGCATGACCTGACCATAGCCGGGGCCATCTCCGGCGCCTCTGGGGACTTGCCGCTGCTGCGCGATGCTGCCCGCGAGGCGGGGGTCATCGCCATGCGCTACTTCGGCAACAGCCCACAAGTCTGGATGAAGGGCGGCACATCGCCGGTCAGCGAGGCCGACCATGCCGCCGACGCCTATCTGCGCGAAACGCTGCTGGCGGCCCGGCCCGACTATGGCTGGCTGTCGGAAGAGACGGTCGACGATCCGGTCCGGCTTTCCGCACGCCGCACCTTCGTCGTCGACCCGATCGACGGCACACGCGGTTTTCTGGAAGGCCAGCGCACCTGGTGCGTCAGCGTCGCCGTCGTCGAGCGTGGCCGTACGCTGGCCGGCGTGCTGGAATGCCCGGCGATGGAGGAGACCTATTGGGCGCTGCCCGGCCAGGGCGCCTTCCGCAACGGCAAGCGCATTGCGGTTCGCAAGCTGCCGGACACGGTCGAGATCTCCGGGCTGAAGCAGTTGACCGACCTGATGCCGGCCGAATGGCAGGCGCGCCTGAAGCGGGCGCCCTACAGCCCTTCGCTCGCCTATCGGCTGGCCATGATCGCCAATGGCTCGCTGGATGCGACTTTCGTCAAGCCGAATGCGCATGACTGGGATATTGCGGCGGCCGACCTCATCCTGCGCGAGGCCGGCGGCCAGCTGCTCGACCAGCATGGCCGTGCTCCGCTCTATGCCGGCGAGGTGACTCGTCACGGCGCCCTTGCTGCCGGCAGCGGTGAATTGCTGGCCGTGCTCGCCGGCGTCATCGCCGGTCTGGACGCGTGAAAGCGTTTTCCCGGGCGAGATGAATTCATCTCGCCCTAAAGGTTCCAAAGTCGGCGGCTTTGGTCTAGACCTGTCACAAACTCACGATATGTGAAGGACCGACATGGCCGCGGAAGACGGAAAGAAACAGCTTTTGCATCTGGTGTTCGGTGGCGAACTGAAGAAGCTTGGCGGCACCGATTTCCGCGATCTCGACGGGCTCGACATCGTCGGCATCTATCCCGACTATCAATCCGCGCACACGGCGTGGAAAGCCAAGGCGCAAGCCAGCGTGGACAACGCCCACATGCGTTACTTCGTCGTTCATCTGCACCGGCTGCTGGACCCCGACAACAAGGCTGCCGGTTGACTTCGATGGAGCATGACCTGGCGAAAGGGCCAGCAAGCGATGCGGCGCCCACGGGCAGGGGACGCAGCCGCACGACCAAGGCCTTCTGGCGCAAGATTCGCCAACCGCTAGCGCAGTCGCGATTCGTCAAGAACGCCATTGCCAGCCTGTTCGCCCAGTTCGTGCGGTTCGTGCGCCTCACCAATCGCGTCGTCGAGGGCTCGGCGCGGTTTTCGGGCGGCGCCTATACCGAGTTCGAGCCTGGCATCATAGCCCTGTGGCACGGCCAGCATCTGCTGACGCCGGCCTATTATCCCAAGCGCAAGCCGCTGGTCGCCATGGTTTCGCGCAGCGCCGATGCCGAGCTCAACGCGCTGATGCTGGAAAAATTCGGCATCGAGGCAGTGCGCGGCTCCGGCGGGCGGGAAAATGCCAGGCACCTCGACAAGGGTGGGGCAAAAGCGCTTATCGCCCTGAAAAAGTCGCTCGCCGTCGGCAAGAACGTCGCCATGATCGCAGATATTCCGCACGGCACGCCGCGAGACGCAGGGCTTGGCATCGTTCTCCTAGCTCGCCTGTCGGGTCGGCCGCTTGTGCCCGTCGCCATCACCACCAGCCGCCGCAAGGTGCTGGAGAAGAGCTGGGACAAGACCACCATCAACCTGCCGTTCGGCCGTTCGTCGATCGTCATCGGTCAGCCGATCTTCGTGGCGGCCGGCGCCGATGACGCCGAAATGGAGCGCAAGCGCCAGGAAGTGACGACCGCGCTCAATGCCGCGACCGCCGAGGCCTACCGTCTCGTGGATGCTCCGCGATGAGCGGCCGCTGGGCACGGGCCATGCTGTCGGCTTACCGGTTCGCGGGTGCGGCAGCCTATCCGCTGGTCGGGCCCTATGTTGCCTGGCGCACCTCGCGCGGCAAGGAAGACCGCTACCGCCGCCGCGAGCGCTATGGCGTCGCCGGCCGCGCGCGCCCCGACGGGCCGGTGATCTGGATCCACGCGGCGAGCGTCGGCGAGACCATAGCCGTCGTGCCGCTGGTCGAAAGCATTCTCGACTACGGCGTCAACATCGTGCTGACGACCGGCACGGTCACCTCGGCGCAGGTCGCCGACGAGCGTCTCGGTGATCGGATCATCCACCAATACGTACCGCTCGATCTCAAGCCGGCGGTCAGCCGGTTCCTCGATCACTGGCAGCCGGACCTGGCGATCATCGCCGAATCCGAGATCTGGCCGATGACCATCCTCGAGCTTGGCGCGCGCCGCGTGCCGCAGGTGCTGGTCAATGGCAGGCTGTCCGACCGCTCGTTCAAGTCGTGGAAGAAACGGGCCAACATCGCCGAGGCGTTGTTCGAGAACCTGGCTCACGTCGTGGCGCAGTCGGATGTCGATGGCGAGCGGTTTCTGGCGCTAGGCGCGCGGCCGGTCACCGTGTCGGGCAATCTCAAGGTCGATACCTCGCCGCCGCCCGTCGACGAACGGGCGCTGGCGACGCTGCGGCGGCAGGTAGGCACGCGCCCGACCTGGGCGGCGATCTCGACCCATGACGGCGAGGAAGTGGTCGCGGCTGAAGTCCACGCGACGCTGCACAAGCGCCACCATGGTCTCCTGACGATCGTCGTTCCGCGTCATCCCGATCGCGGCGAGGCGCTTGCGGCGCAGATTTCCGGCATGGGCCTGAAGGTCGCGCGGCGCAGCAAGGGCGACAGGATCGCCGCCGACACGGATATATTGCTCGGCGACACGATCGGCGAGATGGGGCTCTATCTCCGGCTGACCGAAATCGCCTTCGTCGGCCGCTCGCTGACCTCCGAGGGTGGCCAGAACCCGCTGGAGCCGGCCATGCTCGACACGGCGGTTCTCGCCGGGCGCAATGTTCAGAATTTTCGCGAGGCCTACCAGCGTCTCCTCGACAGCGGCGGCGCCAAGCTGGTGCGCGATCGCGACATGCTGGCCGGCGCCGTCAATTTCCTCCTGACCAACGAAGTGGCGCGCCACGAGATGATGGCGGCGGGTGTAGCGACCGTCGACGAGATGCGCGGCGCGCTGGCGCGCACGCTGAAATCGCTTGAGCCCTACATCCAGCCGCTGGTCGTCAAGTCGCGCCTGAAGGGCGCGAACGGGCGCTAGCGTGGCCTCCGAAGCACCACCATTCTGGTGGGAAGAGCCGGACTGGCGGGTCTTGGCGCTGTCGCCGCTATCGGCCATCTATGCCGCCGCCGCCGGTCGCGGCATGCGGCGGGCCAAGCGCGAGAAGATCGAAGCACCCGTTCTGTGCATCGGCAATTTCACGGTTGGCGGCACCGGCAAGACACCGGTGGCCATCGCGCTCGCCGAAAAGGCCAAGCGCATGCATCTGAAACCCGGTTTTCTGTCGCGCGGCCATGGCGGCTCCTTCGCCGAGCCGCATGTCGTCGATATCCATCACGACAGCGCCAGGCATGTCGGCGACGAGCCGCTCCTGTTGGCCGAACACGCGCCGGTGGCGGTGACGCCGAATCGTGCCGCCGGCGCCCGGCTGCTGCTGGAACGGAATGGCTGCGATTTCCTGATCATGGATGATGGCTTCCAGAGCGCCCGCATCCACATCGACTATGCGCTGGTCGTCGTCGATGCGCGCTATGGGATCGGCAATGGCCGCGTCATTCCGGGCGGTCCGCTCAGGGCCAAAATCGTCGACCAGCTGGTCTTCACCAGCGGGCTGTTGAAAATGGGCGAGGGCATCGCCGCCGACAGCGTGGTCCGCCAGGCGGCACGCGCCGGCCGGCCAATCTTCGAGGCCCATACAGAGCCAAGCAGCAAGGCAGGGCTTGCCGGCAAGCGGTTCCTCGCCTTCGCCGGTATAGGCCATCCCGAGAAATTCTTCGACACGGTGCGCGAAGCCGGCGGCGAACTGGCGTTGACGCGGCCGTTTCCGGACCATCATTTCTATGCCGAGGACGAACTTGCCGAGTTGGCGGCGACCGCGCACGCCGAAGGGCTGGTGCTCATCACCACCGCCAAGGACGCCGCCCGGCTGCGCCACGGCGCCTCACAGGACTTCCTCGACCGGCTCGAGGTGCTCGAGATCGACACGGTCTTCGAACTCGACCACGTTCCCGAGCGCATCATCGACGAGACGCTCGATGCCTGGCGCCAGCGCAAGCTGAAGGGCTAAAGCAATTCCAGGAAAAGTGTGAAACGGTTTTCCTGGGAAAAAGCGCATAGCGCTTTCCCTTGGGAATTGCGTCAAACAAAGAGCTGGAGCGGTTCGCCGTTCCGTGAAACGGGGAACTGCTCTAACCGCGCTTACGCAGCTCCGGATGCATTTCGATTTCGCGGCGCAGCGAGGCGGTGGCGCTGATGTAGGGCTCCTGCCTGGCGACGCTCCAGTATTTCAACTCGTCGAGCGGAATGCTTTCGCCTGTCACCGCGCAACGCACGAACGCGCCGGGACTGGTAACCTGGAAGTCGCCATCCAGATAGCGGATGCGGGCTTCCTTGCCGCCGGGGCCTTCGAAACGGTTCATCATGCGGGGACGCCAGGGTTCATGAGGATTTCATCGCCATAAATTCCCGGCGAGGTCAAGCATGCGACAAGCCTGAGACAATGCTGAACGCTTATTGTGAGGCGGAAAAATGGTGTTGGCAGGCCGCAATGGACATTTCCTCCACTCGTCTTCCCGCCTTGCTCAGGGAAGTGATGACGCCGCAGGTAGTGCCCTCGGGGCAGGCTGATCCAGTCATGACGGCACTGGTCAAGGCGCTGGTCCAGCCGCCGGCGCCGTCTCTGCTCGCACAACAGACAGCGCCAGCGCTGTTGACTTTGCCGGCCGCGCCGATGGCCGTCAAATCGCAGCAGATCGCATCGGCTGGCATCGTCGATGCCTATCTTGCCCAACTTGAGACGGGCGAAGAGGCGGCGTTGGCAACGATCGCGGCGAGAAAGGCAGAACCCGAAGCCGAAACGCTGCGAGCCTTCTTGCCGCCTTCGACAACGGCCAATGACAATGCCCCTGCCAAGGTTGCGGGGCTGTCATTGCTGTCGCTTATCCCGCCGCAGGCTCCAGTCCCGCGCAACGCTGCCGCCCTGGGTACATTGGCGGGCAGGCACAGGCCGGCCAATCAATCCCATGGTGCGGTGCCGAACCCTGAGCAGTTGCTGGTGAAAATTGGCTTTGTTTCGATAATGGCCGGTTTTCTGGGAGCCGTGATCCTCGGGTTCGTTCTGTTGTTGCTTCGCTGAGCTTCGAATCGGCCGGTTCTCGATATATGTCCGAGAGGCCTATCGCTCGGCTTCGATAAACGCCTCGATCTTGTCCGGAGCCAGCCCGGCCTCTGCCGCGATGCGGCGGGCGAGGTCGGCGGCTGCGGCACGCGGCCGCCCGATCGGCCGGTCAAGCCAGTAGGACACCGGATTGAGCGCGGTGCGCTCATCGACGGGAGTGATGCGGCCCGATTGCAATTGATGCCCGGTCAGGGGTGGGCGTGCCAGCGCGATGCCCAGCCCATAGGCGGCGGCGTCGAGCACCAGATTGTAGTCCTCGAAGCGGCGGTCCTGCGGGCGCGGGCGATAATCCATGCCTTGCGCGGCAAACCAGGCGCGCCAGGCAGACGCGTCGGAATCGTTGATCAGCGGATATTTGAGCAGCCGGGCCGGGTCGCCGCGGCCGATCTCGCGGGCAAGCCCGGGTGACGCGACGGGGAAGACATGTTCCTCGAAAAGCTGCACCGAGACGCGGCCCGGAATGCCGCCGCGTCCACAGCGGATGGAGAGATCGATGCCCTCATCGGCAAGGTCGGCCTGGCGGATGTCGACATCGAGCACGATGCGCAGCTTCGAGGGATTGTTCTCCAGAGCCGCCATGCGCGGCATCAGCCACAGTCCGCTGACCGAGGGGATCGAGGTCAGTCGCACCACGGCGGTGCCACGCGGCTCGACCCAGCGGTCGGAATGGGTCGATATCAGCGCAAAGGCTTCCGCCGTGCGCAGATGCAGCCGGTTCCCCTCGATCGTCAGCGAGACGCCGCGCGCACCACGGTCGAAGACTTTCAATCCCAGCCAGTCCTCGAGCTTGGCGATCTGCCGGCTGACGGCGCCATGGGTGATGTTGAGCTTTTCGGCGGCCGCCGAAAAGCTGCCTGTCCGCGCCGCCGCATCGAAGGCGCGGAGCGTCTCGAGCGGCACCATTGTGTCCGAGCTGTGATCCATAGTCACAGGTGATCCTCGATTTGGTCGTTTGTCAACCGGCCTGAAATGGCGTTTTCTGCCTCTCAGGACCGAAGAATGCGAGGGCAGTGAGATGAGCGCGATGACGGGCACGTTGAATTCGACACAGCGGATGGACACCACGGCAGCCATTGCTGTCGCGCTGACGGTGGTCGGCTGGGCTTCTGCCTTTCCCGCCATCCGAGCCGGTCTCGCCGCCTTCGGGCCGCTGGAATTGGGTGCATTGCGCTTTGCCATCGCCGCGGTGCCGGCGGCGATCTTCCTGGCCGTCAAGCGCCCGGCGCTGCCCAGGCTCGACGAAGTGTGGCGCTTGGTCTTCGGCGGCGCCATCTTCGTCGCGCTCTACACCGTCATGCTCAATTTCGGCGAACTGACCGTCTCGGCCGGTGCCGCCGGCTTCATCATCAATGTCAGCCCGATCTTCACCGCCATCATGGCGATGGTCCTGCTGGGCGAGCGCTTTTCGGGCATGGCCTGGGCCGGCACGGTGATTTCCTTCGCCGGCATAGGCGTCATCGCCATGGCCGACGGGCATGGCCTGTCATTTAACACCGGTGCTCTTCTGGTGCTTGGCTCGGCCTTGTGCTCGGCCGTCAACACCATCGTCCAGAAGCCGCTGTTTGCCCGCCATCATCCGTTGACCATTTCGGCTTCGAACATGGTGCTCGGCGCACTATGCCTGGCGCCCTTCCTGCCGTCGGCCTTTTCGCAGGCGGCGGTTGCCGACACGGCAGGCCTCGGCGCCGTCATCTTTCTCGGCATCGTGCCCAGCCTCATCGCCTATGCCGCCTGGGCGACCGCGCTGTCGCGTCTGCCCGCCGCACGTGCCTCCAACTTCCTCTATCTGGTCTCGCCGATGTCCGCGCTGATCGGCTTCTTCTGGCTGGGCGAAGTCCCCACGCTGCTCGGCATAATCGGGGGCGCGCTGGCCCTGGGCGGTGTCATCGTGGTGAATTTGAAGAGATGAATATTGCCGTCCGTCCGCTTCCCTCATTCGGAACGATCCCTCGGTCAAAGGCGTTTAGCCGGTGTTTATTCGACGGAGGTCCGAATGCCGGGTGCAACGACGCACCGACGCATCCAACTGGATGATCTATCCATTTTCTATCGCGAGGCAGGGCCGCCAGAAGCACCTGTCTTGCTCTTGCCGCACGGCTATCCCTGCTCTTCGTTCCAATTCCGCCGACTGATGCCGGCGCTCGCCGACCGCTGGCGAACGATTGCATTCGACTGGCCGGGCTTCGGATACAGTGGCACACCAGATCCGGCCGCCTTTGGCTATGATTTCGACGCCTATTCCGACGTGCTTTCCAAACTTGCCGGTGAATTCGGTCTCGAACGCTACGCCTTGTGGCTGCATGATTATGGCTCGCAGATAGGACTCCGGCATGCGATCTCGCACCCGGAGCGGATCAGCGCCCTGATCATCCAGAACGGCGACATCTACGAAGACGTGCTTGGACCCAAATACGCCACGATCAAGGCTTGGTGGACCGACAAGTCGCCCGACAAGCACCGTCCGCTCGAGGCCGCCGTGAGCGAGGACGGGTTCCGGGGCGAGTTCATCGGGGAAGTGGCTGACGACGTTGCAATCCGCGTGCCGCCCGATCTCTGGAGCCTTCACTGGCCATTGATGAACACGCCGGTTCGTCGGCAGATCGCCGTCGGTCTGATGGAGAAGCTGGAAGCCAATCTCAATTGGTTTCCGCGTTACCAGGCTTATTTGCGTGAACACCACCCGCCCACGCTGATCGTTTGGGGGCCAGAGGACGGCTATATGCCCGCGGCGTCGGCGCAGGCCTATAATCGCGATCTGCCCGATGCGGAACTGCATCTGATCGAGGGGGCGGGTCACTGGCTGCTCGAGACACATTTCGACGACGCGCTGCCGCTGGTCCGCGATTTCCTGGCTCGTGTTCACGGCTGATCTCACCCGGCGTCGCTTGCTGCGCTCAGTTGTTGTCCCCTGTCTGAAGGAGAACCTCATGCCGACCAAACCGACCATCGCGCGCATCTGGCGCGGTCGCACCCGCCGCGACGTCGCCGACGCCTATGAGCCATACCTGCGTGCCGAGGGTATTCCGCCCCTCGAGAAGACGGCGCTTGGCGTCCAATTGCTGCGCGAAGACCGCGATGCCGAGACGTGGTTCACAACCATCTCGTATTGGGCCGACATGCAAGCGATGACGGCCTTTACCAGAGGCGAACCGACCAAAGTCCATCATCTGGACCGCGATGCCGAGTTCCTGATCGAGCTGCCGGAGCGGATCGACATCCACCGGATACTTGTCGATCGTCAGGGACTGCGCTGAGCGGCGAATCTGGTGGTTCGCAATCTCGCCTTCTTCGCGGTGATGTCGCTGATCTGGGGGCTGACCTGGGCGGCGATCAAGCTCGGTCTCAATGACGTGCCTCCGCTACTGCTGGCGGCGGCGCGCTATTTGCTGACCGCCGCGCTTCTGGCAACAGCGGTGCGTGGAGCCGGCGCGGCATTCGCCCACGGGCGAACGGGGCGGACGGTGGTCTCGGCATTGCTGGTCAATACCGGCACCTACGGTCTGCTTTTCTGGGGAATGCAGCACGTGCCCTCGGGATTGTCGGGGCTGGTCAACCTGGCGCTGATCCCGATCCTGCTGTTCGCGATTGCCGCATTCACCGGCGAGGAGCGACCGACCTGGCGCCACGCTTCCGCGCTCGCTATCGGCAGCATCGGGCTGGTTGGGCTGTTCTGGACGCGGCTTGGCGCGGGAAGCGGTTCGAGCGGCATCGGGCTCGCTGCGATCGTCGTTGCGACCGCCTGTTATTGCTTCGGCAGCGTGGTTTCGCGCCCGCTGGTGGGCGCGGTCAAACCACTGGCGCTGACAATGGTCCAGGCTGCGATCGGCGGTGTTGCACTGCTTGCGCTGTCGCTCGTGCTGGAGCCGATCTCGGGTGAGACGCTCGAGGCGCTGCACACGCCGGCCGCCATCGGCAGTCTGCTGTTCCTGTCGCTGTTTGGCACGATCGTCGCCTATACGCTCTATCTCGTGCTGATGCGTGATTGGGGCACCGTCCGTGCCGGGCTCTACGCCTTCGTTTCGCCGATCGTCGCTTTAGCGGCCGGAGCCTGGCTCTTCGGCGAGGCGGTCGGCTGGGCTGAAATCGCCGGTGCGATCCTCCTGCTGGCGGCGGCTGCGATCGCGCTGCTCGGGCCGCCAGGCGAAAATCGCGGGTGACCGCATTGTCGGCCGATCTCCTTGGCTTGCCGGTCTCAAGTGGTGAAGCGATGGCCCGCAATCCGTCCGCAGCTATCGCCGCCCGAAAAGCCGTTCGATATCCGCCAGCTTAAGTTCGATGTAGGTCGGGCGACCGTGATTGCAGGTGCCCGAGCCGGGCGTCGCCTCCATCTGCCGCAGCAGGGCATTCATCTCCTCGGCCTTGAGCAGGCGGCCGGAGCGCACAGAGCCGTGGCAGGCCATGGTCGCGGCTATTTTGTCCAGCCGCTCCTTCAGCGTGTCGACCGTGTCGTTGTCGGCGATCTCGTCGGCGAGGTCGCGCACCAATTGCCCGACATTGGTCTCGCCCAGCATCGACGGCGTCTCGCGCACCGCGACGGCGCCGGGGCCGAAGCGCTCGATGCCGAGACCGAAGCGGGCCAGCGTTTCCGAATGCAGCGCAAGCCGCTCGGCATCCTCCTCCGGCAGGTCGATGATCTCGGGCAGAAGCAGCATCTGCGAGGGCACCGGGCGCGAGTGCAGCGCATTCTTCAGCGCCTCGTAGACCAGCCGTTCATGCGCCGCATGCTGGTCGACGATGATGAGCGAATCCCTGGTCTGGGCGACGATGTAGTTCTCATGCACCTGGGCGCGCGCCGCGCCCAGCACCGCGCCGAGCAGCGTCTCGGCCGCTTCATCCTGCCCTGCGCGTGCATCGGCGCTATGCTGCGGACCGGCATCGAAAGCCGCTTGCTCGTTTTCATGCAAGCCGCGCTGCTGGAAGCCCGCACCCTCGAAACCCATATCGAGCGGCCGCTGCGACGACCGGGCGGGATCGAAGCCGGACGGACCCGAGGCGCGGTAGGCCGCGTCGTAGCTGCGGTGGCCGTTTGCCGCTCCACCGTGGCCGTAGGATGCGGCCCCTGGCCGGAACGCCGCCATCATGCCGGCGGCCCCCGTGGTGGCGGCGCGGACGCCGGCATCGGCCAGTGCCTGTCGGATTGCCCCGACGATCAGTCCGCGCACAAGGCCGGGATCGCGGAAGCGCACATCGGCCTTGGCTGGATGAACATTGACGTCGACGATGGCCGGGTCGAGCGTCAGGAACAGCACCGTCACCGCATGGCGGTCGCGCGGCAGGACGTCGGCGTAGGCACCGCGTATGGCGCCGGCGATCAGTTTGTCGCGCACCGGGCGGCCGTTCACATAGGCATATTGCTGCAGCGCGTTGGCGCGGGTGAAGGACGGGATCGACACGTGGCCGGTCAGATGCACGCCTTCGCGCATCGCGTCGAGGGCAATAGAATTGTCCGGAAAGTCGGCGCCCATCACCTGGGCGACACGGCGCAGGCTGCCTTCCGCGCTGTCATCCGCCGCCGGCAATTCCAGCGTCGAGCGGTCCGAGCCGGCCAGCGTGAAGCGCACGGCGGGGAAGGCGATGGCGATGCGCTTGACCACATCGCTGGTGGCCGAGCTTTCGGCGCGCTCGCCCTTCATGAACTTTAATCGGGCCGGCGTTGCGAAGAACAGGTCGCGCACCTCGACCGTGGTGCCGCGATTGGCCGCCGCCGGCCTGACAGGCAGGACGCGGCCACCCTCGATGCCGATCTCGGCGGCGCTGTCACTTGCTGCCGTGCGCGAGCGGATCGAAAGTCGCGACACCGAGCCGATCGACGGCAGCGCTTCGCCGCGGAAGCCCAGCGAGCGGATGTCGTTGATATCCTCGGTGAGCTTGGAGGTGCAGTGTCGTGCGATCGCCAGCGCCAGCTCCCGTTCGGGAATGCCGGAGCCGTCATCGGTGACGCGGATCAGGTTCAGCCCACCGCCGGCTGTGACGATCTCGACGCGCGAAGCACCGGCATCGAGCGCATTCTCGACCAGTTCCTTGACCACGCTCGCCGGACGCTCGATGACTTCGCCGGCGGCGATCTGGTTGATCATCGTTTCGGAAAGCTGGCGGATGGGCATGGCGCCACTATAGGCGGATTCGACGCCGATGAGAAAGCATTCGATGTCGGCGGAATAGCGATGATGCTGGCAGGACAGCACCCCCCTCTGGCCTGCCGGCCATCTCCCCCGCAAGGAGGGAGATCGGATGTCGCCACGGCTTTCGCCAATCTGCAGCGCTGCAGGAAGGGTGGCGAGGCTGGAACTGCCAATCTCCCCACTTGCGGGGGAGATGTCCGGCAGGACAGAGGGGGGTGCTGTCCCGCCGACTTCCAAGGGACAGGGAGGCACTGCCCCTCACGCCTGAGCCGCCAGCCAGTCTCGCACCTTGCGGGCGTTGTCGCTGAGTTCCCGGTTCTTCGGCCAGACGACATAGAACGCCTTGCCGGTCTTCAGCACATGATCCGTCACCGGCACCAGCAAGCCCGACGCCAGCAACCGCTCGGCGAGGTGCCGCCAGCCGAGCGCGATGCCTTGGCCTTCCATGACGCCCTGAATCACCAGGCCGTAATCGTTGATGCGCAGGCCGCGCGCGGTATCGCTGAGATTGGCGCCCGCCGACTGGAACCATTCGTCCCAGCTGGCCGCCTCGCGATACGGCTCCTCCAGATGGATGAGGCGGTGCGTGGCCAGTTCGGCAGCGGATTTGGGCAGGCCGAACTTTGCCGCATAGCTGGTGCCGGCGACGGGAAATATCTCCTCGTCCGCCAGCGGCAACGAGTGATAGTCCGGCCAGTCCCGCGGCGCGCCGCCGCGCACGCCGAGCGGAATGCCTTCGGCGATGATGTCGAGGTCGCGGTCGGCGGTCTGGATACGCAGGTCGATGCCCGGCAGTTCGTCGCGGAACTGCTGCAGGCGCGGCATCATCCAGAACGAACCGAACGCGGTCGAGGCGGCCAGCGTGACATGACCGCCGGTCGCCTGCAGGCGTAGATCCTCCGCCGATTTGCGGATATGCGAAAGCCCAAGCGAGACATCGGCATGGAAGCGCTCGCCGGCCTCGGTCAGGAGAACCTGGCGGTGGCGGCGCTGGAACAGCTTGGCGCCAAGCTGCTCTTCCAGCCCGCGCACGGCATAGGAGACGGCGGCCTGCGTCATGCCGAGCTCGCGGCCGGCGGCGGTGAAGCTCGAAAGCCGCCCGGCCGCCTCGAAGACGATCAGGCTGCCGGCCGAGGGCAGGAGGTGGCGCAGGCTTCGCATAAGCTGAGCTTATACAAGAGATCAGGATTTTCCAGCGTCACATCACCATTTTGTCGCGCTAGGCTCCTTCATGAGTGGAATGGAGTTGCCATGAACGCACCGGCCCCTGAAGTGACCGAACATGCCAACCGCCGCAGTGGCGGCCGCCTGGGGCGCAAGGCGCTGCGCGGAGCCCCCGTAACGTCGTTCCCGACCCTGGTCCGCCAGATCCCCGTCTACCAGATGGTCCCCGATGAGGCGGTCGAGCTGATCCACGAGGAGTCGCTCCTGATCCTCGAAGAGGTGGGATGCGAATTCCGCGACGACGAGGCTATCGCGCTGTGGAAGGCGGCGGGCGCGGATGTCTCGGAAACTCGTGTGCGGATCGACCGGGCCCTGCTGATGGAGCTGGTATCGAAGGTCCCGTCGGAGTTCACGCTCAATGCGAGGAATCCGCAGCGTACGGTGCGGGTGGGCGGCAACAATACCATCTTCGTGCCGATGTATGGCGCGCCTTATGTTCGCGATCTCGACAACAACAGGCGCTACGGCACGCTGGCCGACCTCAACAATTTCCACAAGCTCGCCTACATGGCGCCGGCGCTGCATTCATCGAGTTCGGTCATTTGCGAGCCGATGGAAATCGCGGTACCGAAGCGTCACCTCCACATCATCCATTCCGCGCTTAAGCATTCCGACAAGCCGTTCATGGGCATCGTCACGTCCAAGGAGCGGGCGGAAGACACGATGGCGATGGCAGGCATCGTGTTCGGCGAGGATTACGTCCGCGACAATCCGGTCCTGGTGTCGATCACCAACTGCAATTCGCCGCTGGTGTGGGACGCCACCATGCTGGACGCGATGAAGGTCTATGCGCGAAGCAACCAGCCGCTGATCCTCGCACCCTTCGCACTGTGCGGCGCCTCGACTTCGGCGTCCGCCGTGGGCGCGGTTGCGCAGGTCAATGCGGAAGCGCTGGCGGGCGTCGCCTTCACGCAACTGCTGCGCCCAGGGTCGCCGCAGATCTACGGGCAGTTCATGGTCACGGTGGACATGAAGACCGGCGCTCCGATGGGCGGCACGCCCGAGGCGGCGCAGATGATGTATCTGATGGGAGCCTTGGCGCGGAAATACCGGCTGCCGTGGCGCACGTCCGGCTTTCATGTCGGGTCGAAGCTCAACGACGCCCAGGCGGGTTACGAGGCGAACATGCTGATGCATGCCGCCATCCTCGCCGGCGCCAACTACATCTGGCACTCCGCGGGATGGCTCGAGGCCGGCCTGACCTGCGGCTATTCGAAATTCGCCACCGACTGCGAACAGCTCATCGGCTGGTACAAATATGCCGGCGGTCTGCCGTTCGACGATTTCAAGGAAGCCATGGCGGCCATCCGCGAGGTGGGACCGCAGGGCCATTTCCTCGGCACCCAGCATACGCTCGAACATTTCGAATCCGCCTTCTTCATGCCCTCGATCATGGACTTCAATTCGTTCGAACAGTGGAAGGCGGAAGGGGCGAAGGACCACGACACGCGCGGCCGCGAGAAGGCGCGCAACATGCTGGCGGATTACGAGGAGCCGAAGCTCGATGAAGGCATCGCCGATGGCCTGATGGATTTCATCGCGCGGCGCGAGGAGAGGCTGCCGGACAGCGTCAGTTGACGCGAAGAACCAAGATCAAGGGAACCAGACGGGAGGAAAAAATGGCATTCTTCAGAAGCAGTGGCGATCGCGTGCCGAGCGCTATCGAGGCAATGGCGGTCGAAGCACGCGCGGGTCGTGTCGACCGGCGCGAGTTCCTGGCGCTGGCAAGCGCCTTCGGCGCATCGACGGCGCTTGCCTATGGCATGATCGGTCTTGCCGTGCCGGATCGGGCCTTGGCCGAAGAGCCGAAGAAAGGCGGAACGCTGCGCGTCTCGATGTCGGTGAAGGGACAGAAGGATCCGCGCACTTACGACTGGGTGGAACTGGCGAACATTTCGCGTTGCTGGCTGGAGCCGCTTGTCCGCTATACCAGGCAGTTCACCTTCGAGCCGGTTCTGCTCGAAAGCTGGGATATCAATGACGACGCCACCGAATATGTGCTGCATGTGCGCAAGGGCATCACATGGAACAACGGCGATGCCTTCAACGCCGATGACGTCGCTCACAATCTGACGCGCTGGTGCGAGAAGAATGTCGCCGGCAATTCCATGGCCGCCCGTGTCGGCGCGCTGATCGACACAAAGACCGGCAAGGCCAGGGATGGTGCGATCACCAAGGTCGACGACAACACGGTCAAGCTGAAGCTAAGCGAACCAGACATTTCACTGATCCCGAATTTCACCGACTATCCGGCGCTCGTCGTCCATCGCAGCTTCGATGCCGATGGTGCCGATCCGATCAAGAAGCCGATCGGCACGGGACCGTTCGAACTGGTCTCCTACGATGTCGGCCAGAAGGCGGTCGTCAAGCGTCGTGAGAATGGCAAATGGTGGGGTGGTGAAGCGCCGCTCGACAGCGTCGAGTTCATCGACTACGGCACCGATTTCAACGCCACCGTTAACGCGTTCGAATCGGGTGAGATCGACCTCAATTTCGAGTCGCCCGCCGACTTCATCGACATTCTCGACAAGATGGATCTGGTGAAATCGGAGGTGGCGACGGCGACGACGCTGGTTGCGCGCACCAACATTACCCACAAGCCCTATGACGACAAGCGGGTGCGCAACGCCCTGCAAATGGCCGTCGACAACAATGCGGTCCTCCAACTTGGTTACGCCGGGCGAGGCACCCCTGGTGAAAACCACCACGTTGCCCCGATCCATCCGGAATACTATCCGCTGCCCAAGAAGACACGCGACGCCGCCGGCGCCAAGAAGCTGATGGCGGAAGCCGGACAGGCTGACTTCGAGCATGAGCTGATCACCATCGAGGACGATTGGCAGAAGAATACCGGCGACGCCATTGCCGGCCAGCTGCGCGATGCCGGGATCAAGGTGAAGCGCACGGTGCTGCCGGGTTCGACCTTCTGGAACGACTGGACGAAATATCCCTATTCGATGACGATCTGGTACATGCGCCCGCTTGGCGTCCAGGTGCTGGCGCTCGGCTATCGCACCGGCGAGGCCTGGAATGAATCGGCATATTCCAACCCCGATTTCGACGCCAAGCTCAAGCAGGCGCTATCGCTCATCGACGTGGAGAAACGACGCGAGGTCATGAAGGATGTCGAGCAGATCCTGCAGGATTCGGGCGTCATTATTCAGCCGTTCTGGCAGAAGCTCTACAGCCACCAGAACAAGAAGGTGAAGAACTATGGTGTCCACCAGACATTCGAGATGGACCTTCAGAACGTCTGGCTGGACGGCTGAAACAAGGCGCTGCAGGACTTCATGAGCCGCAAAAAAGCCGATATGCAGGATACGTGGTATTGATAGGCTCAAGCCATCAAAAGCCGGAGATTCTGCATGAGACTGACAGTGCTCGTTGCCGCCCTTTCGATAGCCCTGCCGGCCGCCGCCGTCGCCGGACCGGCGTCCGATGCGGTGAAGTTCTTCTATGTCCCGGCGGTCAAGTTCGAGGCCGACGAACAATATCGGGACCGGTTCACCGAACCGGTGACGAAACTGTTCGAGTTGAACGACCAGGCAACGAAGAAGAACCCGGACCAGGTCGCCTGCATCGATTTCGATCCTGGTCTCGACGCCCAGGATTTCGATCAGAAAACCGTCTCGAAAACGCTGAAACTGTCTGAGAAGCTGGATGGCGATAACGCACAGGTCACGGTATCCTTCAGCCTGTTCTCCGAGGGCGATGATTCCAAACGTGAAATGCTCTGGTCGCTCAAGAAGATCGACGGCAAGTGGAAGATATCGGACATCGCTTCCAAGACCAGCGACTGGACGCTCAGTGCGCTGGAATGCATGGCCGGCCAGACGCCGGAGTGAAGCGATGGCCCATCGCCGGTTGCTGGCCCTGTCGGGTGTGTGTCTGCTGGCGGCTCTGAGCGGCGCCGCCGCGCAAGGCCTGTTGGGTGCGCCGCCGGCTGACGCCGCGCCGGGCGACAGCGGGGCTCCGCCCGCAAATGCACCCGGAACCGGAGTGGAACCGGCAACGCCGCCTGTTGGATGGTCGCCAGCCGAAGCCGCGCCGGCCGCACCGATCCAGCCGGGCTCGCCGACCGCTGTGGTGCGGCCGTTTTACGATCAGGTCGGGCTGGAGATCGATCCAGCCGAGCGAAGCCATTTCATCGACCCGGCCAAAACCGTGCTCGACAAGAGCGACGCCTTGCGCAAATCCGGGCAGGGCGAGTGCCTCGACCCCAACATGGCGCTCGATAATGCCGATTACGACAAGGCCGAGATCGACAAGAGCCTGAAGACGCTCGAGGCGATCAACGGCGACCAGGCCAAGGTCATCGTCGCCTTCGTCATATCGGGCAACCCGCACCGGCTGGAATGGAAATTCAAGAGGGTCGACGGCGACTGGAAGATATCGGACCTGCTGTCGGTGACCGGCGAATGGGCACTCAGCCAATATCAGTGCGAATGATGGGCGAGCTCAACCCCGCCCGCGATAGGGCGCCACCCCGGTGTCGGGCAGCCAGGCGCCTTCGGGCGGAGCGCCCGTTTGCCAGAACACATCGATCGGAATGCCGCCGCGTGGATACCAATAGCCGCCTATGCGCAACCACAGCGGCTTGGTTGCCGCCACGATGCGGCGGCCGATCATGACGGTGCAGTCTTCATGGAAGGCGCCATGGTTGCGAAACGAGGTCATGAACAGCTTGAGCGACTTCGATTCCACCAGAGCCGCATCGGGTGCGTAGTCGATGACGATATGGGCGAAGTCCGGCTGGCCGGTGACGGGGCACAGCGAGGTGAATTCCGGACAGGTGAAGCGCACGATCGCCGGCGGTCCGTCACCACGCGAAAACGGTACGGTCTCCAGGACCGCTGCTTCGGGGCTTTGTGGCGTCTCGACGTGCGCGCCGAGCTGGGTGAGAGTTTTGGTGTCGATCATGGGCGCAATCCTTGTCGCATGCGCCCGGAGTGCGTGCGGGACGACATGCTTGAAAACGAATTTTGCCGCTCATTAGCACAATTTGAAACCGCAGGAAGACGATGACCAGCAACGATCCGCTTCTCCAGCCCTACCAGCTCAAACATTTGACGCTGAAGAACCGGGTCATGTCGACCAGCCATGAGCCGGCCTATTCCGAGGACGGCATGCCGAAACAGCGCTACCGGCTCTACCATGCAGAGAAGGCCAAGGGCGGCATGGCGCTGACCATGACCGCCGGCTCGGCGATCGTCTCGCGCGACAGCCCGGCCGCCTTCGGCAATCTGCATGTCTATGACGACAGGATCGTGCCGTGGCTGGCCGAGCTCGCCGACGCCTGCCACGAGCACGACTGCAAGGTGATGATCCAGATCACCCATCTCGGCCGCCGTACCGGCTGGAACAAGGCCGACTGGCTGCCGGTGCTCTCGGCCTCGCCGGTGCGTGAGCCGGCGCATCGCGCATTCCCGAAGACGATCGAGGACTGGGACATCGAGCGCATCGTCGCCGACTATGCTTCAGCCGCCCAGCGCTGCGAGGCCGCCGGCCTCGACGGCATCGAGTTCGAATCCTACGGCCATCTGATGGACGGCTTCTGGTCGCCGGCCACCAATCATCGCGACGACGAATTCGGCGGCTCGCTGGACAATCGCCTGCGCTTCACCAACATGGTGCTCGATGCCGTGCGGGCAGCTGTCGGCGACAAATTCGTCGTCGGCATCCGCATGGTCGCCGACGAAGATTTCGAAAAAGGCCTGTCGAAGGCGGAGGGGATCGAAATCGCCAGGCGGCTGGCGGGCTCCGGCAAGGTCGATTTCCTCAACATCATTCGTGGCTCGATCGAGAGCGATGCGGCGCTGACCAAGGTCATCCCGGTAACCGGCATGCGCTCTTCGCCGCATCTTGATTTCGCCGGAGAGGTGAGGGCGGCGACGAAATTCCCGACCTTCCACGCGGCGCGCATATCCGACGTGGCCACCGCACGCCACGCCATCGCCACCGGCAAGCTCGACATGGTCGGCATGACCCGCGCCCATATCGCCGATCCGCACATCATCAAAAAGGTGATGGAGGGGCGCGAGCATGAGATCCGCCCGTGCGTGGGCGCCACCTATTGTCTCGACCGCATCTATGAGGGCGGCGAAGCGCTTTGCGTCCACAATGCCGCGACCGGCCGCGAGGCCGAAATCCCGCATATCATCGTCAAGACCGAAGGACCGAAGCAGAAAATCGTGGTCGTCGGAGCCGGCGCCGGCGGGCTGGAGGTTGCGCGGGTCGCGGCCGAGCGCGGCCACAAGGTGATGGTGCTTGAAGCATCGAGCCAGGCCGGCGGCCAGGTGCGATTGGCGACGCAGAACCCGCGCCGCAAGGAACTGATCGGTATCATCGACTGGCGGCTGGCTGAACTCGACCGGCTCGGCGTCGAGATCCGCTACGACACTTGGGCGGAAAAAGACGATGTCCTGGCGCTGTCGCCCGATGTGGTGGTGGTCGCTACCGGCGGCCTGCCGCAGAACCCGCCGCTGACGGCCGGCGACAACCTTGTCACCTCGAGTTGGGACATCATGGCCAGCAGCGTCAAGCCGGCCGAAAATGTGCTGCTCTATGACGACAATGGCGGCCATCAGGGCATGGGCGCCGCCGAACTGATCGCCAATGCCGGCTCGAAACTCGAGCTTGTATCGCCGGAGCGTTTCTTTGCCCCGGAAATGGGCGGCATGAACCATGTGCCCTATATCAGGGCCTTTCAGGAAAAGGGCGTCACCATCACCATCAACACGCGGCTGCGTTCGGTGCGGCGCGAGGGCAATCAACTGATCGCAGAGCTGGCTTCGGATTTCGCCGATGGCTGGCGCGGCGAGCGCAGGGTCGACCAGGTGGTGGTCGAGCACGGTACGCTGCCGCTCGATGATCTCTACCTATCGCTAAAGCCTCTGTCGAAGAATGGCGGTGCGGTCGACTACGAACGGCTGGTGAGTGGTGGCGACATCTTTCCCAAGCGCAATCCAGAAGGCGGCTTCGTGCTGTTCCGCATCGGCGACGCGGTCGCCTCGCGCAACATCCACGCCGCCATCTATGACGGCATCAGGTTCGGCTTGCGTATCTGAAATTAGCTATTGCGAGGATCGGTGGCGCGCGGTCGGACCTGCGTACGAGAGCCCGTATACTTCGGTCTGGCCGCGCGCCCGCACGTCATTGGCTCGTCGCCAGACAACGTACGATTCTGTGAGCTTGTGCTGCGTGGGCGGCGCTCAAAACATTCTGGCCGTGGCCATGCACAGCACGGTCAGCACCAGCAGCCCCCCTGCGATGCGCTCGCCTCTTGTCATCTTCGCGCGCAACTGGCTTTCCGTTGCCGCATCGGCACCGGCAAGCTGCCTGCTGGCTGAGCCCACCAGCGCGCCTTGCACGCCGGCGGCGATCAGGGCCGTCACGATGCCCAGCGCCAGCACCTTCTCCATCGAGCCGAAAACGCCCTCGTGAAAGAAATACCAGAGCAGTATGCCGGTCAGGAAAACCAGACCGGCAGCGCCCATTTGCGGCCGGAAGAACCGTTCCGCCCGGATGTCCGGGTCACGGCCGACCGCGATCGTCGTACCCGCCCAGAATACACCTGCCATGACATGAAGGCCGATAACGACGATGTAGACATATTGCATAACCGGATTTCCTCTTTAGCCCGCCATCTCTCGGTAATTAGATATCAAATGGTTAGATGTCAATGTATAAGTCGCGCCAGTTCCATCCGTGCATGACACCGTCTAGTGTCCTGCAATGACACCCTTCGAACGCCCGCCAGTCGGCATGAATCTCGGACGAACCGCCAAGCTGGTTGCCCAGGCCTTCGACGCTGCCCTGGTCGAGGCCGGTGGCACGCTGCCGGTCTGGCTCACTCTGCTGTCGGTCAAGTCGAGCAAGCTTGCCAATCAGCGTGAACTCGCCGGCATGATCGGCATCCAAGGCGCGACGTTGACCCACCATCTCAACGCGATGGAGGCGCAGGGCCTGCTGACGCGCCGCCGTGATCCCGTCAACCGCCGGGTTCATCTGGTCGAACTGACCGCGGCCGGAGAAGCGATGTTCGAGACATTGCGTAAGGCTGCGCTTTCCTTTGACAAGCGGCTGCGGGTCGGACTGTCCGACGAGCGGCTGGCGGAGTTCGCGCAGGTGCTGGCCGTGTTGCGGGCGAATGTGGGATGATCTTGGGGGGATCGACAGGCCTTGTTTGATCCGAGTTGCTCTGCTATATGACCACTCTAGTCATTTTGGAGCAAGCTATGCGCGAGATTCAGTTGAAGGATGCCAAGGCAACACTTTCAGCGGTGGTCGATCAAGCCGTCGCCGGGACGCCTGCCGTCATCACCCGTCACGGGCGCAAGCAGGCTGTCATTCTGTCTTTCGAAGACTATGAAAGGCTTTCGCGCGTGCCAAGTTTTGGACAATTGTTGGCGGCCTTCCCTGGTGACCTTGGCGATATTCCGCCTCGTTCCCGCAAACTGGCTCGCAAGGTCGCGTTGTAACGCGGTCGATGTTTCTGCTGGATACCAATATCATCTCGGCAATGGCGCCGTCCAAGAAAGCGGATCGGCATGCATTGGCGACTTGGCTCGACCAGGCGAGCAACCATCTGTTCCTGTCCGTTGTCACCGCATCCGAAGTTGCCGCTGGAATAGCGAAGGCCGAACGTGAGGGTGCGACAACAAAGGCGAACTCGCTGCGCGGCTGGTGGCAAGCGGTTCAGCACCTTTATGGAGAAAGAGTGCTTCCCTTCGATTTGCGCGCCGCGCATGCTGCCGGACTAATCCTGGATCGGGCGAGGGCGCACCGGCCTGGATTTGAAGACATAGCGATCGCTGCCACTGCCGAGGTTCATGGTTTAACGATACTGACGGACAACGAGCGTCATTTCGCGCCACTTGGTGTGCCAATGCTCAATCCGCTGAAGAGCTTGCCGTCTTTGCCGGCTCAGTCGTCGTAGCCCTGGATTGTCCCAAAAGTGTAATGGCGCAGCTTCAGAGCGGTGATCAGGTTTGTCAGCTTCGTCTTGCCGTCGAACGCGTTCTGGAACATCTCGTCATGCATCAGCAGGATCAGCTTGCCGGATCGACGCTCTGCACCGGCTCGCCGTTGTCCTTGTGCACCCATTCATGGTCCCAGCCGTAGAGATAGAAGCCTGAGGCCGCGACAAACTCGTAATCGGGCTCTTCACGCCCCTCCTGGGCGAGGCCAAGCGAAGTGTCGTTCTTCGACATGGAGGGCAGCCTGAACACGTCGCGCCCCGGCAGTCTTGCATGCACCAGGGGCTTCAACC
The DNA here is from genome assembly GCF_040319775.1 of Mesorhizobium sp. M0870. NCBI lineage: Bacteria > Pseudomonadati > Pseudomonadota > Alphaproteobacteria > Hyphomicrobiales > Phyllobacteriaceae > Mesorhizobium > Mesorhizobium sp. M0870. The sequence continues at coordinate 98,178 of NZ_JAMYOI010000025.1, forward strand.
CGAGCACCGCGTTTGCCCGTACCATGTCGGCGACGACACCCTCGGTGTCGCCGTAAAAATGCCGGTAGTGATTGTAAGCATGGCTGTAGCTGTGGTTGCCGAGCGTCACCAAAGGAAGCTGCCTGGCACGCTGGACGAGCGCTCTGTTGGCGGCGCTAGCCTGTGCGTGCATGCCGACCATGAATAGGGTTGCAGGAACCTGCTCGGCTTCCAGCACATCGAGGATGTTGCTTGTGCCGTTCAGCGGCCCATCGTCGAAGGTAAGATAGATTATGCGATCGGCCCCTTGGGCGGGAACCGCAAAAATCAAAAGCGCCGCCAGCACAAACCGAAACGGTGTCATCGGCCCCGATATCCGGTTGCGATCACGACAAGGCCGCCATGTCCACAACGGCTTGTCAAGGCGAGCCGGTGCATGTCGCCCAAAAGTGCGCAGCGGTTTTGGGATAACGACATGCACAAACAAAAAGGCAAACCTATGCCAGGCTTCCTTGCAGCACCGTCAGCTTGGCCTTCTTGGGCATGCGGGCGGTCAGCCATTCCAGCGCCTTGTCGTGCGGCATCGGGAAGGCGATGGAGTAGCCCTGCACCTGGTCGCAGCCGATCGCCATCAGCGAATTGAGCTCGGCCTCGGTTTCGGCGCCCTCTGCGACGATCGAGATGCCAAGGCCACGCGCCAGCTCGGTGATGGCGCGGACGATCTTCGAGTTGTCGCCATTCTCATGGATGTTCTGGACGAAGCGGCGATCGATCTTCAGCCGGTCGATCTCGTTCGGGTTGACATGGCTGAGCGAAGCATAGCCGGTGCCGAAATCATCGAGTTCAAGATGGACGCCGGCTGCCCGGATGTGCCGCAGCTTGGCCGCGATGCCCGTCTTTTCGTCATCGAGGATGACGGATTCGACGATTTCCAGCGACAGTTTCTGCGGCGGCAGCCCGGCCTTTTCCAGCGTCTCGAACAAAAACACATCGAAGTCGTGCTCGCGCAGCTCGGTGCCGGAAACATTGACGGCAAGCCGTCCGAAGGCAATGCCGGCGCGATTCCATTCGGCGGCCTCGTTGATCGCCTTGGTGATGACGATGCGGCCGATCTCGGGCATGAAGCCGCATTTCTCGGCGACCGGAATGAACTCGCCGGGCGGGATCATGCCGCGCTCCGCATGGTTCCAGCGCACCAGCGCCTCGATGCCGCTGATCGTGCCGTTGGTCAGCGATACCTGCGGCTGGAAATAGACCTGGAACGCCCGCTCGGCGATGGCGACCTTGATGTCGTGCTCGAGCTGCTTGCGATAGTCGAGTTCGCGGCGCAGCTCCTCGGAGAAGAAGGAGAAGTTGCCGCCACCAAGCTTCTTGGCGGAGTAAAGCGCCAGATCGGCATGGACCAGCAAATCCCCAGCATTGTCGGCGTCGATCGGATAGACCGCGATGCCGGCGCTGGCGCCTGGGAGAATGGTCGTGCCCTGGAAGACGATCGGCTCGTTGATGTGTGCCAGGATGCGCCGCGCCAGCATATTGATGTCTTCGGTGCCGCCGGCGCCGCCGAGGATCATGACGAACTCGTCGCCGCCCAGGCGCACGCACAGATCCGACGCCCGGCAGGAATCGCGCATGCGCTGTGCCGTGACGACCAGCACATAGTCGCCGGCGGCGTGGCCGAGCGTATCGTTGATCTGCTTGAATCGGTCGAGATCGAGCTGGACGACGGCAAGGCGTTCGCGACGCCGGTGCGTGCCCTTGATCAGCGTGTCGAAATGATCGGTCAGGAACGTGCGGTTGTGCAGGCCGGTGAGGCCGTCATGCACCGCGATGAAGGCCATGGAATTGCGCGCGTCGATCAATTCATTCGTCTTGCGCAGGATGGCGTTCGACATCGGCCTAAAGATGAACAGCGCCACCAGTATGATGACGCCGATTGTGGCGTAGAACAGCGTGCGATGGAGAGCGAGCAGCTTCTCGGAGCGGTCGTCGGCGTCGGCAGTGATGCGCTGGCCGAGCGCGGCATAGCCCGACAAGGTCGCATTGGCGACAGAGGCGTCGAGATTGACGCGCTCGCCGCCGCCCTTGTAACCGCCATTGCCGCTGAATTGCGATTCATAGGCCGAGATCAGGCGGTCGCCATTGGCGATCAGCCCGACCGAGAAATAGTCGAGGTGGAAGGGCTTGGCGAAAAGGACGCTTTCGATCGACTTCGGGTCGAGCTTGGCCGGCGATTGCGGATCGGCTCCCGTCTGATCGAGCAGCAGGTCGTAGTTCGTCTCGAACTCCGCCGTTGCCTGCTTGAGCGCGCTGACCAGCGCCGGCTGCTTGTCGCGTGAACCGGCACCCGTTGCACCGGCAAGGAAGACGATGCGCTGCGACAGCGTCTTTTGCGTGCTGACGATGTCGAGCAAGTTGTGATTGTGCTGTTGGGTGGCCATCATCTGCTGCAGCAGGATGAAGGAGGCGATCACCATGGCCGCAATGATCAGCAGGGCCAGCCAATAGCCAGCCTTGATCAGCAGTATGAGCTTGCCTGAAACGGTTTGCACCGGCTGCTGCGACATTTTCGGGGGCGGCCCTCTCGCCTACGGATTCTTGCCAAAAGATTCTTGTATGAGCACCATTGAACTGCAAACGTTAACAGGACCGGAAATCGACGGCTGCCCGGAAAGGGGCAGCTGTCGAAAGATCGCGAAATGGTTATCGGCTCGTTTAGCGCCGTACCGGCATTTGAGCGGTCATCGGCCAGAACCGTTTGTCGCGGCGTCGTTTCCGCGGCTGCATGATGATCGACATCGGGGCCGCATCGTGCTGCCTGCCACCGATCCGGTCGTTTTTGCGATGGATTTTTCGCGCGGACGAGACGACAGTCAGCCCACATCAAACGAGGCCGACCATGACCGCAGCATTCCTCTCCCACATCGACAGCGAGCTCGCGGGGCTCAAATCGGCAGGCCTCTACAAGTCGGAGCGGTTGATCACTTCGACGCAGTCGGCCGAGATCGAGGTCGGCGGCGACAAGGTGCTGAATTTCTGTGCCAACAACTATCTCGGCCTCGCCGATAGCGCCGATTTGCGCAATGCTGCCAAGCAGGCGCTCGACCGCTATGGCTACGGCATGGCATCGGTGCGCTTTATCTGCGGCACGCAGGAAGAGCACAAGCAGCTCGAATCCACGATTTCCTCTTTCCTCGGCATGGAAGACACCATCCTCTACGGCTCCTGTTTCGATGCCAATGGCGGCCTGTTCGAGACGCTGCTGGGCGAGGAAGACGCCATTATCTCGGATGCCTTGAATCATGCCTCGATCATCGATGGCGTGAGGCTGTCTAAGGCCAAACGTTTCCGCTACGCCAACAACGATATGGCCGATCTCGAGGCGCGCCTGAAGGAGGCGAAAGACTGCCGCTTCCGGTTGATCGCCACCGACGGCGTGTTTTCGATGGATGGCATCATCGCCAATCTCAGGGGTGTCTGCGACCTCGCCGAGAAATACGACGCCATGGTGATGGTCGACGACAGCCATGCCGTCGGCTTCGTCGGCCAGAACGGCCGCGGCTCGGCCGAACATTGCGGCGTCGAGGGCAGGGTCGACATCGTCACCGGCACGCTCGGCAAGGCGCTTGGCGGGGCCTCCGGTGGCTACACCTCGGGCAAAGGCCAGGTGGTCGACTGGCTGCGCCAGCGCTCACGGCCGTATCTGTTCTCCAACACGCTGATGCCGGCGATCGCCGGCGCTTCGATCAAAGTGTTCGAACTGATCAAAGACGGCGATGGGCTGCGCGACAAACTCTACGACAATGCGGCGCGCTTCCGGTCGCAGATGGGCAAACTCGGCTTCACGCTGGCCGGAGCCGATCATCCGATCATCCCGGTGATGCTGGGTGATGCCAGCCTGGCGCAGGAGATGGCGGCGCGCATGCTGAAGCGCGGCATCTATGTCATCGGCTTCTCCTTCCCGGTGGTGCCGAAAGGGCAGGCCCGCATCCGCACGCAGATGTCGGCGGCCCATTCCAGCGCCGATATCGACCGCGCGGTGGAAGCGTTTGCCGCCGTCGGGCGCGAACTCGGGGTCATTTCCTGAAAGGCCGGAATCGAAAAGCGCTTCCGGATCAAGAGATTCAAGGGACAAAAGCATGTCGAACATGATGAAGGCGCTGGTGAAGGCCAAGGCCGAGCCAGGCATCTGGATGGAAGAGGTGCCGGTGCCGGAGATCGGCCCCAACGACGTGCTGATCAAGATCAAGAAGACGGCGATCTGCGGCACCGACGTGCATATCTACAATTGGGACCAGTGGGCGCAGAAGACGGTGCCGGTGCCGATGGTCACCGGCCATGAATTCGTCGGCACCGTTGCCGATTTCGGCGCTGCGGTCACCGAATACAAGGTTGGCAAGCGCGTGTCGGGCGAAGGCCACATCGTCTGCGGCCATTGCCGCAACTGCCGGGCGGGCAGGGGGCATCTGTGCCGCAACACGCTCGGCGTCGGGGTCAACCGTCCGGGCGCTTTCGGCGAGTATCTGGCGATCCCGCAGCACAATGTCGTGCCGATCCCCGATGATGTGCCCGACGAGATCGCCGCCATCTTCGATCCCCTGGGCAATGCCGTTCACACCGCATTGTCCTTTGATCTGGTCGGCGAGGATGTGCTGGTGACCGGCGCCGGGCCGATCGGCATCATGGGCGCGCTCGTCGCGCAATGCGTCGGCGCGCGCAAAGTGGTCATCACCGACATCAACCCGGTGCGGCTGGCGCTGGCCAAGAAACTCGGCGTCCAGCATGTCGTCGACGCCTCGAAGGAAAAGCTGCGCGACGTCATGCCGGCGCTTGGCATGACCGAGGGGTTCGACGTCGGCCTCGAAATGTCGGGCGCCGCCCCCGCTTTCCGCGACATGATCGACACCATGAACAATGGCGGCAAGATCGCCATTCTGGGCATCGCGCCGACCGGCTTCGAGATCGACTGGAACAAGGTCATCTTCAAGATGCTGCATCTCAAGGGCATCTACGGCCGCGAGATGTTCGAAACCTGGTACAAGATGATCGCGCTTGTGCAGGGCCCGCTGGATGTCTCCGGCCTGATCACGCACCGCATCGGCATCGACGATTTCCAAGCCGGCTTCGATGCGATGCGCAGCGGCAGTTCCGGCAAGGTGGTGATGGACTGGTAGATGCCGCCCTACCGCAGAATTCTGTTTTTCATCAGCCATTTCACGGAGCGGGGCCACGCGTGGTTCGCACCCATGCGAAGATCGGTAAACCCCTCCGAAACATGTCTCCCGGTTTCGGCGTCAAGGATGCGAATGAACATAGTATGTTCTGTTCGGTTGACGCGCGTTACGACGCCAAGCAAGGCAAGCGACGCGCCGTGCTCCTTGGCAATCGGGCCTTCACAACCAGCGCAGTTGCGCAATCCGTGCGGCGCAGCAGCCTGTGTATCCCTCGCCGGCACATCAATTACTGTAAAACCCCCAGACTGGGAGAGCATGTCCCTCGCAACTTGTGCCGATTCCGACAGATAGCGCCTGTCATATTCATCCGGGGGAATTATTCCCGCCCCGGCGCTCTTATCCTCCAATTCGAAAGGGAACACTTCGATCGACATCGGCTTTGTCTGCTGGGCCTGCGCAAATGTGCAGGTGCCTACAAGCAGCGTCACCAGGACACTTAATGTGCGAATGCTCATCGTAGTCCTCCCGTCGGTGTGATGGGCATTATACGCGGCCTGACAACGCAAATCACGATCAAATCGAAGGCAATGCTATGCTTTGGCTGTGGTGGGAGCTCCCACGCAGTCTCGCTCGAACTCTGTCGTTCAGAGTGATTGGCTTGATCTTGGACTAGCTCGGGACCAGACTGGTCTCCAATGCAGCCAGTCCGCTGGTGATCGCCGCGCGCTCTTCAGCACTTAGTCTTGCCAGCAAATCCCGTTCGAACGCCTTCGCCAGCGGCACCATCTCGCGATAGGCGGCAAGCCCCGTTCCGGTCAGCGTCAAATGTTCGATACGGCGGTCTTTTTCGTCCGGTTTTCGCGTCAGCCAGCGACGCCGTTCGAGTTCGGCGACAGCGCGCGAAACCTTTGTCTTGTGCATGGCCGACTGTTCGCCCAGCGCCGTCGCCGTCATCGTGCCACGCTGTCCGAGCCCGGCCAGCGTGCGCCATTCGGGACGCGTGAGGCCGTGACGATCCTTGTATATCCTCGAGAATTCCCGGCTGACGGCCTCGGCAAGCCGGTGCAGCCGGTAGGGCAGGAAATTTTCCAGATTGAGAATTTCAGGCGCGTCGGACGCTTCGCTCTTGATCACCATTTTTCAAAGTCGCCATTGATGGTTACATTTTCAATGGTTACAAATGAAACCAGTTTGGTCAATTGATATCCATTTCGGGAGGAAGCAATGGCCTTTTCCTATATGCCGGGCTTCGGCAACGACTTCGAAACCGAGACGCTGCCCGGTTCGCTGCCGCAAGGACGGAATTCCCCGCAGCGGCCGGCCTACGGCCTCTACGCCGAGCAGCTTTCGGGCTCGCCCTTCACCGCGCCGCGCGGCACCAATGAGCGCTCCTGGCTCTACCGCATCCGGCCAAGTGTGAAGCACACCGGCCGCTTCAAGCCGGCGAGCTATCCCTTGTGGAAGAGCGCGCCCAATGTCGGTGATCACGAACTGGCGCTTGGCCAGTACCGCTGGAATCCGGTGCCGATGCCGAAGGAGCCGACCGATTTTATCAAGGGCATGCGCAGCATCACCACATCAGGCGACGTGCTCGGTCAGGCGGGCATGGCAGCGCATGTCTATGTCGCCAACACCTCGATGGTCGACGACCATTTCTTCAACGCCGACGGTGAATTGCTGGTCGTGCCGCAGGTCGGCGCCTTGCGCTTGGTCACCGAGATGGGCGTCATAGAGCTTCGGCCCGGCGAGATTGCCGTGCTGCCACGCGGTCTGGTCTTCAAGGTCGAGCTGGGCGACAAGGAAGTGCGCGGCTATGTCTGCGAGAACTACGGCGCCAAGCTGACGCTGCCCGACCGTGGCCCGATCGGCGCCAATTGCCTGGCCAATCCGCGCGATTTCAAGACGCCTTGCGCCTGGTTCGAGGAGAAGGAAACGCCGTGCCGGCTGACGGTGAAATGGTGCGGCAATTTCCATGTCACCGAGATCGGCCATTCGCCGCTGGACGTCGTTGCCTGGCACGGCAATTACGCGCCCTACAAATATGATCTGGCGACTTTTTCGCCGGTCGGAGCGCTGCTGTTCGACCATCCCGACCCGTCCATCTTCACGGTGCTGACCGCACCGAGCGGCGAGGAGGGCACGGCCAATATCGACTTCGTCATCTTCCCGCCGCGCTGGCTGGTGGCCGAAGATACCTTCCGGCCGCCCTGGTACCACCGCAACATCATGAGCGAGTTCATGGGCCTGATCCATGGCCAGTACGACGCCAAGGAAGAAGGCTTTGTGCCCGGCGGCATCAGCCTGCACAATCTGATGCTGGCCCATGGGCCGGATGCGCCTGGCTTCGAAAAGGCCTCGCGCGCGGACCTGAAACCGGTCAAGCTCGACAACACCATGGCGTTCATGTTCGAGACCCGATACCCGCAGATGCTGACCCGCTACGGCGCGGAACTCGAAACCCGGCAGGACAACTACATCGATTGCTGGGCGGACCTCAAGAAGCGTTTCAACGGCACGCCCGAGGGCGACTGGTCTTGAGCACCGAGCCAATGCCGGATCGGTTGGTGCTTTTGGGCTCGAAGGGTGGCCCGGCATTGCGGCCGGGTGGTCCATGGCCGAGCTCGTCGGTGCTGCGGATGGGCGGCCGCTGCATCGTCGTCGATTGCGGCCTTGGCGTCACGCGGGGTCTCGTCGATGCCGGCATCAGCCTGAAATCGCTCGACCTGATCTTCATCACCCATCTGCATTCCGATCACGTGCTGGAACTGGGGCCGCTGATCCACACCGCCTGGACGGCGGGTCTGGCGGCGCCGGTCCACGTGTTCGGTCCGCCCGGCACGGATCATTATTGGCAGCGCTTTTGCCAGGCGATGGACTTCGACATCGAAATCCGCGTCGTCGACGAGGGCCGGCCGGATATTCGAGACCTGGTTTCGATCGTCGAATTCGGCGAAGGCCAGGTGCTCGAGCAGGGCGGCTTGACGGTTTCGGCGCTGCGCGTCGAGCATCCGCCGGTGACCGACTGTTTTGCCCTGCGCTTCGAACACGGCGGGAAAAGCGTGGTGTTCTCCGCTGACACGGCCTTCTTTCCGCCGCTCGCCGAATTCGCCCGGAGTGCGGATATCCTCGTCCATGAAGCCATGCTGGAGGAAGGCATCGAGCGGCTGGTGGCCAGGACCGGCAATGGCGCGCGGCTGAAAGAGCATCTGCTTGCCAGCCACAGCTTTGCCGAAGAGGCCGGCAGCATCGCCAGCGATGCCGGGGTGAAGAGACTGGTGCTCAATCACCTCATTCCAGCCGACGATCCCGGGATCGGCGAGGCCGACTGGACTGACGCTGTCAGGAAAACATGGGCCGGCGACTTGACGATCGCCCGCGACGGCCTTGTTGTGGAGTTAAGCAGCGAGAAAGCTGCACAAGGAGAGGAAACTGCATGAAGCTTGCCACATTGAAGGACGGGACGCGCGACGGAAAACTCGTCGTCGTCTCGCGCGACTTGACACGCTTCACCGACGCCTCGTTCCTGGTGCGCACGCTGCAGGCGGCGCTCGACGACTGGCGCCGCATCGCCCCGCATCTCGCGACAATAGCGGAATCGCTTGAGAACAATGCGGTGCCGGCGGAGCGCTTCCACGAGCATGACGCCCACTCGCCGCTGCCGCGCGCCTATCAATGGACCGACGGCTCGGCTTACGTGAATCATGTCGAACTGGTGCGCAAAGCGCGCGGCGCCGAGATGCCGGCAAGCTTCTGGACCGACCCGCTGATCTACCAGGGCGGCTCGGACGCCTTCATTCCGCCACGTGACCCGATCCGCATGGCTGACGAAGGCTTCGGCATCGACATGGAGGGCGAGGTCGCCGTCATTGTCGACGACGTGCCGATGGGCGCCACTCTCGAAGAAGCGCGCGCTGCGATCCGGCTGGTCATGCTGGTCAATGACGTCACGCTGCGCGCGCTCACCGGACCGGAACTGGCGAAGGGGTTTGGTTTTTTCCAGTCAAAGCCGTCCTCGGCGTTTTCGCCGGTCGCGGTGACGCCGGACGAACTGGGTGACGCCTGGGACGGCGGCAAGGTCAGCCTGCCGCTGCTTGCCGATCTCAACGGCAAGCCGTTCGGCCGCGCCAATGCCGGTGTCGACATGACCTTCGACTTTCCGGCGCTGATCGTTCACGCGGCAAGGACACGGCCATTAGCCGCCGGCACGATCATCGGTTCCGGCACCGTCTCCAACAAGCTCGACGGCGGGCCGGGCAAGCCTGTCTCGGCCGGCGGCGCCGGCTATTCCTGCATCGCCGAATTGCGCATGATCGAGACCATTGTGTCAGGCGAACCCAAAACGCCGTTCCTGCGCTTCGGCGACACGGTGCGCATCGAGATGAAGAACAAGACCGGGCATTCGATATTCGGCGCCATCGAGCAGAAGGTCGAGAAATACGAGAGGTAAGGGCATGACCGGGGTCTATCTGCTGGCCGGTGTCTGGGCACTCGCTATACTGGCGGTCTTCATCCAGGCGATCCGGCTGAGTTACCGCATCGAGGCGCGCTCGCCTGACCTGACCAACCGCGGCGGCTTTCCGCGCAAGGCGATGATGTTCCACACCATCACCAACATGAAAGTCGCGCGGGATGAGGAGACGCAAGCCATGCGTCGGCGCATGAACGGGCTGCTGCTGATCGTTCTTGCCGGATTCGCGATCATGGGGGCAGGCTTGCATCTGGTGCGGGCAGGGGGATGATCTCGTGAACCTGCTCGACCATCTGCGCCGTATGGCCGGCAACAATCTGTGGTCGAACGACCGGCTCTACCGCGCGGTGCTGTCCCTCCAGCCCGGTGAGTTCGAGGCCGAACGCACCAGCTTCTTTCCGTCGATCAAGGCAACGCTCAACCACATCCTTGCGGTCGATCTTCTCTATCTCGATTTTCTCGAAGAGGGTGGTCTCGGTGCTGCCGCCCATGACGACTTCGTGCCCCTCGACGAGCCGGCGGCGTTGTTTGCCGCGCAGGTCGCAGCCGACCGGCGGCTGATCGCCTTTTGCGATAGGCTGTCGGCCGACGATCTCGATCGCCGCGTCATCACCGACCGGCGCGAGGACGGCATGATCCCCGAGCGCATCGGCGATATCCTCGCCCATGTCTTTCTGCACGACATCCATCACCGCGGCCAGGTGCACGCAATGCTTTCGGGCACGTCGGTCAAGCCGCCGCAATTGGACGAGTTCTTGCTCGATTATGATTTGAAGCTGAGACAAGTGGAGGTTGAGCGGCTGGGTTTGTGAGACCAATTGCTTGGCCGATCATGCCACAGCGACACCGTAACGGGCGAAATGCGGGTCGGATGTCAAGATGGTCAGGTTCTCTACTTGCGCCTGCGCGATCAGCAGTCTGTCGAATGGATCACCATGATGGTGGGGTAGGCTGCTGACGGCGTTCGCATGCTGCAAAGTGACGGCAAGTGGCTGAAATTGCATTCTGGGAAGCAGCGTTGGCAGATCGTCCGGCGCGTTGAGTTTTCCGATTGAGCGTTTGATGGCAATTTCCCAGACGCTTGCCGCGCTCGCGAACACCACCGCTTCCGAAGCCAAGATAGCGCGGTGGTGCTGGCTGAGACGTGGATCGTCTGAAATCGACCACAGGATGATATGCGTGTCGGCGAGAAACGGGCCGACCGTCATTTCACGTACTCGTCCCATTCGGGACCGAGTTCATCAAAATCGTCCGCAATCCAAATCTTGCCCTTCAAGGCGCCAATACGCGGCAGTGGTTCGGCCGCTGCCGGCGGTACGATGCGCGCGGCCACCTTGCCGTGGCGTGTGAGAACGATCTCCTCGCCGGCTTCCGCGCGGCTGACGAGTTCCGACAATTTGGCCTTGGCCTCGGCGATGGAAACATTCATAGCGCGATCCTTATGACCATAATTTAGGTCATAATTGGTCGCGCCGCAAGAAGCCCGGTTCGAATCTACTACTCCGCAGCCTGAACCTTGATCACCCCGCGCTTGATCTGGTCCTGCTCGATGGATTCGAACAGCGCGCGGAAGTTGCCCTCGCCAAAACCTTCGTCGCCCTTGCGCTGGATGAACTCGAAAAAGATCGGGCCGATCACGGTCTTCGAAAAGATCTGCAGCAGGATCTTGGTCGTGCCGCCGTCGACGACGCCTTCGCCGTCGATCAGGATACCGTGCTTCTTCATCCGCTCGATCGGTTCGTCATGGCCATTCACGCGGTCATACGACATGTCGTAGTAGGTCTCCGGAGGGCCGGGCATGAACTTCAGGCCGTTCTCGGCCAACCTGTCGGTGGCGGCGTAGATCTCGTCGGTGCCGACAGCGATGTGCTGGATGCCCTCGCCATTGTACTTCTTCAGGTATTCGGCGATCTGGCTGGTCTCGTCCTTGGACTCGTTGAGCGGAATGCGGATCTTGCCGCAGGGCGAGGTGATGGCGCGGCTGACCAGGCCGGTGATCTTGCCGTCGATGTCGAAGAAATGGATCTGCTTGAAGCCGAACAGATTGCGGTAGAAATCCCACCATGTGTCCATCTGGCCGCGGTAGACATTGTGGGTCAGGTGATCGAGATAGTAGAAGCCGACGCCTTGCGGCCGCGGGTCGCGCTCGCCCAGCCACTCGAACTCGGCATCATACGCCGAACCCTTCTTGCCATAGGTCTCGATGAAATAGAGCAGCGAGCCGCCAATGCCGACGATTGCCGGCACGTCGAGCGCCTTGTCGGCGCCTTCGTAAGGCGTGGCGCCCTTGGCAACGGCGTGATCGAAAGCGTGCTTGGCATCGACAACCCGCCAGGCCATCGAGGCAGCACAAGGCCCATGCCTGTCGACGAACTTCATCGCGTGCGAGCCAGGCTCGGCATTGACGACATAGTTGATGTCGCCCTGGCGCCAGACCGTGATGTCCTTGGTGCGGTGCTTGGCCACCGCGACATAGCCCATGCGGCTGAACAATTCGGGGAGCTTCCGCGGCTCCGTATGCGCGAATTCGACAAACTCGAAGCCGTCGGTGCCGGCCGGGTTGTCCTTGCTGATCTTGGCGGGCGGGGCGTCGTGCGGGAAGGGACCCATCATATTCCTCCGAAAGCTGGCCTGGCCTGAAAAGGCCATTTGACACGATCATAACGCGGAGGAGGCGCACGGTGCTTGCATTCAAACGCTTGAAATGATGATGTCATGCGTGAAGCGTGCATGATAAGAGAAAAAGCCATGGATGAGACGCGGATTGATCAGTTCGACCGCAAGATAATGGCGCTTTTGCAGGGCGATGCGCGGCTGACCAACAACGATCTTTCGGAGCGGGTGAACCTGTCGGCGTCGCAATGCTCGCGCCGCCGCCAGCGGCTCGAGGAGGATGGCTTTATCAAGGGCTATCGGGCGGTGCTCGACCGCGACAAACTCGGTTTTTCGCTGGTCAACGTCATCTCGGTCACACTCGCCACGCACAATCACGACAATGCGCGGCGCTTCGGTGAACTGGTGGCGCGGCTGCCCGAGGTGCAGGAAGCGCACGCGCTGACCGGCGAGATGGATTATATATTGAAAGTGGTGACGCCCGATTTGAAGTCGCTGTCGGAATTCGTCAACGGCGTGCTCTTGCCGCACGAATCCGTGCAGCATGTGAAGACGGCGATCGTGCTGGAAACGCTGAAGGAGACGGGTGCGTTACCGATTTAGGCAGAACGGATTTCAGTTGATACGTCGGAGGGGCAGCACCCCCCTCTGTCCTGCCGGACATCTCCCCCGCAAGGGGGGAGATTGGATGTCGCGAATCCCTTCGCCAATCGCCAACGTTGCAGGAAGAGCTTTGGCGGCGAAGCTGCCGATCTCCCCCCTGTTTGGACCGGAGACATCGCGAACAGGTGTGCGAGGACATCGCGAACAGTTTTGTCACTTATCGTCTGCAGA
>NZ_JAMYOI010000026.1:0-106199 GCF_040319775.1 Mesorhizobium sp. M0870
CCTTCGCCCGTCCGCCCCCACCCCCACCCCCTCCCCCCCCCACCCCCCCCACAACCACACCCCCCCCCCCCCCGCCGCCCCGCCGCCCCGCCCCCCCCCCGCTTTTTTGTTGTCGGGGATATCCGTTATCAGGCGATCAGCTGGCCAAAACGGTCGACTTCATCGGCTGTCGTCGCAAAGCTGGTGACGAAGCGGTAGAGCAACTCGTCCTCACCGATGTGGCCGTCAAAGCCATGCGGCTTGTGCCAGTCGTAGAAGGCGGCCCCCGCGGCCTGCAGCCCCTCGGCCTCGGCTTTCTTGATCACCGCGAAAACCTCGTTCGCCTGCGGCAGCCATGCCAGCTTGGCCGTGGCCGAATCCTCGATCGCGGCGGCAAGGCGTGCGGCCATAGCGTTGGCGTGGCGGGCGGTGTCCAGCCACAGTCCATCCTTGAAATAGGCCTCGAACTGCGCCGCCACGAAGCGCGATTTCGAAAACAGCTGGGCGGCGCGCTTGCGCAGGAAGGCCAATTCCCTGGTACGATCAAGATCGAACAGCACGACCGCCTCGGCGCACCAGCAGCCGTTCTTGGTGCCGCCGAAGGAGAGGATGTCGACGCCGCGTCTCCAGGTCATTTCGGCCGGTGTCGTCTCGAGTGCGACCAACGCATTGGCAAAGCGGGCGCCATCCATGTGCAGGGGCACCGAATATTGTTTGGCGATCGCGGAGATCGTCTCGATCTCATCCAGGCCGTAGATGGTGCCGACCTCGGTCGACTGGGTGATCGAAACGGCCATCGGTCGTCCCCAATGGACGATTTCCGGTGCGAAACGGCCGATGGTCCTTTCCAGATTGTGCGGATCGATCTTGCCCAGCGCGCCATCGATCTCATGCAGGCGAGAGCCGCCGGAAAAATACACCGGCGCGCCGCATTCGTCCTCGATGACATGCGATTCGCGATGAGCAAAGGAAATGCCGCCCGGCTTGTTGTAAGCGGTGAGCGCCAGCGAATTGGCGGCCGTGCCGGTGGCGACGAAGAACACCGCGACCTCTCGTTCGAAAATCTCGCTGAAGCGCTGGTAGACTGCCCGGTCGAGCGCACCGTCGCCATAGGCGGTGGAAAAGCCGCCGGCATTGGCCGACAGGCCGGCGGCAATATTGGGATGGGCGCCTGCCCAATTGTCGGAAGCGAAGAACATGCATCTGCCTATGTCTTGGGAGATCGGGGCTTTGGGGAAATCAGCCTGAAGTTGACCGGTTTCGCGAGCGGACCGCAAGGGGCCAGGCGCCGGAAAAATGGTAAAGCCAGCCAACCGACAAAGCCCAGGTCGAAGACTGAAGCTTACGTTTTTCCTCAACTTCACGACATTTTCTGTCGCGGAAAGCCCAAGTTTTTTGTGAATCGGTCTTGTGTGCGTCCCAGATTTCTGCGATAAAAATTTAGGACAGTAGTGCTGTCTTATTTTGTCGCACAAAACGAGCTGGATTGGCGTATCATTTGGGCCTCTCCGGCTGTTGCCGCGAGCGACAGGTGGACAGCCAGACTCTGGCCTGTACGATTACCAGATGCGATCCATGCGGAAAGCCGCCTGGTTCGGCAAGGATTTCGCAAGACGTGCCACAAGGATCAGGGTGAGCCAAGCGCTTGCCGAGGCAAACCAGCGCCTGAATGGCTGGGAATGGAGGACAGGAGATGACGGACATGACGCACTCTGCGACGAACGGCCAGGCCGCGCAGACGAAAGCGGCAACCGTCAAAACCATGTCCCGGACCGATATTGGCCGAACCGCCAACGGCCTTTCCGCCCAGGGCCTTTACGATCCTCGCAACGAGCATGACGCCTGCGGCGTCGGCTTCATCGTCAATATGAAGGGCGTGAAGTCGCATCAGATCGTCAAGGACGGGCTGGCTGTGCTCGAAAACCTGACGCATCGCGGCGCCGTTGGCGCCGATCCGCTGGTCGGCGATGGCGCCGGCGTGCTGGTGCAGCTTCCCGACCAATTCTTCCGTGAGGAGATGGCGGCCCAGGGCATCGACCTGCCGCCGGCCGGCCAGTACGGCGTTGGACACTGGTTCATGCCGCAGGACGCGGCCCTTCGCGCCCATATCGAGGACATCATTGCCGAATCGGCGCAATCCGAGGGGCTTCCGCTCATCGGTTTCCGTGACGTGCCCGTCGACAATTCGTCGCTGTCGAAGGCGCCTGACATCGTGGCATCCGAGCCGTTCCATCGGCAGATATTCATCGGCCGCACGCCAGACATTACCGATGACGAGGAATACGAGGCCAGGCTCTATCTGCTGCGCAAGGTGATATCGGGCCGCATCTACGCCGAGAACGACAACAAGGACATCGGCGCCTATTGCGTGTCGCTGTCGGCGCGCACCATCGTCTACAAGGGCATGTTCCTGGCCTACCAGGTCGGCGCCTATTACAAGGACCTGATCGATCCGCGCTTCGAGACCGCGCTGATCCTCGTCCACCAGCGCTTCTCGACCAACACCTTCCCGTCTTGGAAGCTGGCGCATCCCTACCGCATGGTCGCCCACAATGGCGAGATCAACACCGTGCGCGGCAACAACAACTGGATGGCTGCGCGCCAGGCGTCGGTCGATTCCGAACTGTTCGGCAACAACATCTCGAAGCTGTGGCCGATTTCCTATGACGGCCAGTCCGACACCGCCTGCTTCGACAATGCGCTCGAGTTCCTGTTCCAGGGCGGGTACAGGCTCAGCCACGCCATGATGATGCTGATCCCGGAAGCCTGGGCCGGCAACAAGCTCATGGATGCCGATCGCAAGGCCTTCTACGAATACCATGCGGCACTGATGGAGCCGTGGGACGGGCCGGCGGCGGTGGTTTTCACCGATGGACGCCAGATCGGCGCCACGCTCGACCGCAATGGCCTGCGCCCGGCACGCTACATCGTCACCGACGACGACCGCGTCATCATGGCCTCGGAAGCCGGCGTGCTGCCGGTGCCCGAGGAGAAGATCGTCAAGAAGTGGCGGCTGCAGCCAGGCCGGATGCTGCTGATCGACCTGGAGAAGGGGCGTATCGTCTCCGACGAGGAGCTCAAGTCGGAGATCGCGACCAAGCATCCCTACAAGACCTGGCTCGCCAACACACAGCTCATCCTCGAAGATTTGAAGCCGGTCGAGCCGCGCGCGCTGCGCAAGGATGTCAGCCTGCTCGATCGCCAGCAGGCGTTCGGCTACAGCCAGGAAGACACCAAGCTTTTGATGTCGCCGATGGCGACAACAGGCCAGGAGGCGGTGGGCTCGATGGGCACCGACACGCCGATCTCGGCGATGTCGGACAAGTCGAAGCTGCTCTACACCTATTTCAAGCAGAATTTCGCCCAGGTCACCAATCCGCCGATCGACCCGATCCGCGAGGAGCTGGTGATGAGCCTGGTGTCCTTCATCGGGCCACGGCCCAACATCTTCGACCTGGTCGGCAATTCGCGCCGCAAGCGGCTTGAGGTGCGCCAGCCGATCCTGACCAATGGCGATCTCGAAAAAATCCGTTCCATCGGCCACACCGAGGACCGCTTCGACACCAAGACGATCGACATCACCTATGGCTCGGCCGAAGGGGCCGCGGGCATGCAGGGCGCCATCGACCGGTTGTGCGAGCGGGCGGAGGCGGCGGTCGCCGGCGGCTACAACATCATCATCCTGTCCGACCGCCAGGTCGGGCCGGACCGCATCGCCATACCGGCGCTGCTGGCTACGGCTGCGGTCCATCATCACCTCATCCGCAAGGGGCTGCGCACCTCGGTCGGGCTCGTCGTCGAATCCGGCGAGCCGCGCGAAGTGCATCATTTCTGCTGCCTTGCCGGCTATGGCGCCGAGGCGATCAACCCTTACCTTGCCTTCGACACGCTGCTCGACATGCACAAGCGCGGGGAACTGCCGAAGGAGGTGGACGCCTACGAAGTCGTCACGCGCTACATCAAGTCGATCGGCAAGGGCATCCTCAAGGTGATGTCCAAGATGGGCATCTCGACCTATCAGTCCTATTGCGGCGCGCAGATTTTCGACGCCATCGGCCTGAAGACCGATTTCGTGCAGCAATATTTCACCGGCACCGCGACGCTGATCGAAGGCGTCGGGCTGGACGAGATCGCGGCCGAGACGCTAAGCCGCCACAATGACGGTTTCGGCAACGACCCCGTGCTGCGCAACAGCCTCGAGGTCGGCGGCGAGTACATGTACCGCATGCGCGGCGAGGCCCATATCTGGTCGCCCGACGCTGTCGCCACCTTGCAGCACGCCGTGCGCCAGGGATCGTGGGAAACGTTCAAGGACTATTCCGCCCAGATCGACAGCGAGACGGCCCGCGCCCAGACCATTCGCGGCCTGTTCAAGATCAAGCTGGCCGGAGAAACCGGCCGCAAGAAAGCGGCGCTCGACGACGTCATGTCAGCGGCCGACATCGTCAAGCGGTTCTCGACCGGGGCGATGTCGTTCGGTTCGATCTCGCGCGAAGCGCACACGACGCTGGCGCGCGCGATGAACCAGATCGGCGGCAAGTCGAACACCGGCGAGGGCGGCGAAGAGGCCGACCGCTATCTGCCGCTGCCCGGCGGCGGCAAGAACCCCGAACGCTCGGCGATCAAGCAGATCGCCTCGGGGCGTTTCGGCGTCACGGCCGAATACCTCGTCAATTCCGACATGATGCAGATCAAGGTGGCGCAGGGCGCCAAGCCCGGCGAGGGCGGCCAGTTGCCCGGCCACAAGGTCGACGCGACCATCGCCAAGGTCCGGCATTCGACGCCGGGCGTCGGCCTGATCTCGCCGCCGCCGCATCACGACATTTATTCGATCGAGGATCTGGCACAGCTGATCTACGATCTGAAGAACGTCAATCCGGCGGCCGACGTGTCGGTCAAGCTGGTGTCGGAAGTCGGCGTCGGCACGGTTGCGGCGGGCGTTGCCAAGGCACGCGCCGACCACATCACCATTTCGGGCTATGACGGCGGCACGGGCGCCTCGCCGCTGACCTCGCTCAAGCATGCCGGCAGCCCTTGGGAAATGGGCCTTGCCGAGACGCACCAGACGCTGGTGCTGAACGGCTTGCGGTCGCGCGTCGCGCTGCAGGTCGACGGCGGCTTGCGCACCGGGCGCGACGTGATCATCGGCGCGCTGCTCGGCGCCGATGAATTCGGCTTCTCGACCGCGCCGTTGATCGCGGCCGGCTGCATCATGATGCGCAAGTGCCATCTCAACACCTGCCCGGTCGGCGTCGCGACGCAGGATCCGGTGCTGCGCAAGCGCTTCAAGGGCACGCCCGAGCATGTCATCAACTTCTTCTTCTATGTCGCGGAAGAGGTGAGGGAGCTGCTCGCCGAGATGGGCTACACCCATCTCGACCAGATCATCGGCGACACCGATCTTCTGGAGAAGCGCGACCTGATCGTGCACTGGAAGGCACGCGGGCTCGATTTCTCGAAGATGTTCTTCAAGCCGGATGCGCCGCATGAGGCGGTGCACTGGACCGAGCGGCAGAAGCACCCGATCGACGACGTGCTCGACCGCAAGCTGATCGAGTTGGCCAAGCCGGCGCTTGAGAGCAAGCTGCCGGTCAAGATCGAGGTCGACATCCGCAATGTCGACCGCTCGACGGGCGCCATGCTGTCGGGTGAAGTGGCCAAGCGCTTCAAGCACAAGGGCCTGCGCGAGGACACGATCCAGGTGAAGCTGACCGGCACTGCCGGCCAGTCCTTCGGCGCCTTCCTGGCGCGCGGCATCTCGTTCGAGCTTGTCGGCGCCGGCAACGACTATGTCGGCAAGGGCCTGTCGGGCGGCCGCATCGTCATCCGGCCGCCGGAAGGGGCCAAGATCGTCGCGGCTGAGTCCATCATCGTCGGCAATACGGTGCTCTATGGCGCAACCGAGGGCGAGGCCTACTTCGCCGGCGTCGCAGGCGAGCGTTTCGCCGTGCGCAATTCGGGCGTCGCCGCCGTCGTCGAAGGCGTTGGCGACCATGGCTGCGAGTACATGACCGGCGGCATCGTCGTCGTCATAGGCAAGACCGGCCGCAACTTCGCCGCCGGCATGTCGGGCGGCGTCGCCTATGTGCTCGATGAGGCAGGCGACTTCGCCGAGCGCTGCAACATGGCGATGGTCGAGCTGGAGCCGGTTCCCGAAGAAGACGATTTGATGGAGAGGCTGCTGCACCATGGCGGCGACCTCGACCACAAGGGCCGCGTCGACGTGTCCGGCGACATGACCAGCCATGACGAGGAGCGGCTTTACCAGCTGATTTCCAACCATGTGCATTACACCGGGTCGGTGCGTGGCCGCGAGATCCTCGACGACTGGACGACTTTCCGGCCGAAGTTCCGCAAGATCATGCCGGTCGAATATCGCCGTGCCCTGATCGAGATGGAACGCATGCGCATGGGCGTCGCGGCGGAATAGGCTTGCAATTGCCGGGGAGCCCAGGCTTCCCGGCCCATCTTCATCGACAGTTTGACCTCCGGCGCAAGGTTGCCATGGCTGCCTCAAGGGGTTAACGGGTGCGGCGAAAACCGTACCATCTGGACAGCAGGAACTGGACTATGGGCAAGGTAACAGGCTTTCTCGAAATCGACCGGCAGGTGCACAAGTACCAGCCGGCCTCCGATCGCATCCGGCATTTCCGCGAATTCACGCTGCCGATGTCGGACAAGGAGGTCGAGAAACAGGCCGCGCGCTGCATGGATTGTGGCATTCCGTTCTGCCACGGGCCGACCGGCTGCCCGATCCACAACCAGATTCCGGACTGGAACGATCTCGTCTACAATGGCGATTGGGACAACGCGATCCGCAACCTGCATTCGACCAACAATTTCCCGGAGTTCACCGGCCGCATCTGCCCCGCGCCCTGCGAGGAAGCCTGCACGCTGAACCTGGAGGACATTCCCGTCGCCATCAAGACGGTCGAGCAGGCGATCGCCGACAAGGCCTATGAAACCGGCCATATCAGGCCCTATCCACCGGAGAAGAAAACCGGCAAGCGCGTCGCCGTCATCGGCTCCGGCCCTGCCGGCATGGCGGCCGCCCAGCAGCTTGGCCGCGCCGGACACGATGTCCATGTCTACGAGCGCGAAAGCCGGCCCGGCGGGCTGATGCGCTACGGCATTCCCGACTTCAAGATCGAGAAGCACTATATCGACCGGCGCATCGAGCAGATGCAGGGTGAGGGCGTGACATTCCATTGCGGCGTCAATGTCGGCGTCGACAAGCCGGTTGCCGAGCTGCTCGCCGAACATGATGCCGTGCTCTATTGCGGCGGCTCGGAAACGCCGCGCGCGGCCGGCATTCCCGGCGACGATCTCGGCGGCGTGCATGACGCGATGCCCTATCTGGTGCAGCAGAACAGGCGAGTCGGCGGCGAACCGATCCAGTCGGTGGCGTGGCCGTCGCATCCGATCATCGCCGGCGGCCAGCATGTGGTCGTCGTCGGCGGCGGCGATACAGCGTCCGACTGTGTCGGCACGGCCTTCCGCCAGGGCGCCGTGCGTGTCACCCAACTCGACATCCGCCCGCAGCCGCCGGAGAAGGAAGACAAACTTTCGGTCTGGCCCTACTGGGCGACCAAGATGCGCACCTCGTCCTCGCAGGCCGAAGGCGCGGAGCGCGAATTCCAGGTGGCGACGCTCGAATTCATCGGCGAGGAAGGCCAACTGACCGGCGTCAAGTGCTGCGAGGTCGATGACAAGCGCAAGCCGATCGCCGGTACCGAATTCGTCATTCGTGCCGATCTCGCTTTCATCGCCATCGGCTTTGCCGGGCCGGCCGCGGCCGGTGTGGCGAGAGAATTGGACGGGCAGATGAAGATCGCCACCGACAGCCGCCGTTCCAGGAATGTCGAGGCCAATGACCGCGACTACAGGACCAGCGTGGACAGGCTCTATGCGGCCGGCGACGTGCGTCGTGGCCAGTCGCTGGTCGTCTGGGCGATCCGCGAGGGCCGCCAGGCGGCACGCTCGATCGACGAGGCGTTGGTGGGGTCGAGCGTCCTCCCGCGCTGAGCCCGTTTGGAAACTCTACTCCTGCGGCCATCTGAAGGCGTTTTCTGCGCTTCCGGTGCTCGCGTACTCAAATGTACGCTCCGCTCCGGTTCTCGAAAACACCATCATATGACTCGCAGGAGCGAGTTTCGAAACGGCCTCGGAGCCGGTGCGAAGCGATACTAACGATTGATCGCGGTCGTGGTGTCGGTTGCGGCTGCAGCCTTCGGCGGCCAGGAGAAATCGTCGGCGCGGCCGGGCGATGCAATCGGTGCCTTGCCCTCGACCACAAGCTTTTCACCGGGCAGGTCCGGACTTGCCTTCGCCGGCGGGGCCGCGCCAAGCAGCTCGGAGCCGCCATCGAGTGCCGGATCGCTGAGCAGCATCGGCGCGGTGCGGTCGATGACGATGGGTGCCGCGGCCGGCGCCGGCGCCTCGACAGGGGCGCCCGCCGGAGCGGACGGCGTAACCACGCTTCCCGGCGCGGTCAGGCCGAGGATCTTCAGCAGCGGTTTTTCGGTATAGAAGGCGAGCTTGCGCTTGCCCGCCCTCGAGACGTTGATGCCGTCATCGGCGCGCAGCCGCACCGGCTGGCCGTTGATGTCGGGGCCGCTGGTGACGAAAGCACCGTTCTCATCGACGAAGCCGTCCCAGACGTCGACGAATTCACCGCCATGGCTTTCAGCGGCCTGATGGTAGATGTCGTTGAAGGCCAGCATGTCGGAGGTCATCTTCGGCACCCGGAACGCCGGCATGCCGACCCATAGGAAAGGTACCTTTGCCTCCGCCATAGCTTTGCCGAACGCCTCGGTCCGGCGCTCATATTCCTTGGTCCAGGTTTCAGAGCGGGGTTGTTCGCGCACGTCACCCACCTTCATCTGCTGGCGGTCGTTGGAACCCAGCATGACGATCACGGCGGCAGGTTTTTCGGTCTCGATCAGCGATTTGATCTGTTCGGGCCAGTTGTAGAAGTCGTCGCGTACGAAGCCGGACGAGCCATTGCTGCGAACGACGATCCTGACGCCGGTATTCTCGGCAAAGGCGGTGTCGAGGCCTTCGGCGAGGCCGGCCGCCATGAAGTCGCCGACCACCAGGACGGTGCGGGCGTCCGGTGCCTTGTCGACCACCGGGATTTCCGGTTCCGCGGGCGGGCGAGGGGCGCGGGGTTTTTTCGCCTTGGGCCTGGGCCTCGGCTTCTGGATGTCCTGCGGCGGCTCGATGCGCTCGCTGCGGCGCGGAAACAGAAGGTCGCGCAACGACCAGCCGCGGTTTTGCTGCTCCTGCGCCATGGCGGGCGCATGAAAGGCGCCAGCCACACCGACGGTGAGCACGATCACGGCCAGGATGAGCACCGGCATGCGACGAACAAGCCCTGCGATGCGCGCAGCCGAAGCCAATCGTTTCCTCCATCCCTTGGCGCAGCCCTTTTTGAAAAGTCGTACGTTTCAAACGGACTTTGCGCCAACCAGATTGCTACAGCGTCCTTTGCGCGGCCGGAAGGCCGCGCGGCACCGCAGGCGGCTCTATTTCTGCCGGAGCCACTTCAGCACTTCCATGCTCGGGTAACCGTCCTGGGTCAAGCCGGCCTTGGCCTGGAAGGCCAAGATGGCTGATTTCGAGCCGTCGCCGATCTTGCCGTCGAACTTGCCGTCATAAAGGCCATGTTGGGAAAGCCGCTGCTGCAGCTCCTGCCTTTCCTCGAAAGTGAGCTTGGTGAAAGGCCGCTTCCAGTCCTGCACGAGACCGCTGGAGCCGGCGATTTCGTCGGCAAGAAGGCCGACGGCCAGCGCATATTTGTCGGCGTTATTGTAGGCTTTGATGACCGTGAAATTCTTGATCATCAGGAAGGCCGGCCCGTTGCGGCCGTCCGGCACCTTCAGCGTCGCCTTGTCGGAGCCGTTCTTGAACGGCTTGCCATTGGCCCTGACCACGCCGAGCGCCTGCCACTGCGACAGCGTCTTGGAACCGCCGGGAAGTTTGCCGGCCGGCAAGGCAACCTCGTAGCCCCAGGTTTTGCCGGCCTGCCAGCCATTCTTCTTCAACAGATTGGCTGATGTCGCCAGCGCATCGGGAATCGAATTCCAGATGTCGCGTTTGCCGTTGCCGTCTATGTCGACGGCATAGTGGAGATAGCTGGTCGGGATGAACTGGGTATGGCCCATGGCGCCGGCCCAGGATCCGCTCAGATGGCTTTCGTCGATATCGCCGGTCTGCAGGATCTTCAGCGCGGCGATCAGCTGGGTGCGGGCGAATTTCGCCCGCTTGGGATCGGCATAGGCTAAGGTCGCCAGCGAGCGCACGACGTTGCGCATGATGTCGTCGCGCTTGAGGATCTCGCCATAGTTCGATTCCATCGACCAGATGGCCAGCAGGATGTAGCGGTTGACACCGAACCTGGCCTCGATCCGGTCCAGCCACGGCTTCCATTTCCTGGCCATCTGCTGGCCGACGGCGACCGACTGGTCATGGACGCGGTTGTCGAAATAGTCCCAGGCAGGGGCCGTGAATTCAGGCTGCGTACGCGCCTTTTCCAGCACCACCGGATCTATATCCCTGATGTTCCTGAAGGCCTGGTCGTAGAGGGCGCCGGAAACGCCGCTCTGCACGGCGGTGGCGCGGAAGCCGGCGACCCACTGCCGGAAACCGGCATCGGCGAAAGCGGGGCCAGGCATCAGCAGAGCGAGCGATAGGCTGGCTGCCGCTATGACGCTGGTAAAACGTTTTGCGGCATTGCGAACGGACATCTTTTCCTCCTTCTCTGTCTCAGGAAAGACCATTCATCGCCGAACCAGGTTAGGAATTAGTTTACCATAGGCGCCACCGGGAACGAAAAGACGCTTCGAAGCTTTACCGGTGGACATTCCTCTTAGTTGCCCAGTAGTCCCCAATTCCGGCGTGAAAATGTCTTGGAACGGGGATTGCGGAGCTGGCCCTCAAACGGATAATTGAAAGCATGAAGAGAGTTCGCAAGGCAGTCTTCCCGGTCGCTGGTCTCGGCACACGGTTTCTCCCGGCCACCAAGGCTGTCCCCAAGGAAATGCTGACCGTCGTCGACCGGCCGGTGATCCAGTATGTGGTGGATGAGGCGCGCGAGGCCGGCATCGAGCATTTCATCTTCGTCACCGGCCGCAACAAGGCCGTCATCGAGGACCATTTCGACATCCAGTTCGAACTCTATGACACGCTGGCCCAGCGCGGCAAAGACGACCAGCTCGCCCGCCTGCAACGGCTGCAGCCGGCGCCGGGGCAGACCAGTTTCACACGCCAGCAGGTACCGATGGGACTTGGTCACGCCGTCTGGTGCGCCCGCGAGCTCGTCGGCGACGAGCCCTTCGCGCTTTTGCTGCCCGACATGATCATGCAGTCGGAGAAGAGCTGCACGAAGGCAATGGTCGAGCTCTACGAGGAGACCGGCAACAACATCATCGCGGTGCAGGAATGCGCTCCCGCCGTAACCCACAAATACGGCATCGTCGGCCGCGGCGAGGACACGCATCACGGTTTCCGCATCACCGAGATGGTGGAAAAGCCGAAGGCCGGCACCGCGCCGTCCAATCTTTACATCAACGGCCGCTACATCCTGCAGCCGGAGATATTCAAGATCCTCGAAGGCCAGGAAAAAGGCGCCGGCAACGAGATCCAGCTCACCGACGCCATGCTGAAGCTGGAAAAGCAGCAGCCTTTCTACGGCTACCACTATCGAGGCCGCACGTTCGACTGCGGATCGCCGGAAGGCTTCGTCGAGGCCAACGTCGCCTTCGCGCTGTGGCGCAGCGACATGAACGAGAACATGGCCGGCGTCATCCGCACGCTTCTCGACGAGCTGAAGCCGTCTGAGCGCCGCGGCGCTGCGTTTTAAGGTATTCTAGCGAGCGGCCGGATGTCGTTGGTGCGGCCGTTCAGCGCTGCACCTTGACGCCGAGGAAGATGCTGTTGGCGGTGTAGTCCCGGCCCGGCAGATTGCTGGTCAGCTTCTCGGTCCTCACTCTTGTGGTCAGGCCGGCGTAGCGGTTCAGCCACCAGGTCAGTCCGGCCTCGGCGCTCAATACCCTGTCATGGCCGTCGATGCCGATGTAATCACGCCAGTCGAGGCCCAGAGCCGCGTTGGCGGTGAGGTTGGCGCGAATCTGGCGTTCGCCTGTCAGGCGACCGGAATAGAGGATGTCGCCGCTTTCGCCCGATGTGGTCGTGGGCTCGACGGTAGTCCGCCCGGTCAGGCCGATCGTTGTGCCGCGCTCGGGTGACCATTTGAGGTCGGCGTTGACGGTGGCACCGGAGATCGCATCAAGATTTTTGTCGTCGATCGCTTCCCTGAGCCAGCCGGCCGAGAATTCGCCCGACAGCTTCTCACCCATATCGAGTGCAAGGCCAGCGCGGGCGCCGAGCCGCGTCGACGAGCGCTCGAAGCCTTCATTATCGATGCGTTGATCATAGGTCCGGCGGCCGACCTCGATTTCGGTGAAAGGGGTCAGGGCAGGGGAGATCTCGTAGCCGGTGCGCAACGTCGCCGTGTAGAGCGTGGAGTCCTGATCCTTCTGCGACAGCGAGGTGCCGTCCGAGAGCTTGGCGTCGCCGTAGAAGTCGTGCGAGACCGCGCCGGTCAACGTGTACTGCATCTTGCCGAGATGCTTTTCGACGGCGAGGCTGCCATCGATGGTCTGCCGCAGCGGCTGCTTGCTGACGCCCGCGATGGCGTCCGGCGATGATGCCGATTCCGGCACGGCCTCGTAGCCGAGCTTGGCGATGGCGCGCAACTCATTGTCGAGGTCGACATTGAGCTGGCCTTCGATGTGCCCTTGCTCGTCGTGAACCGGGTAACCCGAGACGGTCTCGCGAAAAAGGCCATAGCCGTCGATCGTGGCTGAGTTCTCGCGCCAGTCGGAGGCGGCGGAAAAGCGCAGCGCCGTCTCGGACAGCAGCGCCGACGTGCCGGCACTGCTCGAATCGCCGTTCGATGTGGCGGTCAGGCCCTGTTCGATCGTCGGCCGGATGACGAAGGAACCCCATTTGACGCCGGTGGCGGCGAATGGATCATCCTCCGGTTTCTTCTTCTGGCCTTCGATGGCGTCCGTGCGCTCCGCTCCTGGGTCAAGCTTCTGCCTGTCGGCACTGTCGATGGTGAGGGCGCGGCGGTTGGCCGTGTCCGCATCGGTCTCTGCACCATCGGCAGCGTCCGTCGTGGAGGCCGTCGTGGAAGCGGTGATGTCGGAGGCGCCGGCCGTCGATTTCTTCTTCTTTTTCGATTTGTCGGCAGCCTTGTCCTTGGCCTGGTCAGCCGCATTCTGCCTGGCGGTCGATGAGCGGCGGCGAGGCTTGGGCGGCGCCGCAGTGTCGGCGGACGTGTCGTCAGTGGCTGCCGGCGGGTCGAAGAGGCTGCCGGTCGCGGTGGCGTCGCCAGTGTCGGCGTCGTCAGGCACGGCACCGGCGCTGGCCGGCAGATAGGTGCGGGCCGGCGCATTGTCCTGCGCTGCATTGGCCGGCTGTTGACCCTGCGCTGCCAGGGCCAGCTGTCTCGCCTTGCGCTGCTGGTCGGACAGGATCGCCGATTCCGAAACCTCTCCGCGCAGTTCGGTTTCCTGGGCATGGAGCGCAGTCGGGCGCAGCAAGGCAAACATGCTGGTTGCCAGCAGCAAGGCGCAGACCGCCTTGCCCTTTCGTCCTGTCGAATTTTCTGGCTGGGCCCCGGACATCGCCACCACTGCTTGCGCGGCGCACGCGCGCCATACTTACCGAACCGTAAATGGGGATGGTTAACGGAGGGTTGAGGCGGCGGCCCGTCAGCCGCCTGAAGCGCTGATTTCCAAAGGCATTCATACCGCGTGCGTCAAGCTTTTGGTTTTCGCCCCTGCCGTCGTCAAAAACCACCGCACACGTTCGGGCAACACGCCTTGGGCCATTTCTGTTGGACAGCGCGCCGGCAAAGCGCTAATCGCATCAGCCATGCATGCGGGATCCATGGATAAGAAACCTTCGGACAGGCAAGCCTCGATCGCTTCGGCGCTGAGGACGGTGGCGACAGAACAGGCTGGTGTAGCAGCCCTTGCCGAGGCGCTGGAGAATGGGCTGGCCGGGCCTTTCGCCCAGGCCGTCGAGATGATCTCGGGGATTGAAGGCCGGCTCATCGTCACCGGCGTCGGCAAAAGCGGCCATATCGGTTCGAAGATCGCGGCGACGCTGGCCTCGACCGGCACGCCGGCTTTCTTTGTCCATCCCGCCGAAGCCAATCACGGCGATCTCGGCATGATCGCCAGGGACGACGCCATCATCGCCATGTCGTGGTCGGGCGAAAGCAAGGAACTGATGGGCATCGTCGCCTATTCCAGGCGCTTTTCCATTCCGCTGATCGCCATCACCGCCGGAGAGACATCGGCGCTGGCG
The DNA here is from genome assembly GCF_040319775.1 of Mesorhizobium sp. M0870. Classification (NCBI taxonomy): domain Bacteria; kingdom Pseudomonadati; phylum Pseudomonadota; class Alphaproteobacteria; order Hyphomicrobiales; family Phyllobacteriaceae; genus Mesorhizobium; species Mesorhizobium sp. M0870. The sequence continues at coordinate 14,362 of NZ_JAMYOI010000026.1, forward strand.
CGGGCGGCGGACGTGGTGCTGCTTTTGCCGCGCGCTCCAGAGGCCTGTCCGCACGGCCTGGCGCCAACGACATCGACGCTGCTGCAACTGGTGATGGGCGACGCGCTGGCGATCGCGCTGCTCGAAGCACGCGGCTTCACGCCGGATCATTTCCGCACCTTTCACCCGGGCGGCCAGCTCGGCGCCAACCTGACGCAGATCCGCGAGATCATGCATGTCGGCGACAGGCTGCCGCTGGTGGTTGCGGGCACCGGCATGCAGGACGCGATCCTGGAACTGTCGCGCAAGGGGTTTGGCTGCGTCGCTATCACCGACGCCGACGGCGCGCTGGTCGGCATCATCACCGATGGCGACATCCGCCGTCACATCGGCAGCAATCTGCTGGCGATGACGGTGGATCAGGTGATGACAAAAGGCCCGAAGACCGCAACGCCGGACACGCTGGTGGCAACGGCGCTGCAAACGATCAACAATTCAGCCATCACCAGCCTGATGGTGGTGGAGGGCCGGAAACCAGTCGGCCTCATCCACCTGCATGACCTGCTGCGTATCGGCGCGGCCTAAGGCGCGTCGATATTCAGGTGATGCCGGCCTGACCCGGATCTCGACACACTCTTAACGCCGCTCGTTCAGACCGCCTCGACGGTCAGTTCCAGATCCGTATCGGCCGCGCCCGTCACGCGCACTTGCGTGCCGGCCGGCAAATCCGGGCCGGAGACACGCCACAGCGTATCGCCCAGCTTGATGCGGCCGCGTCCGTCCCGGATCGGCTCGGCAAGTGTCGCCATCCTGCCGACCATTTGCGCGCCGCGCCGGTTGAGCAGCGGCTGGTCGGTCGGGTCGTTGCGGCTGCCGACCAGCTTCTTGCCGACATAGGCCGAGACCAGCGACAGCGCCAGGAAGGCGAGGACCTGGACCTGCCAGGTCCAGAAGCCGGCGTCCCAGACCAGCAGCGACACGGCGCCGATGATCAGCGCGGCGATGCCGATCCACAGCATGAAGATACCCGGTGCGATGATTTCCATCACCAGCAGGACGAAACCGAGTACCATCCAGTTCCACGGGCCGAGTTCGGAAACGATGCGGTCGATCATTGGTTTCGACCTCAGTTGTCGGTTGGGCGAACGACCGGCGGGCGCGCGGCCTGCCTTTGCGAGCCGGTCGTGCCTTCGCTGCGGAAGACTTCCTTGGCGATCTCGCCGATGCCGCCGAGCGAGCCGATCAGCGACGACGCCTCGAAGGGCATCAGCACGATCTTGCTGTTGGTCGCCGTGCCGATCCTGCCAAGCGCTTCAGTGTATTTCAGCGCTACGAAATAGTTCAGCGCCTGCACATCGCCTTTGGAGATCGCTTCCGACACGACCTGGGTGGCGCGGGCTTCCGCCTCGGCCGAACGTTCGCGCGCCTCGGCATCGCGGAAGGCGGCTTCCTTGCGGCCCTCGGCCTCGAGGATCTGCGACTGCTTGAGACCTTCGGCGGCAAGGATCTGCGCGCGCTTGTTGCGTTCCGCCGTCATTTGCCGGCCCATCGATTCGATAAGGTTGGCCGGCGGGTTGATGTCCTTGATTTCGACGCGGGTGATCTTGATGCCCCACGGATGGGCCGCTTCATCGACGACGCGCAGCAGGCGCTCGTTGATGGCGTCGCGGTTCGACAGGAGTTCATCGAGGTCCATCGAACCCATGACGGTACGGATGTTGGTCATCGTCAGGTTGAGGATAGCGTTCTGCAGGCCGGCAACCTGGTAGGCGGCCTGCGCTGCGTTGAGGATCTGGAAAAAGGCAATGCCGTCGACACCGACGATGGCGTTGTCCCGGGTGATGATTTCCTGGCTCGGGACGTCGAGCACCTGCTCCATCATGTTCATCTTGGCGCCGATGCGGTCGATGAACGGGTAAATGAAATTGAGACCCGGGCTCAGTGTCTTGGTGTAACGGCCAAAACGCTCCACCGTATAATTGTAACCTTGCGGGATTGTCCTGATGCCTTTGATCAGCAGCACCAATACCAGAAGTGCAAGTGCACCAACCGCAATATCGAAACCACTGAAATCCATTTGGCTCTCCCTCAGACGAAGGCCGCTCAAGCCATTCTCGCGCAGCCGACTTCACCAAAAACTTAAGTGTATTTCAGATGCGTTACAATCAGGTGATGATGGATTGTTTATAGGGTTGCACTCAGCGGTTGAAGGCAAACAACCTTGCATCCGTGTCATCCAGCCCGTTGATCGAAGCCGGGACAATCTCGGAAGCGATCTGCGAGAAGGTGATGCCGTTGCCGCCGTAGCCCAGCACCGCATGGATGCGCGGGTGGCGGGGAATGGCGCCGATATAAGGCAGGCCGGTGGTCGTGGTGCCGAACGAGCCGGTCCAGGCAAAATCGGGTCTGGTGTCGAGATGCGGAAATATCAGGCCGAGCTTCTCGGCGATGCGTGTGCTCTTGTCGGCGATCAGCTCGTCGCGCCGCGCTTCGTCGATAAAATCCTCGTCCTCGCCGCCGCATATGACCCGGCCGTCGACCGTCGTGCGCATATACAGATACGGCTCCGACGCTTCCCAGATGAACGCTGCGTCCGGCCAGAGCTTTCGCGGTTGCGGGCGTGTCGCAATCGCCCATGTCGAGATGATCCGGTGGGCCGCGGCCGGCACGATGTCTACAAGTTCGTAGCCGGTGGCCAGAACAACATGTCGTGCGGTTATGGTCGGGCCATCCCTGGTCGCGACGACAACAGCTTCGGCGCTGTCCTCGATCATTGTGGCTTCGACGGGGGCATAGAAGCGTGCCTTGCGCTCCAGGGATTTCAGCAGCAGCCCAGCCGTCAGCTTGCGCGGGTCGAGCGCGATGTTGCCGTGGCCGAGAATGGCGCCTTCGCGGTCGATGCCGAATTTCTCGGCTAGCTGTTGTCGGGTTAAGCAGATGGCGCCGATGCCGGCTAGCCGACGTGCCTCGGCCTCGTCGCGCAGTTCCGACGGACCAAGCATCGTGCCGGCCAGATAGAGTGATGGCATGCGGCTCAGGCCACAGTTGATGCCGAGTTCGGCAATCCGTCCGGCGAGATTGGAAACGGCGAGCCGCGAGCGTCGCCAGGCCTGCTGGGCCGAGGCTCTGCCAACCATCTTCGCGAGCGTGGAGAGAGGCTGGTCTATTTCGAATGCCACCAGTGCGGTGGTTGCGGCCGTCGAGCCCTTCAGCGGGCCGCGCCGGTCGATGCAGATCACCCGATGGCCATCGGCCGTCAGCGCCTCGGCCATCATGGCGCCGCTGATGCCCATGCCGACGATCAGCACATCCGTCTTGACATCTCGGGTCAGACTGTCCGTCGGCACCGCAGGCGCCCGATAGGCGGACCAGACGGGCCGGCCACTACTGAGGTCGAGTTTGCGGGACATCGAATTCTCCGGAGGGCGCGCCTTAACGCCTCGGAGCAGGCGTTGTTCCGGTTCAGACCCAGCCGGACAGTTCGCGCCGCACCATCGCCTCGATCACCGCCATCCCTTCCGCGCTATCGTTGAGGCAAGGGATATGGGCGAAATTCTTGCCGCCGGCATGGTGGAAGGTTTCGGCCGCCTCGCGGCCGATCTCGTCCAGCGTCTCGATGCAGTCGACGGAAAAGCCGGGATTGACGATGGCGATCGACTTGACGCCGTCCTGCGCGAGTTTCTCGACCGTCTTGTCGGTATAGGGCTGCAGCCATTCCTGCGCCCCGAAGCGCGACTGGAAGGTGATGATCAGTTTCTTGTCATCCCAGCCAAGCCGTTCGCGCAGCAGCCGCGTCGTCTTCTGGCAATGGCAATGATAGGGGTCGCCCTTCTCGAAATAGGGTTTTGGAATGCCGTGATAGGAGGTGATGACCACCTCCGGCTCGAAGTCCAGCGTCGCCAGATGCCGTTCAATCGAGCGCGCCAGCGCTTCGATGTAGACCGGTTCGTCATAGTAGGGCGGCACGCTGCGGACGGCCGGTGCGCGGCGCATTTTCATCAGCGCGCGAAACAGCTGGTCGTTGGCTGTTGCCGTGGTCGTCGCTGAATATTGCGGATAGAGCGGGAAGGAAAGAATGCGGTCGCAGCCCTGGTCGACCAGACGCTGGGCAATGCTGGCGGTTGAAGGGTTGCCGTAGCGCATCGCCCAGTCGACGACGACATCAGGCAGGTCGCTCAGCGCTTCGGCCAGCTTTTCGGCCTGGGCGCGGGTATAGGTGCGCAGCGGCGACTCGTTCTTTTCCCGGTTCCAGATCCGTGCGTAGTTGGCGCCCGACTTCTTGGGCCGCGTGGTGAGCACAAGGCCATAGAGGATCGGATACCAGATTGCCCTGTTGAGCTCGATGACGCGCGGGTCGGACAGGAATTCACGGAGATACCGCCACATCGGCTTGAAATCGGTGCCGTCGGGCGTACCCAGATTGACCAGCATGACGCCTATCCTGCCCGCCTTGACCGGCGGATGCCCAGCGGGCAACGGGCCGAGCGCCTTTGCGGCCTTGGGTTCGGCAGGGGTGGGAAGCGTCATAAGGGTTCTCCGGAAGACGCGAACCTAACCATCTTGCGCGCGCATTCAATGCAGCGTCTGGCCGCACCTTAAAGCGGATTGTCTGAATGGATTCAGACGACCCGCTTTAAGTCTTTGTTTTTATGCATGTCGTTCTCCCAAAACCGAGTTCACTTTTGGGCGACATGCATTAGCCCGAAAACAGGACGCCCGTCCGGTTTTCGGGGGGGCGGCGTCATTCAGGCATCTAAGCGAGGCTATTTCGGCGGGATGGTCAGCGTTGCGCCGACCGGAAGCCGGCGCGGCTCATAGCCCTTGTTGGCGCCCGAAATGACCTTCCATTTGGCGCCGTCGCCATAGGCCTTCTTGGCCAGATCCCAATAGGTGTCGCCGGCAACGATGACATGGCTGGCTTCGGCCGGCGCCGCGTCGGCCGGCTTTGCCGGCTCGGCCGGTGCCGGCGCGGCTGGTGGCGCTGGTGGGGGAGGCGCTCCCTCGGTCGATACGGCCGGTGGTGTGTTGGCGATATCGCCCGAGTTGGCCGGCAATTCAGGCATTGCAGGTGCCGCTTCAGCAGGCTTGGCGGCTTCAGCCGGATCGGTTGCCGGGGCCGCAGGCGCCGCAGCGACGGTCGCGGCTATTTCGGTGATGCGGCCGTCGAGCTCCGGCGTGTAGGGTCGGTGGGCACCGAGATAGTCGGCAACCACCTGTTCGAGGCCGGGGCCGTAATCGTAGGCATTCTTGGCCTTGTCGGCGAAGACCTTGTAGCCGTCGCCGCCCTGGCGGACATAGTTGTTGGTTGCGACCAGATAGTCCTTGTCCGGCTTGATCGGCGTCCAGGCGCCGCCTTCCATGACTTCCACCGACTTGACGCGGCCGGCATTGGGCGCGACGGATTTGTCGAAGGAATATTTCAGGCCGGCGACCTGCGGGAAGCGCCCGGCGCCGTCCTCGACCTGGCTGAGGCCGCCCTCGAGGCCAGCCACCAGGTCCTTGCCGGAAATCTGGAAGGTCGCCAGCGTGTTCTGGAACGGCAGCACGGTCAGCACCTCGCCCATGGTGACGGTGCCCTTGTCGATCGAGGCGCGCAGGCCGCCGCCATTGGAGATGACGATCTCGACGCCCTGTCCCTTGACGCGGTCGAGGATGGCGTCGGAGACGAGATTGCCCATCGCGCATTCACGGGTGCGGCAGCTCTCACGACTGCCGTCGATGACGTCGGTGGTTTCCGCCACTTCCTTGTTCTTCAACGCCTCGATCGGCGCTCCAAGCTCCTTGATACGGGCGAGCACGGCCGGGTCGGGGGTGATCGACTTGTCGAGATAGATCGGGTCGCCGCTGGCCGATTTGACGACGCCATTGTCGTCGAACACCACCTTGAACTCGCCGAGATATTTCGAGTAGGACGCCGCCTGCACCACCGGCACCTTGTAGCCGTCCGGATTGTCGACCATCGTCGGGTAAGGGCCTTCCGCCTTCGGATCGGTGTTCGACAGCAGGGAATGGCTGTGGCCGCCGACGACGACATCGACGCCCGGGATCTTGGCAATCACGTCGCGCTCGCGCCTGTAGCCGATATGGGTCACGGCGATGATCTTGTTGACGCCTTCGCCCTTGAGCTTTTCGACTTCGGCGGTGATCGACTTGACGTCGTCCTCTATTGCGACGTTGGGTCCGGGGGAGGCGAGGTCCGGCGTGTCGTTGGTGATCGCGCCGATGATGCCGATCTTCTGGCCGTCGACCTCGACGACGATCGATGGCTTGACGCGGTCGCCGAGCTTGGATTGCGCGTTGGCCTTCACATTGGCGCCCAGCACCGGGAACTTGATCATGTCGAGGAACGGCGCCAGGGCCGCCTCGCCGTCGTCGAATTCATGGTTGCCGAGGGCCATGGCATCGAACTTCATGTCGTTGAGGAATTCGCCTTCGACCTTGCCCTTGTAGGTCGTGTAGAACAGCGATCCCTGGAAATTGTCCCCGGCGCTGAGCAGCAGCACGTTCTGGCCTTCCAGCTTCTTGCGCTCCTGGGCGATCGCGGTGATCAGCCGGCCCGCGCCACCGATGCACTCGCCCTTGGTCTCCTCGTCCGCCGAGCAGGTCGATTCATACTTGTTGTTGCCTTCGATGCGGCTGTGCCAGTCGTTGATATGCAGGATGTTCAGCGTGTAGTCGGCAAAGGACGCGCCGGCCGACAGGCCGAGTACTGAGGCTGACAGGGCTGCAATGGCGGCAAGCTTCTTCATCTTCGTCTCCCGGAAAGCTGATCAGAGGCCATTAGCGCCGTTGCTTGACTGGAACATAACAGCCGGCGCTTCGGCCATGTTCCCATCGCGTTCCGGATGACGCAAGCGGAATCCGGAACCCTTTGCCGGCATAAAAAAGGACGGCGGCCAACCGGCCGCCGTCCTTGGAAAACCAATAGTCGTGGGTTCAGACGCGCCTTGTCAGCACGAAATTCTGACCGCTGGAGCTGGTGCAGTTGAGCTGGCTTGTCGACACCATCAGGCAGTTGAAGCTGACCGCGGTCTGGCGGATCAGCGAGGTGCCGTTGATCTGCACCGACGTGGCGCCGGTCATCGTGTAGCTGCCGTCGGCAAGCTTCTGGCCGGTGTCGGTGGCCACGGTCGTGAAGGTACCGCCGGCAAAGGTCGACAGGCCGGTGCCCTTGGCGTCGATCCACGAGCCCTCGACGCCTTTCGGCGCCGCTGCCATCGGCGGTTCATCGGGGCCGCTGGTCGCACAGGCGGCGAGCATCGTCGCAATGGCACCCGCCACGCTCATCGAAAGAATTTTGCGCGCAATGATCATGTGAAAATCCTCTCCTCTCGCATCGGCCCGAAAATCGGAATCGATTTTCGACAGGCACGAGGCGTGCATCCAAGTTTCCAGAGCGACGTGCGTCCAGATGAACACGTATCGCTGTGGTCCGCATCCCTTCAATCGCCCGATTTCCGGGCGATTGCAAGGCAGTGAGGCAGGTAGGCGGTGCTGCTATCGCACAAGGATGTTGCGGAACTGCCACGGGTCGTTGCGGTCGAGGTCTTCCGGGAACAGGCCGGGACGGTTATCGAGCGGCGTCCAGTCGGTGTAGTAGCCCTTGACCGGTCCGAGATACTGGGACTGCACTTCCAGGCACCGCCTGTAGTCCATCTCGTCGGCTTCGACGATGCCAGCCTCGGGGTTTTCCAGCGCCCAGACCATGCCCGAGAGCACTGCCGAGGTGACCTGCATGCCGGTGGCGTTCTGATAGGGCGCCAGCTTGCGGGCCTCGGCGAGCGACAGCTGCGAGCCGTACCAGTAGGCATTCTTGTCGTGGCCGTAGAGCAGCACGCCGAGTTCGTCGACGCCGTCGATCAACTCGTTCTCGTCGAGCACATGATGCACCGGCTGAGGCTTGCCGGCGGCGCCGAACATCTCGTCAAGCGACAGCATCGCGTCGTTGCAGGGATGGTAGGCATAGTGGCAGGTCGGGCGGTAATGCACCTTGCCCTTCTTCGAACGCACGGTGAAGAAATCGGCGATCGAGATCGCCTCATTGTGCGTCACCAGCAGGCCGTATTGCGCGCCGGGCGTCGGGCACCACGAGCGCACGCGCGTGTTGGCGCCCGGCTGCTCCAGATAGATGGCGGCCTTCGAGCCTTGCTTGTGCTTCTTGGCGTTCTTCGGCATCCACGTCTCATGCGTGCCCCAGCCGAGTTCGGCAGGCTGCAGGCCCTCGGAGATGAAGCCTTCGACCGACCAGGTGTTCCAGAACACATTCATCGGCTTCGGCTTCTTGGTGCGCTGGGTGTCGCGTTCGGCGATGTGGATGCCCTTGACGCCGGCCTTCTTCATCAGCTTGGCCCAGCCCTCGCGGTCGTTCTGCGCGGGCTCCGAGAATTCCAGGCCAAGATCGGTGGCGAGATTGACCAACGCCTGCTTGACGAACCACGAGACCATGCCTGGATTGGCGCCGCAGGTGGAGACCGCCGTAGCGCCGCCGGGCTTGTCGTGCTTTTCCTTGAGCAGCGACTCTCGCAGCGCGTAATTGGTGCGGCTGGCGTTGTCCGCCTTGGCGTCGAAATAGAAGCCGAGCCACGGCTCGACGACGGTGTCGATGTAGAGCACACCAAGCTTGCGGCAGAGCCGCATCAGATCCACCGAGCCGGTATCGACCGACAGGTTGATGCAAAAGCCCTGGCCGCCGCCATTGGTCAGAAGCGGGGTCAAGAGCTTCTTGTAGTTCTTCTCGGTCACCGCTTCCTGGACGAAGGCGATGCCGCGCTCGTCGAGCAGCTTGCGGTCGGTGTCGCGCGGGTCGATGACCGTCATGCGCGACTTGTCGAACTTGAAATGGCGTTCGATCAGCGGCAGCGTTCCCCGGCCGATCGAGCCGAAGCCGATCATCACGACGGGGCCGCTGATCTCACCGTAAACGGGCCAGTTTTCATTCGCCATTTTATCGAGCACTCCTTCAAAACCCAGGAAACTGGGAAAACACGCGCAAAACCGGGAATTTCTGCCCGGCGGCCATGCGCTACATCATAGATCATTGTCACAAACCAGCGAAAAGCGCCAACCAGCGGCTACGCTGCGTTGGCTACGTGGTTAAGGCCGAAACCGTGGATGAGTGGCTCTATCCGAGCCTGAGCTTGCCCATTCGCCAAGCGCACCGGTTTAACGGATTTTTGCCCTCGGCGCGGCTGTGGACGCCCGAACCACCAGTTCCACGGGCAGAACGACTTGGCGGGGCGGTTGATTGTCAAGAACCATGCGGGCGGCGAGCCTGCCTTTTCCGATCACGTCTTGCGCGACAGTCGTCAACGGAGGCGTGGTGCGTGCGGATTCGGCAGTGCCATCGAAGCCGATAACCGACACATGGCGCGGCACCTCTATGCCACGACGAACCGCCTCGTCGAGTATTGTGATCGCTTGCCAATCCGACATGGTCAGGATTGCGGTTGCTTCGGGCACATTGTCGAATACCACCGCCCCAGCAGATGGATCGCCCGGCGTCGTCTCGATGATCGGAACATCGTCGATCGACAAGTTCGCCTCCGCCAAACCCTGTTTGAAACCGTCGAGCCTTTCGTCGTCGAGTGAGAAGCCGGCTAGAAGCGGGCGCTCTGCCTGTCCGGGCATGTGCACGATCGGAGGGCCTGGAGTCCTCCGTATGGAAAGGATGGCAAAATGCCGGTGCCCTAACCCGGTCAGATGCCGGACGGCGGCGACCGCGCCACTTCTGCCGTCGATCTTTATCGAATTGATGTCGGGACCTGCGTCATTTTCGAGAATGACGAAGGGCAGGCGCCGTCGTTGTGCCGATGTTATGAGACCGATGTCCCCGCTGTGACCAAGGATGAAGCCGTCAACGAGGGCCTCGCGGATGCTGGCGAAGCGGGTATTGTCGGTGCCGTTTACAAGGCTGAGCGTCGTTCCGGCCTCGTCGCAGGCGAGCGAAACGCCCAGCACCAACTCGCGGCCATAGGGGCTTCTCATCACCTCGGCGATGGCGTAGGCGCCAGGTGGCATGAACCCGATGGCATTGAACTTGCCATCCCGCAGCAATCGTCCTTTCGGGTCGGGGCCGCCAAATCCGAGCGCTCTCGCGGCCGCTTCAACACGTTGGCGCAATTCAGGCCTGACCAGTTCCGGCCGGTTGAAGACGTTGGAAACAGTGCCCCGGGAGACACCGGCAGCCTTGCCCACATCGGCTAGCGTTGGCATTGTGATTCACCCATTTCCCTTCAGTTAGACCATTTTTTGGAGCGCTCCAAGAATTTCGTTGACTCGAAAGTGAAAAAGGGGGATCGTATCACTTGGAGCGCTCCAAATAAACATATCTGCTATATTTCGCGTCTGAAACAACGGAGATTGTCAAAAGGCTTGGTCACAGCGGCGGCCATGCCCAAGGAGAGAGTCATGGCAGAAACCAATGTTTTTCCAGCCTCGCTTGTCGGTAAGTCTTTCGACTGCGTTTTCGGCCCGTTCGTACCCCGGCTGACGTTTTTCTCGCCGGAGGAATTGCATGTGCAGGCGTCGATCGGTGCCACCGAAATTGACGAGATGGTCAAGATCGACATGACCAGCGTACGCCCGAACCTCGTTCTCATGAGCTGGACGGAGCAGAGCGGCAACTTCATCGTGCAGTTGCAGGATCATGAAAACGGGATCGTCCATAATTATGCGCGTCTGGCCGATGGGCAGCTCTTCTGTGCCCAAGGTGCCATTCAATCCGTTGCGGTGGCGTGACACTGCCGCGTCTTGGCCCGGCCGACCGCGTGCGGCCGGACTCCGATCTGCTGAAGTGCCTGTCATTCCCTAATGGAGGAGGAAAGTGCGATGGAACTCGCTTACGACAGTCATCTGCTTGCCCGAATTCTGTTGAGCGTCGCGACCGTGGGCTACGGTGTGGTGACGATCAAAGCCGACCTCAACGCCACCCACGCCACCAATCCGCTGTGGACCCCGCACGCCCGGTTTCACGTCGTTTGGCAGGTGCTGAGCTACACCGGAGTTGCGCTGATTGCGCTGGGGCTTATCTGGATCGAGGGGCCACTCGAAGCCGAGCGGCTCTATCTCGCAGGGGGATTGGGCGTCGCTATGTACGGAGCGTTCTTCGTGGCAATGCTCTCACGACCGATTTATGGCGGCGTGCTCTACGACGAGAACGGCTATCTGCCATTCCGACCGCCGTTCGGACCGGCGGGTTGGCGGTGGGATGTCAACGTCACCGTCTTTAGCGCGATGTCCGCGATCCTGCTGCTGGGCCTAGCCGCGATTTAGGACAGCGCCAGCGCCCCGAGCCGGTCGACTAGCCGATCGCGGTCTGATGTCAGGCCCTTGTAGTCGAGCTGCGCGAGATCGAGCGCCTTGAGCTGGGCGGCGAAAGACGCCGCGAGCTTCGCCCGATCAGGGTGCCTGGCCAGCACGGCGAGCGGGTCGAGATGGATGCGGATGGTGAACAGGATATCGCGTGAAACAGGCAGTTTGCGCAGGGTTTGCCGCTCGACGCGGATGAAGGCATGGGCGTCGATGTCGCCATCGGGGAAGCGCGACGGCCTGTTGGTGGCGCGGTCGATGCGCTGCAGGTCGGAAAGCGGATGGTAGAGCGCGTTGTCGGCCTGGATCGACCAGTTGTAGCGCTCGACGGCCTGCCCCTGGAGGCCATCGAACATCCGGTTGATGAGTTCTGCCGGACGCGTGCCCGGGCCGAAACCCGGCACTGGCGCGTGGATGTCGTGCAGCGGCTTGCCGAATTTTTCCAGGAGCGACCAGGACGAGGGAAAGCACAGCGAGCCGGCAACGAGACGCCAGCCATTGTCGCCGCGGCGCATCAGGATCAGGTCCTCCTGGATGAGCTGTGAGGCCTTGGCCAGCGGAGCCTCGGCGAGGGAAGCAGGCAGACGGCGCGCCGCGCCCACCACCTCGACGCCTGATCCGATGCACCGATAGATTTCTGGAAACCTGTCCAACAGATGCGCACTGAGCAAGTCGAGCACCTCCTGCTGAGCGTCCCGCGTGCCGTCCTCCTCGACAAAAACCCGCTCGGGGATTTCGGCATAGAGCCGGTACTTCTCGGCGAGATACGGCACCAGATGGTCGTCGATCTCGATCCAGTCCGCCGGATCGAGCGGCTTCAGCCCGATGCTGAAGAGTTTCGACGAGCCGTCATAGGGCGTGTGGGTGGGCAAAGAGGTCATGCTTCAGATCAGTCTCGCAGGGATTAGTCCGCGCAGCGAATTGCCGACAAAAAGTGCTTTGGCCGACTTCAGGTCGCTGTAGCTGTAGACGGCTTCACGGGCGCGGCCTTCATCCAGAAGCTGCGCGCGCAATACACCAGGCAGCAGGCCGCAGTCGAGCCGGGGTGTGGCCAGCACGCCGTCGCCGAGATCGGCAAAGACATTGGTGATCGTGCCTTCACAGATCTCGCCGCGCTCGTTGGCCATAAGCACCTCGTCGGCCTGGGTGACGAGATATTCGGCGCGGGCATGCGTGTAGAGCTGTCGTCGGCTGGTCTTGTGGCGCAGCAGCGTGTCGTTCGAATCGAGCCTCGTCCGCGCCAGCCGCAGCGTCCAGACCTTGTCGGCGGCGAGCGGTTCATAAGGCTGCGCCGAGGCCGCCACCTCACCATCGTGCGACAGGACGAGCCGCGTGCGCATGGCAACGCCGGAACCGCCGACCGCGCTGCTCAGCGCCTCGCCGACCGTGCCTGGATCACAGCGGAAGCCGAGCTCCGCCGCCGAGCCGTAGAGGCGCGCAAGATGACGATCGAAGCGCAGGAAGCCCGGGCCGGGTTCCCAGCGCATGGTCTCGATCAACTGAAAGTCGGCGGTGTTCCCGTCGCGAAGCGCGCTTTCAGCAGACACTCCTGATACTCCTCCTGCGCCGTCGAATCGAAGACGACGCCGCCTCCGACATTGTAGACGGCCTTGCCGCCCGAAAAGAGCGAGATGGTGCGGATCGCCACCGAAAAGCGCATCGGGCCGCCGGGCGCGATCCAGCCTATGGCGCCGCAATAGGCATCGCGGGGCGTGCCTTCCAGATCGCGCAGGATCTCCATGGCACGGATCTTAGGCGCGCCGGTAATCGAACCGCAAGGAAACAGCGCCGCGAAAATCTGGCGGATAGAGAGACCCGGCAGCAGTTTGGCCCTGACGTCGCTTACCATCTGATGCACGGTCGGGTAGGTCTCGATGCGGAACAGCGCCGGCACGTCTAGCGTGCCGACCTCGCTGATCAGCGAGATATCGTTGCGCAGAAGATCGACGATCATCCGGTTTTCGGCCTGGTTCTTCTCGTCATTGCGCAGGAAGATCTTCTGCCGTTCGTCCTCGGCTTTGGTGGCGCCGCGCGGTGCCGTTCCCTTCATCGGATGCGTCTCGATCATGCCCTCGGCGTCGATCTCGAAGAACAGTTCAGGCGAGCGCGACAGCACGATGGGTTCACCGAGCGCGATCAGCGCGCCATATTTCACCGGTTGACGTTCCGTCAATGCATTGAAGGCGGCCAGCGGCTCGCCTGACCATTGCGCATGCACGGGAAAGGTCAAATTGCCCTGGTAGCAATCACCTTGCCGGATGTGCTGGTGCAGCTGCGAGAAGCGTTTTTCATAGTCCTCGGGCGACCACGTCGCACGGGCGTCGAAGATCGGGCCATTGGTGGCTGTGGTGTCGCGCGGCGGCACCGCCTCTTCGGCCGGGGCATCGAAAACCCCAAGGCACACGAGCGGGGAGCGGCGTCCGTTCGGCAGCAGGGGAACGAGCTTGGGTTCGAGCAGGTAGCCCGCCTCATACGAGAAATAGCCGGCAAGCCATTTGCCTGCATCATGCGCGGCTTGTGCTGCTTCCAGAGCCGGCCCGAAATCCTCTGCTTCGTGCGCCACGATGATATCGGCCGGCCGGTCGAAAACGAGCTGGCGCGCGCTTTTGTCATTGCGAAAAATTGCGGCGGGCAGGGACATGGGCACCGAATGCTGCGGTCAATGAAGCATCAACCGCTCTATATGGGGTGCCGCCCGCGCGCAATCGAGGGAACGGCACGCTGCCTCTCAAAGCCGACCTTTGGGCCAACTCAGGAACCTAGAGCAAACGGCGGCGCCGATATGGCGCCGCCGCTTGCAATCTTCAGGTCTCGCCTGGCGATCAGCTGTTGCTGGAGGTTCCGGCTGTTGGAAACTGCTTGGCGAATTCCTTCTCGTTGCCGGCTGCGAGCAGCTTGGCCTGCTCGATCCAGCGTTCGCGCGCGATGCGGCCGTCGAAATTCATGACGTCCTCGATCCGTTTGACATCGGCGGCTGTCCAGGACGCGATCTGGGCGAAGCTGGTGACGCCTTGCGCCTTGAGCAGCTTCTCGTTGACCGGACCGATACCGATCAGCCGGCGCAGATTGTCGGGCTTGCTGGATGCTGGGCCGGCTGCTGGCTTGGCTGTTGTTGCAGGCTTGCTCGTCGCGGATTTGGCTGGAGCCGAGGCTTTGGTGGCGGCGGGTTTCGCCGCCGCCTTGGCAGAGACCGCCTTGGCAGAGACCGGCTTGGCAGAGACCGCTTTCGCAGCGGCGGCCGGTTTAACCGGCGCGGGCTTTGTGGCGGAGGATTTGGCCGGCGCGGGGGTCGACATCAGGGCCGCCGGCGCCTGGCTTGCCGGCTTTGCCGCGCTGCTTCCGGCGGCAGGCGCGGCCGGCGCGTCGCGCAGCCGGCGCTCGAGGTCGGCGCGGGTCTTGCCGCATGCATCGAGTTCGCCGGTCAGGCGGTCGCTGTCGGTGCGAAGCCTGTCGCGTTCGCTGCGTGTACGGTCGAGGTCGCCGCGCAAGCTGTCGAGTTCACCGCGCAGGCGCCCCCAAAGGAACCAACCGACCAACACGCCTATCAGGAACGCCAGGACCACGTAGAAAAAAGTGCCCATTGTCTCTCTCCAGTCAGATCCGTCTGCCGTGGGTCATGACCTTCGGCGAAGGACTACTCTTGGTGGTTCCGCGGTAAGCAGAACAGCCGGCTTCGGTTCGAGCTGCGGCGATCGGCTTTGCTTGCCCATGGCCAACGGCCGTTGTCGCGTTCGCCTGAGCGCCACGGTTGGCTGAGATTTCTCCTCGCCGATCCGCATGCGCTCCGGCTGAGCTTGGAGCGAAGGCTATCATAGAGCTTGTGGAAAGCTATCGGAAAACTTCGGTGGAGAGTACTTCAAGAACAGATATTTAGGGCGATAGTAGAGCTGTTCCAACATGCATTCCGGCTAAACTGTCAGAGCGACGCCTGAGGGACGCGGTTCAAGCGTCGAGCGCCTCCAGCTCGTCGATCAGGCCACTGATGACGCCAAGTCCGATCTGCCAGAAGGCGGGATCGGTGGCGTCGAGCCCGAAGGGCGCCAGAAGCTCGGAATGATGTTTGGTGCCCCCGGCGCGCAGCATCTCGAAATACTTGTCCTGAAAGCCGCGCTCGGCGTTCTGGTAGACCGCGTAGAGCGAGTTCACCAGGCAGTCACCGAAAGCATAGGCATAGACATAGAAGGGCGAATGGATGAAGTGCGGGATGTAGGTCCAGAACACCTCGTAGCCTTCGCGCAGTTTGATGGCGGGACCCAGACTTTCGGCCTGCACTTCGAGCCAGAACTGACCGAGCCTGTCGGAGGTCAGTTCGCCGTTCTTGCGTTCGGCATGCACCTTGCGCTCGAATTCATAGAAGGCGATCTGGCGCACGACCGTGTTGATCATGTCCTCGACCTTCTGGGCGAGCATGGCCTTGCGCTCGCGCCGGTCGGTGGTCTGGTCGAGCAGCGAGCGGAAGGTCAGCATCTCGCCGAAGACCGATGCCGTCTCGGCCAGCGTCAGCGGCGTCGAGGCCATCAGTGCGCCCTGGCCGCCGGCCAGCACCTGATGCACCCCATGGCCAAGCTCGTGCGCCAGCGTCATCACATCGCGCGGCTTGCCCATGTAGTTGAGCAGGACATAGGGATGCGCCGACGGCACGGTCGGATGCGCGAAGGCGCCAGGCGACTTGCCGGGCCGCACCGGCGCGTCGATCCAGTTGCGGTCGAAGAAGGTTCGCGCGATCTCGGCCATGTCGGGCGAAAAGCGCTGATAGGCGGACAGCACCGTGTTCCTGGCCTCGTCCCAGCCGATGATCGCCTGGGGCGTATCCGGCAACGGCGCGTTGCGGTCCCAGTGGTTCATCACCTCCATGCCCAGCCAGCGTGCCTTCATCGCGTAATAGCGGTGCGACAGGCGCGGATAGGCATCGCGAACGGCGGAAGCCAGGGCGTCCACCACGCTGCGCTCGACGCGGTTGGCGAGATGGCGAGAATCGGCGATGTCCTCGAAGCCGCGCCAGCGGTCGGATATTTCCTTGTCCTTGGCCAGCGTGTTGGTAATCAGCGTGAAGGTGCGCAAATTTTTGCGGAAGGTCGTGGCCAGCGCCTCGGACGCCCGGCGGCGCACCCCGCCGTCGGCGTCCTGCAAACGGTTCAGCGCCGGCTCCAGCGTCAGTTCCTCGCCGTCGATGTCGAAGCGAAGGTCGGTCATCGTCTCGTCGAACAGGCGGTTCCAGGCGCCGCGTCCGGTGATCGACTTTTCGTGGAAGAGCTGCTCGACGCGGTCCTCGAGCTGGTAGGGCTTGTCCTTGCGCAGATCGAGCACCCACGGCCGGTAGTGACCGAAGGCGGGATCGCCGACGAGCGCGCCTTCGATCGACGCATCGTCGATCAGGTTGAGTTCGAGCGCGAAGAACAGAAGGTGCGCGCTGGCGTCGGTCATCTTCTCCTGGACGTCGCCATAGAGCTTGGCGCGCTGGGGATCAGCGGTGTTTCCGGCATAAACCAGACCCGCATAGGAGACGATGCGGCCGATCAGTTCCTCCAGCGCCTCGTAGGCGACAAGCGCCTCGCCCAACCTGCCGGCGCTGCCGCGCTCGGCCTCGGCGGCCAGCGTGCCTTTCCAGCGGTTCTCGAAGCTGGTCGCATCAGTGGCGGCCTTGGCGATGTCGCGCTTCAGTTCTGGCGCGTCCATGCCGGCATAGAGGTCGGCAAGGTTCCATTCCGGCAGGTCGCCCAGCTCGGCCGCGCCCTGACCGGACGCCGGCGCCGCAAGCCGCCGAGCAGAGACCATGTTGCCAGAATCCTTATGCATTGCCGACACCTTCCGTGGCCAAGGTTCAAGGAGAAACGAGAAGCCGGTCAAATCCTAAGGAATTCATTCACCGGGTTTTTTGAAACCTTATTTAGAACCCTGTGCCAAGATGGTCCACAGGGCAGGATTCCTCGGGCGGGCATAGTCGTATCAGTCATGACAGGTTCCATACTCATAGTCGATGACGATCCGGTGCAACGCCGGCTGCTCGAAGCGGCGGTGACGCGGTTCGGCTACAGCGCAATCGTTGTCGACGGCGGCGCGGCCGCTCTCGATATCCTCGATGGACCCGGCGCCCGCGAGGTGTCGGTGGTTATCCTCGATCTGGTCATGCCCGGTCTCGATGGTATCGGCGTGCTGAAGGCGATGCGCGAGCGCGACATCAACGTGCCGGCCATCGTGCAGACCGCGCAGGGCGGCATCGAGACCGTGGTTTCGGCGATGCGTCATGGCGCCTTCGATTTCGTCGTCAAGCCGGCGTCTCCCGACAGGCTGCAGGCGTCGATCGGCAATGCGCTCAAGGTCGAGGCCGTCGAGGGCGAGGTCAAACGCACGTCGCGCCGGCGCGGCGGCCTCCTGACCTTCAAGGACATGATCACGCACAGCCCGGCCATGGACAGGGTGATCCGCCTTGGCCAGAAAGCGGCGGCATCCAACATCCCGATCCTGATCGAAGGCGAGTCCGGCGTCGGCAAGGAACTGGTGGCGCGCGCCATCCAGGGCAGTGGCGACCGCCGTTCGAAACCCTTCGTCACGGTCAATTGCGGCGCCATCCCCGACAATCTGGTCGAATCGATCCTGTTCGGCCATGAGAAGGGCTCGTTCACCGGCGCCACCGACAAGCACACGGGCAAGTTCGTCGAAGCGCATTCGGGCACACTGTTCCTCGACGAGATCGGCGACCTGCCGCTCGACGTGCAGGTCAAGCTGTTGCGCGCGGTCCAGGACGGCGAGGTCGACCCGGTCGGCGGCCGCTCGACCGTCAGGGTCGACATCAGGCTGATTTCGGCGACGCACCGCAACCTCCTGCAGCAGGTCAAGGACGGCAAGTTCCGCGAGGATCTGTTCTATCGGCTGAACGTCTATCCGATCTTCGTGCCGCCGCTGCGCGACCGCCGCGACGACATCCCGTATCTGGTCACCCATTTCATGGAGAAGGTGGCGCCGGCCGACCCGCACCGTCGCCTGCAAGGTATTTCGGCGGCAGCGCTCGCCGTGCTGCAGGCCTATGACTGGCCCGGAAACATCCGGCAGCTCGAAAATGCCGTCTTCCGGGCCTCCGTGCTTTGCGAAGGCGATGTGCTTTCCGCCGAGGACTTCCCGCAGATACGGGCGCAAGTGGAAGGCACCGTCAACCTGGATATGGACGGCGACGCGCCGTCGCCGTCCCTGTCTTTGGAGGGGCGCGATGACGAAGCCTTGCCCGGCGAGGGCGGCCCAGCAATCGCGTTCGATCCGCCGGCAAGGCTGCAGCCTCGCTTCGGCACGTTGCGGGCGCTCGACGAGCGCGGCAATGTGCGGGCACTTGCCGATGTCGAACTCGAGATGATCAAGCTTGCCATCGATCACTACAACGGACAGATGAGCGAAGTCGCCCGCCGACTCGGGATCGGTCGCTCGACGCTCTATCGCAAGCTCAAGGAACACGGCATCGATCCGGAGACAGGCCGCGTGGACCGACTCGCTTCTTAGGGCGATGCCAGGCTGAGCTTCGGCCCGGAATCCGGCTTTGCCACAAGGCCGGCGCCAGCTTGCAATGCTATAACAGCCCTTGTATCGCCGTTTCAGCGGCATTGTGGCTGTGTCATGGACAGCTCTGTTCACGCATTAAGGCTAACGGTAACAGATCGTGTTCGGGGCGAAGGCGAAAATCTGATCTAAACCAGCGGTTTACCAAGAAACCTTGTGAACAATTTTTGACGGGATATCGCCACGGTGTTACCGCATTTCGGCTTCAATAAGCGATGATTAACCATTAGGATCGATATTCGGGTGTGCTAATGCCACATCCGTTTGGACAAATCCGGGGACAAACGGCAGCCTGCAAGGCCTTTTGATTTGAACAGAATCGAACGACACACAAACAGGCGGCACCATCATTTGAGCGTCTGGCCGAAGTGGCTGGCAGTGTTGGTTGTCGCTTTTGGTTTTGTTGCCGCGGCTGCGAGCGGAGCCAGCGCCGAAACACGGTCGCTGAAGCTTTATCATCTCCACACCCATGAGAAGGCCGAGATCGTCTACAAGCGCAACGGCCGCTACGTTCCCGAGGGTCTCAGGAAGATCAACATCATTTTGCGCGACTGGCGTCGCAACGAGCCGACCAAGATGGATCCGCGTCTGCTGGATCTGGTCTGGGAAGCGTATCGGGAAGCAGGTGCCACGGACTACATCCAGGTCATCTGCGGCTATCGCTCGCCGTCGACGAACTCGATGCTGCGCGGCCGCAGCAGGGGCGTCGCCGAGAAGAGCCAGCACATGCTCGGCAAGGCGATGGATTTTTACATCCCCGGCGTGCCGCTGAAGAAGCTGCGCAACATCGGTCTCAAGATGCAGGGCGGCGGCGTCGGCTACTATCCGTCATCCGGTTCGCCGTTCGTCCACATGGATGTCGGCAATGTGCGCCATTGGCCGGGTATCAGCCGGCAGGAACTGGTCAGCCTGTTCCCCAATGGCAAGACGCTGCATGTGCCGAGCGACGGCAGGCCGCTGCCCGGCTTTGAGCAGGCGCTCGCCTCCTACAAGGCGCGCAAGGGTTCAGGCTCGCCGGCCATCGAGATGGCCAGTGCTGGCGGCAGCAGCAAGAAGTCAGGTGGCTTCCTGTCGGCTTTCTTTGGCGGCGGCGGCGACGACGAGGCCGACGACAGCGCCGATGTCCAGACCGCTTCGGCCGCCCCCCCGCCCAAGGCGAGAAACCTGAAGCCGGCAGCAGCAGCCAAGACCAGCAACCTCCCGGGCATTGCCATCGTGGCGCCGGAGAATGCGCGGCGCGCCGAGATTCCGCAGGTGACCGAGCAGCAGGCTCCGGAGCCGGAAGAGGACACGCCGGAGACGATCATCGCGGCATTGCCGGCCCGAAGCATTCCGCTGCCGGATTTCGCACCGCGGCCGAAAGCCGATGTCGGCGCTCAGCAGCCTGAGAACGTTCCTTTTGCGATGGCGGAGGCGACAGCCACCACCGAGCAGGCCGTGGCGACCGCGCATGCGCCGGCGAGCGTTCCTTTCGGCTTGGCCGATGCAACGGCTTCGGCTAATCCGGCCCAGATCGCGGTCAACAACATACCGTTGCCGACATGGCGTCCCGACAATTCGCTGCCGGCCGCTCTGGCTGCGCCGCCCAGCAAGGATGTGCTGATGGCGCTGGCCGAGACGGCTGATCAAGGCAAGACCGCGACCGATGCGTTCTCGGTGCTGCCGACGGCGCGGCCCGAGATGGCCAGGCCGGATGCGGTCAAGGCCGTGCTCGACGAGGCCAATGCACAGGTCGGTGCGGCCGATTACCAGCTTGCTTCCTTGTCCGGATCCGAGCCGCGTTCGGCGTTCAACGATCCGGGCACCAACGCCGCATCGCCGCGCGATGCTGTCGTTGCCCGTCCGGCCGGTTCCGATCCGGCCGCCGCGATCGGCGCCGGCGTCAAGACGACCCGCAAGGAATCGAGAGCCACCGCCCGCGACCTGAAGCCAGGCCCCAAGGCCATGGTGGTTGCAGCCGCACCGCAGGCCGCCCGCTGGGCATTGACCAGCGGCGAGCATGTCGCCACCGTTTCAAGCGCGACGACGGCGCCGGGCTACGCCTACAGCATCGTGCACACGCCGCCGAGCGAGGTCTACACGGCCGGCTTCCAGCCGAGCAGCCAGGTGGCCGATGCCAATCGCTTCACCGGCAACGCCGTCAAGTTCATGTCGGTGGCCCGCTTCCAGACCAAGTGACGGCAAATCAATCGACAAAGCCGCGCCGGGCAACCAGCGCGGCTTTTTGCTGTTCAGCGAACCGGGCCAGCCTGCACGGTCACGCGCGGCTGAACTTCTCGTGAAGCCGGAACGGTCGGCCTATTCCCCGGGTTAATATAGGTTCGTTCAAACCCGGGGAGATCCATGAAGAACATCCTATTGGCATCGGTCATCGCATTGGCAACCGCTTCGGCGGCCATCGCCCCTACGCAGGCCGAGACCACTGCCGTCAAGACTCATGACCATATGCACATGAAGAAGCATTGCCGGACCAAGGTGGTCACAAGCTGGAAGCATCACCACAGGGTGGTTGAAAAGGTTCGGGTCTGTAGCTGATCCGGTTCGGAGCCGATTTGGCAAACCCGGTCGACGCGAGTCGGCCGGGTTTTTTCGTGCCGTGGCCGAAGCCTTATTTCGCAAGCTTGCTCGCCGCGCGCGCCAGGGCTTCGATCTCGTCCCACTTGCCGGCCTTGACGAGGTCGTCGGGCGCCACCCAGGAACCGCCGACGCAGACCACGTTGGGCAGGCTTAGATAGTCAGCCGCGTTCTTGGCCGAGATGCCGCCGGTCGGGCAGAATTTCACATCGGCGAGCGGTGAGGCGAAGGCCTTCAGCGAAGCGATGCCGCCCGACTGCTCGGCCGGGAAGAATTTCAGGAAGCGCAAGCCGGCTTCCCGCGCGGCCATGATCTCGCCGGGTGTGATGGCGCCGGGCAGCAGCGGAACATCGCTGCCGGCGGCTGCCGCCAGAAGCTCGCGGGTGATGCCGGGGCTGACGATGAACCGAGAGCCTGCGGCGGCTGCCTCTTCGAACTGGCCCGCATCGAGGATGGTGCCGGCGCCGACGATGGCGTCCTCGACTTCACCGGCCACCCGTCGGATCGCTTCCAGTGCGTCGGCGGTCCTCAGCGTGATCTCGATAGCCGGCAGGCCGCCGCGTGCCAGCGCGCGTGCCAGCGGCACCGCATTGGCGACATCAGAGATCTTCAGCACCGGGATGACGGGCTGGCCGTTGAGGAGCGACAGGAGTTTTTCGGTCTTGCTAGGCATGTGTCTCTCCGTGGCGTGGGACAATTCAACCGGTTAGCAGAAGGCCGTTTTCCTGTCCACGAAACCGGCCGTGTCGCGATGTCACGCGTCGCCCATGCTCGCCAGGCTTAGCTCACAAAGGCGGCTGCCAGCTCGGCGGTGTCGGCAGTTTTGTGCCGACAGTTTTCCAGGATAGGAATTTTTTCTTGACTCCCTGATCTCAGCTATGGTACAAATTCGCCTATGGTGCAGATTTGCGCCAGTGACCTCCGAACAGGATGCTTGCTCTGCCTTGAATCGGCTTTCGTGAGCGTTTAGTGGCTTCGGCAATGACATCACTTCCACCCTTCCGCGTCGCAGCGCTCTACCGGTTTGCCCGGCTCGACGCTTTCGAAGAACTGCGCGCGCCGCTCGCCGCCTTCTGCTGCGGGCGCGGCATCAAGGGCACGCTGCTTCTGGCGCATGAAGGCATCAACGGCACCGTCGCCGGCAGCGAGACGGCAATTGCCGAACTGATCCTGTACCTTGAAGCCATCGAAGGGCTGGCTGGCCTCGAGGTCAAGTACAGCGCAGCCGCGGACATGCCGTTCCACCGCATGAAGGTGCGGCTGAAGCGCGAGATCGTTACCATGGGTGTCGACGACATCGATCCTTCGAAAAGTGCCGGCACCTATGTCGCGCCGGCCGACTGGAACGCGCTGATTTCGCAGCCCAGCACTGTCATCATCGACACGCGCAACGCCTACGAGGTGTCGATCGGCACATTCAGGGGTGCGATCGACCCGGCCACCGCAAGCTTTCGCGAGTTCCCGGCCTGGGTGGAGGCGCACCGGGGGGAGTTCGAAGGCCGCAAGGTGGCGATGTTCTGCACCGGCGGCATACGCTGCGAAAAGGCAACCGCCTATGTCAAATCGCTCGGCTTCGAGGATGTCTTTCATCTCAAGGGCGGCATCCTCAAATACCTTGAAGAGGTTCCGGCTGAACAGAGCCTCTGGCAAGGCGAGTGCTTCGTCTTCGACGAGCGGGTTTCGGTGTCGCACGGCCTCGCCGAGGGCGAAGCGGAACTGTGCCGGGCCTGCCGCCGCCCGCTGACGCCGGGCGACCTGACGTCGCCCAAATTCGCCGCCGGTATTTCCTGCCCCCATTGCTTCGATGCGCGTTCGGACGAGGACCGCCAGCGTTATGCCGAGCGCCAGCGCCAGGTCGAGCTTGCGCAGGCGCGGGGCAGAGAGCCGCATATCGGCTCCTGATCCAGGCATCGAGCTGCTGCAAAGCGGCCGCCGTCATTGCAATGTCAAGTTTCGGGACTTACGTCTTCGACGTTCGAAACCTGCCCGTTCGGCCGGGCAAATCCTGGAGGCACTGAATGTTCGATCCCAAGAAGCTTCTCGACGATCTGCTCGGCTCGCAAATCCCCGGCACCAGCGGCACCGTTCGCGACAAGGCGGGGCAGGCCGTGCAGATGGCCAAGGACAATCCGCTGGCCGCCGGCGCACTGGCCGCCGTGCTACTTGGAACTGGTGCCGGTCGTAACGTAACGGGCGCCGCGGTGAAGCTTGGCGGACTGGCTGCCATCGGCGGTCTCGCCTACAAGGCCTACCAGAACTACAAGGCCGGCAACGCACCCGCCGAAGCACCGGCGGCCGGCGAACCGGAATTGCTGCCGCCGCCCAAGGACACCGCCTTCCACCCGTCGCAGGCGCCGCAAGGCGAGGACGAATTCACGCTGACCCTGATACGGGCGATGATCTCGGCGGCGAAGGCCGATGGCCATATCGACGATGAAGAGCGCCAGAAGATCGCCGGCAAGCTCAGCCTGGCCGGCATAGACTCCGATGCCGAAAAGTTCCTGATGGCGGAGCTGGCAAGCCCGCTCGACCTCGACACGCTGGTGGCGGCGCCAAGACCGACGCGCAGAAGCTCGAACTCTACACGGCATCGCGCCTGACCATCGATCCCGACACCCGCGCCGAGCGTGGCTATCTCGACCTGCTTGCAGGCCGGCTCGGCCTGCCGGACGCGCTGGTCGACCATGTCGAGGCAACGGTTTCGGCGGCCAAGGTGCCGGCCAAGGCAGGGACATCACCCAATCCGCGCTGGTAGGCCAAAACGGCACAGGAGGCACTTTCCGGGTTAACCTCTCGTTAACCCAGCAAGCGCATCATTCAACACAGTCGGATCGGCTTTTCCTCCTCCCAAGCCCGGTTCAGATCAGGGGCGGTCGCCAATGGCCGCCCTTTTTGTCGGCCCGATCGGATGGACACGCTTGCCATCGCCGCCGTCATTTGCGATGCCTTCCTTTTTCGAGCCAAAACCCGAAAATCAGTCGAGCAAGCGCAGCTCTGCCGGAGGACAACAGCCATGACCGAGCAAAGAACCGCCATCGTCACCGGGGCCGGCACGGGCATCGGCAAGAGCGTCGCCACGGCGCTGCTCAAGAACGGCTGGAACACGGTATTTTGCGGGCGCCGCAAGTCGGTGCTGGACGCTGCGGTCGCCGAGGCCGGCCGCACCGACGCCAAGGCCTTGGCGGTAGCCTGCGATATCAGCAAGGCAGGCGAGGTCGACGATCTGTTCGAGACCGTGGCGGCGGCCTTCGGCCGTGTCGACCTGCTCTTCAACAATGCCGGCATGGGCTACAAATCGGCGCCGATCGACGAGATACCGGTCGAAGTGTGGAACGATATCGTCGGCGTCAATCTCACCGGTTCGTTCCTGTGTGCCCGTGCCGCCTTTGGCGCCATGCGCAAGCAGAAGCCGATGGGTGGCCGCATCATCAACAACGGTTCGGTGTCGGCCTATGCGCCGCGCCCGGGCTCGGTGCCCTACACGGCGACCAAGCATGCCATCACCGGGCTGACCAAGACGCTGGCGCTCGACGGCCGGCCCTATGACATCGCCTGCGGCCAGATCGATATCGGCAATGCGCTGACCGATATGGCGCAGCCGATGACGGTCGGCGTGCCGCAGGCCAACGGCTCGATATCAGCCGAAGCGGTGATGGATGTTCAGCGCGTCGCCGACGCCGTCGTCCACATGGCCAGCCTGCCGCTCGAGGCCAACGTGCTGTTCATGACCGTCATGGCGACCAAGATGCCGTTTGTCGGGCGTGGGTAGTTATTCTCCCGGTAGCTCTGCGCCGGGCAGATAGAGCGCGATAGGACGGATCTCGTAGACGGCGGTCGTATTGACGCGACGAAAGTCGCGCGCGATAGCGATGGCATCGTCCCGCGTCGGGCAGTCGACGACATAGAGGCCGAGAAGCTGTTCCTTGGTTTCGGCGAAGGGGCCGTCGACGATCATGCCGTCGCGCAAGGTGCAGGCCGATTGTGTCGCGTCAAGCCGCGCCGACGGGCCAAGGCTGCCGTCGGCATAGAGCCCTTCATGGATCTTGAGCAAGTCAGCCATCAGCGCCGTATCTTCCTGCGGCGTCAGCGCTTTGATTGCGTCTTCCACATGATAGGCAAGGATTGCATAGAACATCCGATGTCACCCCACTTCGATCCTGATCCGAGGACCGTAGCCGTTCTCGACATGCACGCCCAGTCTTGGCCGCGCGCCTCCGGACGGCTCATGACACCGTGATGCCACAGCCGCAAATTGTCCGGAAGAGGACAGCGGCCGCTTTCAAGCTTACTTCGCCAGGAAGGCCCCGATCCGTTCCAGCGCCCGCAAGATGTTCTCCTCGGAATTGGCATAGGAGAGCCTGATATAGCCTTCGCCGAGAATGCCGAAATCGGGACCGCCGATCAGCGCCACGCCGGCCTCGTCGAGCAGCGCCGAGGCGAGCTTCTTGGCCTTCCAGCCGGTCTTCGAGACGTTGGGGAAAGCGTAGAACGCGCCCTTGGGCGTGATGCAGGAAATGTCAGGCAGGGCGTTCAGTCCCTCGACGACGATCTTCCGGCGGCGGTCGAAGGCGCGCATCATATTGGCGACATCGTCCTGCGGGCCGTCGATTGCCGCGATGCCGGCGAATTGGCTCGGCGCGTTGACGCAGGACCAGCAGTTGACAGCCAGCTTGCGCACCTTGTCGTAGAGATGGGCGCCCTTGTCGCCATTCGGCCAGATCGACCAACCCATGCGCCAGCCGGTCATCGCCCAGGTTTTCGACCAGCCATTGAGCACGATCAGCCGGTCGCGGATCTCGGGAAAGCCGAGCAGCGAGCAATGCGTCTCGCCATCATAGGTCATGACGTCGTAGATCTCGTCGGAGAGGATGGCGACGTGCGGATGCGCCTCCAACCCCTTGACCAGTTTCTCGATCTCGGCACGCGGCGTGACGCCGCCGGTCGGATTGGCCGGCGAGTTGAGGATCAGCAGCCTGGTCTTCGAGGTGATCAGCGCCAGCGTCTCCTCGGCCGAGAAGGCAAAGCCGTTCTCCTCGCGCATCGGCACCGGAATAGGCGCCGCACCCGTGAATTCGATCATCGAGCGATAGATGGGGAAGCCTGGATCGGGATAGAGGATTTCGGCGCCAGGTTCGCCGAACATCAGGATCGCCGCGAACATGGTCGGCTTGCCGCCGGGCAGGATCATCACCGTTTCGGGCGATACTTCGACACCGGTGGTGGTCAGCGTGCGCCGCACCACCGCCTCGCGCGTCGCCAGCAAGCCATTGGCCGGCGTGTAGCCGTGATGGCCGTCGCGCAGCGCCTTGATCGCCGCCTCGACGATGTGCTGCGGCGTCTTGAAGTCGGGCTGGCCGATGCCGAGATTGACGATGTCGCGGCCTTGTTGGGCAAGTGCTGTGGCCCTCGCGAGCACGGCAAAGGCGTTTTCCTCGCCAAGGCGGTCGAAGGCCGAAATCGTGTGGAGCATTTTTCCCGTCCGTGTGGTTCTTGCTGTTGGGTCGCGTTTTTGTGAGCTTCGGCTGGCAAAAGTCAAACGGATTGGAGCTTTCGGTGTCGGAAAATCTCAGGGATTGGCAACCGCGCCCGCGGCCCGAACGCAAGACCATCGACGGAAGCACTGTCCGGCTTGAGCCGCTGAGTGCTGCAAAACACGGCGACGGCCTCTATGAAGCATCCTCCGTGTCCGACATCGACGGCCGCTTCGCCTGGTTGCCCGATTATCCGCCGGAGACCCGCGCCGCCTTCCAGCCATGGCTGGACAAGGTCGAGGCCAGCGAGGATCCGCTGTTCTTCACCGTCATCGACAAAGCCAGCGGCAAGGTCGCCGGACGCCAGACGCTGATGCGCATCGATCCGGCTTACGGCGTCATCGAGATCGGCAACATCTATTGGGGACCGCTCATCTCGCGCAAGCCGGGAGCAACCGAAGCGCAGTTCCTGTTCATGAAATACATCTTCGACGAACTCGGCTACCGCCGCTACGAATGGAAGTGCAACAACCGCAACGAGCCGTCGAAGCGGGCGGCCGAACGGTTCGGCTTCAAGTTCGAGGGCATTTTCCGCCAGCATCTGATCGTCAAGGGTGAAAACCGCGATACCGCGTGGTATTCGATCATCGACAAGGAGTGGCCGGCCTTGAGCAAAGCCTATGAGGCGTGGCTCGATCCGGCCAATTTCGATGGCGACGGCCAGCAGAAGCGACGGCTCGAGGATTGTCGCGCGGAATTCGGCGCTTAGGAGTTCGCCATTGGCACATACAAACGATCACAGCGGGCATGATCACACTGGGCATGATCACAGCCCCGGTCATGTGCATGGCTCGACCGACAAGAAACGCGTTCTGATCGCAGCCTGCCTGACCGGCGGCTTCATGGTCGCCGAAGCGCTTGGCGGCATCCTCACCGGATCGCTGGCGCTGCTGGCCGATGCCGGCCACATGCTCGCCGACTCGATCGCGCTCGGCCTTGCCTGGTATGCCTTCCATCTGGCTGGCCGCCCGGCGACCGTTCGTCTCACCTATGGCTTCGGGCGGGTCAAAACGCTGGTGGCCTATACCAACGGCATCGCCATCTTCGTCATCGCCCTGTGGATCGTCTACGAAGCCTGGGAGCGCCTGCAGGCGCCGGCACCGGTGCTTGGCGGGCCAATGCTGGCGGTGGCGATCCTCGGCCTGCTGGTCAACATCGGCTCGTTCTTCGTGCTGCATGGCGGCGACCGCGAGAGCCTGAACATGCGCGGCGCCATCCTGCATGTGCTTGGCGACCTGCTCGGCTCGGCTGCGGCCATCGCGGCGGCGCTGGTCATCCTGGCGACGGGCTGGACGCCGATCGACCCGATCCTGTCGGTCCTGGTCTCGCTGCTGATCCTGTACACGGCGTGGTCGCTGATGCGAGAAGCCGCTCATGTCCTGCTCGAGGGCGTGCCGCCAAGCCTCGACCGCGATCTGATCGCCAGGGATATCGAGGCGACGATCCAGGGCGTGCGCGAAGTGCACCACATGCATGTCTGGTCGCTCGACGGGACCAGCAACATGGCGACGCTGCATGCCTGTCTCGACGAGGGCGTCGATGCGCATCAGGCGGTGAGTGCCGTCAAGAAGCGGCTTGCCAGCGAGCACGGCATCAGCCATGCCACCGTGGAACCGGAATTCGGCCAGTGCGCCGACGACGGCGACGAGCACGAGCATGGGCACGAGCATGAAGCGGCAGCCTATCACGACCACCATCACTAGGACCGGATCGATCGATGTCGATCGTCCTGCCTCGGGAGTTGCAAAACCTTGAAAACCAGCTTGACGAACGCCCGCTGCCCTGGTGCGGCATGATGGACCGCGACACCAGGAATGCTCTTATCGCCGCAGTGTGGATCATGCTTCTGTTCGGTATCGGCGCCTACTATCTGCCGACCGTAATGCTGGCACTCGGCAGCCTTTCGACCGTGCTGGCCGGCGCCTTCGGCGTCGTCTTCGTGCTGGCGTTCTTCTCGGTGTTCTGGCTGCGCGCCCGCAACCAGCGCAAAAAACCAAGGTAAATAGGCAAGGGATTTTCGATATGCGCATTCTGATCACTGGCGCCGCGGGCATGGTCGGCCGCAAGCTCATCGCCCGGCTGGCCAAGGACGGGACGCTGCGCGGCGGCAAGATCACCGCGCTCGATTTACACGATATCGTGCCGCCGCAGGCCCCGAGCCTGGATGGCGTCAGCGTCACGCTGCACACCGGCGATCTCGCCGAAGCGGGTGCCGCTGAGCGCCTGGTCGCATCGCGTCCCGATGTCGTCTTTCATCTCGCGGGCATCGTATCGGGCGAGGCGGAAGCCAATTTCGATCTCGGCTACCGCGTCAATCTCGATGGCACGCGCGCCCTGTTCGATGCCATCCGGCTGGCGGGCTTTGCGCCGCGCGTCGTCTTCACCTCGTCGATCGCGGTGTTCGGCGCGCCGTTCCCGGATGTCATTCCCGATGACTTCCATCCGACGCCGCTGACCTCCTACGGCACCCAGAAGCAGATGAGCGAAGCGCTGCTGGCCGACTATTCCAGGCGCGGTTTCTTCGACGGCATCGGCATCAGGCTGCCGACCATCTGCGTGCGGCCGGGCAAGCCGAACAAGGCGGCGTCCGGCTTCTTCTCAGGCATCATCCGCGAGCCGTTGAGCGGCCAGGAGGCGATCCTGCCGGTGCCGCGCTCGGTCGTGCACACGCATGCCAGCCCGCGCTCGGCGGTCAACTTCCTGATCCATGCGGCAGGGATCGACAGCAGCGCCGTCGGGCCACGCCGCAACCTGACGATGCCTGGCGTCGCCGTCACCGTCGGCGAGCAGATCGAGGCGCTGGAACGCATCGCCGGGCCGAAGGCGGTAAGCCTGATCCGCGAGGAGCCGGATGACACGATCTGGGCGATCGTCAAGGGCTGGCCAACACGGTTCGAGGCGCGGCGGTCAAGGGAACTGGGCTTCAGCGCCGAAAGGAGCTTTGACGAGATCATCCGCGCTCATATCGAAGATGAACTCGGCGGCAAGATCGCGGGTTAAACTCCGAGCCTCGCTGCGTCGGGCATCATCCGCCTGCCGCCAGGCTTGCCGACAGCAGCAGCAGTCCGAACAGGAACACGAAGGCGGCGCCGCCGATCTCAACGATCGAGTGGATGCGGTTGCCCATGCGGCCGTCGCCGGCGAAATAGACCGCCCAGTTCTTGGCGGTCACCGCCAGTGTCGCCAGTGCCGATACGGTGATCGCCGTTCCCAGCGACATCGCCAGCACCGACAGCAAACCGCCGAGCCAGAGCCCGTTGAGCAGGGCGAAGCTGAGCACGATCAGCGCGCCGGAGCAGGGGCGGATGCCGACCGCCGCCACCGCCGTCCACGCCGTGCGCCAGTCGAAGCGATCGCCCGACAGCAGCGCCGGATCGGGTGCGTGCGAATGGCCGCAGGTGTCGCAGACTTCGCCCGCCGCGTGATCGTGGTGTTCATGATCGTGTTCGGCATGATCGTGATGATCGTGCGAAGGGCCGTGCACATGGTCATGCGCGTGTAGCGCGTGCGCATGAGCATGCGCCGAATGGCTGTGAGCTGCATGGGAGTGACCGGCATGCGAATGACCCCCATGAGAATGACCGGCGTGAGAATGGCCGGCGTGAGCCGCCGACAGGCTGTAGGCCGGTCCTCTGCCAAACAGGCGCAGGATGGAAGGGCCGAGCTTGCGCCACAGGAGCCAGGCGCCGAACAGGGTGACGAAGACAAAGCTCATGATCTCCATGAACCAGGCTGCGTCCGTCATCGAGACGGAGGTGCCGCGCAGGACGAAGTAGGCGACTCCCATCACCGCGACCGCGGTCAGGCCCTGCAGCAGCGCCGAGACGAAGGACAAGAGGATGCCGCGCCGCAACGCCACCTCATTGGCCACCATGTAGGACGAGATCACCGCCTTGCCGTGGCCGGGGCCGGCGGCATGGAAAATACCGTAGGCGAAGGACAGGCCGACGAGTACCCAGATCTTGCTGCCGTCCTGGCGCATCGCCTTCATCGCCGTCGCCAGCGCGCGGTAGAATTCTTGCTGCCTGAGATTGATCCACATCAGGATGTGGGCGAACGGGCCGGTGGTGGGCGCCATGCCGTCATTGACGCCGATGCCGAGCGAACTCTGGGCATGAGCGGCGTCGGCGAAATGCATCATGGCGACAGTGAGGGCCAACAGGCCGAACGCCAAACGCAGGGACGGTTTCGTCACCGGCTTCATCCTTCTGGCTGACAGGTCAGTTCGAGCTTGGTGGCGAAGATCTTGCTCATATCGGTGCCGGTCGGGTCATTGAAAAAGGCATCGGTGAGGGTCTTCTGGTTTTCCTTGATGGCCTCGTCCGGGTCTGGACGGACCACCTTGCTGGTGCAGTTCGAGGGCAGGCCTTCAACCGTGATGTTGGAGTCCTCGGTGAAGTCGATCGCCGTGTAGAATGTCGGATCGTAGACGCCGATATCGATCTTGCCGTGGAGCTTGATCGGCACCTTAGGTTCGGACTCGAAAAGGATGATCAGCTGATCGTTGTCGAAATTGGCCATCAGATGCGGCGGCGGCGTCATCGCCACATCCTTGCCGTCGACGGTGACGAGCTGGAAGTAATTGAACTCGGCCAGCGAGGCATGAACGGTGTCGGCGACTTCCTTCAGCTCCTTGTCGTCGAGCTTCAGGTCGGAGTTCTTGTCGAACTCCATCATCACGGTCGAGGAAAACAGATCGTCGAAGCGCCAGAGATGACGCAGAGCCTTCACGCTTTGGTGATCCGGGGAGAGAATCACATCGAGGCGGGCCTCGGCGAAGACATGCGGATGCACGTAAGCGGGTCCAGTGGCGGCAAAAGTAGCCGCCAAGGCCGAAGCCAGCATGATTGCGTGCCGTTTCAGATTCATTCTCGGTCCATAGGCCTCGGAAGAGTTGCCGAGAGTTACCAGAAAGGGGGCGAAATTGGGACCACGAGACTATTGACGCCGGTCAGCCAGCCTCGCGCGTCCTGAACCACTGCACCAAAAAGTCGACGAAGACGCGGACTTTCGCCGGCAGATAGCGACGGTGCGGGTAGACGGCGAAGATGCCGCCGCCCGACAGGATACGGTCATCCATCACCGCCACCAGCCGGCCGCTCGCGAGGTCGGGCGCGGCGATGAAATCCGGCAGGACGGTAAATCCGAGACCCGCCACGGCCGCGGCTCTCGCCGTCATCGGGCTGTTGACCTCGACCGGACCGGACACCGAAACGCTCACCGGATCGCCATTGTCGCCCTTGAACGGCCAGTTGTTCAGTCCGCGGCCATTGGTGTCGACGATGCAAGGCATGCGGCTGAGATCCTGCGGCCTTGTCGGCATGCCATGCTTGGCGATCAGTTCGGGGGAGGCGCAGAGCTTTATCGAAAACGGCGCCAGCCGCCTGGCGATCAGCGACGAGTTCTCCAGCCGCGAGATGCGCACCGCAAGATCGAAGCCCTCCTCGACCAGATCGACGAAGCGGTCGTCGAGCTGGATGTCGAGGACGATGTCGGGATGCTGCTTGGCGAAGTCGATCAGGGACTGGCCGATCGGCGCATCGGCGAAGGTGCGCGGCGCCGACAGCTTGATCCGGCCGCGCACGTCACCGGAGGATTCACGCACCGCGTCGGCCAGGCTGTCGACCTCGCGCACGATCTCCGAGGCGCGCCGGTAATAGGTGTGGCCGGCCTCTGTCATCGAGAACTGGCGCGTGGTGCGGTTGAGCAGCAAAGCGCCGAGTTCGTCCTCCAACTCGCGCACATATTTCGACAGCAAGGCCTTGGAACGGCCGATCTTGCGCGCCGCCGCCGAAAAGCCCTCGGCCTCGACCACGTCGATGAAGGCACGCATGCGCGTCAGTGTGTCCATGGTCAGGCCTTTCGTGCCGCGTCGAGAAGTTTCCGGCCGAGCCGTATCAGGGCAATGTCGCTGCCGGAAGGGCCAAGCAGCGACAGGCCGAACGGGGCGCCGGCGACCGAGCCGACGGGCAGTGTGATCTGTGGAAAACCGGACAGGCCGGCCAGGCACAGAAGTTGGAGCGCCCGTTCGCGATAGGCCTGGAACTGCTCCGGCGTGCTGTCCACGTAAGGTGCCGGACCAGGCACCGTCGGCAGGACAAGGAAGCCGTTCTTGCCGAGCAGGGCGCTCAGTTCGCCGCGAAAGGTCAGACGTCGCACCTTCTCGGCCTGGGCTGTCTTGTCGTCGACGGCGCGGCCAAAGCCGAAACGCTCCTCGACGCCGGGGCCAAGGCCGCGCTCGCCGCTGGTGATCCATTCGCCATGCACCGCCCAGGCCTCCCTGGCCTGCAGCCGGCGAAAGCACCAGTAGAGTTCATCGGGAGATGAGGAGAAGCGCACTCCCGGCGTCATCGGCGCGCCGAAGACCTTGCCCGCCAGCCCCTTCATTTCACCATATTCGGCAAGCGCCGGGCGGGCGACCAATCCATCCAGCCAATCCAGTGCCAGCGGCCGGTCCAACACATGCTGGTGCGGATCGCGGCCGAGCAGCAGCTTGCCGACGGTTTCGTAGGTCTCGATGTCGTCGGCGAACCAGCCGAACGTGTCGAGGCTCGGCGCCAGCTTCATGGTGCCGTCGAGCGGAATGCGGCCATGCGTGGTGCGCAGCCCGATCAGTCCGCAAAAGCTCGCCGGGGCGCGGATCGAGCCGCCGGTGTCGGAGCCGGTGGCGATATCGGCCAGCCTGCCCGCCACCGCCGCCGCCGATCCCGATGAGGAGCCGCCTGTGACGCGGTCGGGTGCCGCCGGGTTCACCGGAAACGAGAAATGCGCATTCTGGCCGAACAGCGCGAAGGCAAGCTCGTCGGTCTGCGTCTTGCCGACGAAGCGTGCGCCGGCATCGAGGATCATCTGCACGGCGGGTGCGGTGCGCGAGGCTGCGTGGCTTTCGGCGAATTTTTGCAAATTGCCGCAACCGGTGCGGTAGCCGGCGACGTCGTAGATGTCCTTGACGGCCAGCCGCAGGCCGGCCAGCGGGCCTAGCTGGGCATGTGCCACTGGCATCTGGCGAAGATCGAGAAAGGCGTTGAGAGGGCCGTGCGTGCCTGTCATCGTTCGATATCCGGATACGGTTGCCGCAACATTGTTCGACGCCAGAAATTTTACAACCTGCGATACGATTTTTATTGATTGTGAAAGTCTTCGCCCTTATATCGCGCTTGCCCAAAGTCGCACGTGCCTGTGGGTGTCCGCCGATCCTCGAATGGTGAGGGAAATCGGTAAGGTAACTGGAGCTAACCCCTCCAGTCGGTCTAGCGGCCAACCGCCAGCCCGAGGACACCTTGAAGCAACGACGGTGCGGGCCTTTCTGGTGTTCTGCCGGTTGTCCAAAAACCGGGGTTACTGAAGAGGCACACCTTCATTGCCGGCAGTGCGGACGGGTCTCCCATCCAAGCCAAGGCAGACAAAGCGAACCGAGGCCGGGCAAGGCCAAGGTTCACCGCCGCGAGACGGCGCTTCATGGTTCCGGGGTCTCCACCGGCTGGTTCCATGAATTTCCGTCCCGCCTTTGTCCACCGCGAGTTCGCGAGGCCGACAGCCCGCGTCCCGCAGCCTTATTGCGCGCCGAAAGGCGCTGATGGAGAGACCCCGATGGCCACCCAGCGCATTCTTGACTTTCTCGCCACCCGACGTCCGACCGGCCCCTGCCTCGTCGTCGACCTCGATGTCGTGCGCGACAATTTCCGCGCCTTCGAGAAGGTGCTGCCTGATTCCAAGATCTACTATGCTGTGAAAGCAAACCCGGCGCCGGAAATCCTGCGCCTGCTTGCTGCGATGGGCTCGTCCTTCGACACCGCTTCCGTTGCCGAAGTCGAGATGGCGATGGACGCTGGTGCGCCGGCGGACCGCATCTCCTTCGGCAACACCATCAAGAAGGAGCGTGACATCGCACGCGCCTACCAGCTCGGCATCCGCCTGTTCGCGGTCGACTGCGTCGAAGAGGTCGAGAAGATCGCCCGCGTCGCTCCAGGCGCGCGCGTGTTCTGCCGCGTGCTGACCGATGGCGAGGGCGCCGAATGGCCGCTGTCGCGCAAGTTCGGCTGCGTGCCGGCGATGGCCGTCGACGTGCTGCGCCATGCCAAGGGGCTCGGCCTCGACGCCTATGGCGTATCGTTCCATGTCGGCTCGCAGCAGACCGACCTGACCGCCTGGGACCGTGCGCTGGCCGACGCCAAGGTGGTGTTCGCGACGCTCGCCGAAGAAGGCATCGTCTTGAAGATGGTCAATATGGGTGGTGGTTTCCCGACGCGCTATCTGCGTGACGTGCCGGCCGCCCAGGCCTATGGCCAGGCGATCTTCTCGGCGCTGCGCAAGCATTTCGGCAACGCGCTTCCCGAGACCATCATCGAGCCGGGCCGTGGCATGGTCGGCAATGCCGGCGTCATCAAGTCGGAAGTCGTGCTGATCTCGAAGAAAGCGGCCAACGACAATGTGCGCTGGGTGTTCCTCGACATCGGCAAGTTCGGCGGCCTGGCCGAGACGATGGACGAGGCGATCCGCTACCCGATCGTCACCGCGCATGACGGCACGGAGACAGCACCTTGCGTGCTCGCCGGCCCGACCTGCGATTCGGCCGACGTGATGTACGAGAAGACGCCCTATCCGCTGCCTTTGTCGCTGACGATCGGCGACGAGGTGCTGATCGAAGGCACCGGCGCCTACACGACCACCTACTCGGCGGTCGCCTTCAACGGCTTCGAGCCTCTCCGATCCTACGTGATCTGACGGCGCTTCCTCAGCGCATTTTCGGACGGCGAACCGGACACAACTTCGCCTGAAAATGCGCTGAGAGAGCCGATCAGATCATCCCAGGTGGGCGCCTGTCGTCCACCCGGGCTCGCCTGTGGAACAGATCTCCGCTCGCCAGGATTGCGGAAATGGAAATGTCATTTGAAATGGAAATGCCAGTTGAAATTGGGGGCCACGCACCGGCCTTTGGGATGGTCGCCGAAACCGCCGCCGATGTTGCGGCGCGCGAGGCGTTGCTCGATCGGGCCATGGGGCCGAAGCGCAGGAAAAAGTCGTCGGAGAAGTTGCGGCGTGGCCGGCGGCCCTCGGAAGGGCTGGCCTTCGTCGCCCGCGATGCTTCGGGCGGCGTGGCCGGCACCGTGCGGCTGTGGGATGTCAGGCTGGGCGAGGGCGGTGCGGCCGCGCTGCTGCTTGGCCCGCTTGCCGTCGACCCGTCGCTCAAGAATGCCGGCATCGGCTCGGCGCTGATGCGCCATGCCATCGCCGAAGCGGCGCGTCTCGGCCATGCCGCTATCCTTTTGGTCGGCGATGCGCCCTATTACGCGCGCTTCGGCTTCTCGGCCGAGAAGACCGGTTCACTTGCCATGCCAGGACCCTATGAGCGGCACCGCCTGCTGGCGCTGGAACTGGGGGAAGGCGCGCTTGACGGCGTGCACGGCACGCTGAAGGCGGCCGGTCGCAAGCTGAAGGCGCAGGAATTGATATCGGCGGCCTGACACGAAGCCGCCAGCATTTCATGCAAAAACGCCGCCCGAAAAAGGCGGCGTTTTTTCGCAATTGGTGGGTGCCGCCGCCTGGGCGGCTGGATGCCTTCAGCCGATCAGCTGGCTGAGCGCCATAGCGACGGTCATGTCGCCTTCGACCTTTATCTTGCCGGTCATGAACGCCATTGTCGGGTTCAGGTCGCCAGCGATCAGCGAATCCAGATCGTCGAGCGAGAGCTTGATGGTGCAGTCGGTGGGTGCATCGGTGTTCGAAACAGTCGCGCCGTCGATGACGATGACGCCGTCGCTGCCGGTGTCGAATTTCACGGAACGATCGAACCCGCTACTGGCCACCCGCGACTTGATCTTCTCGGCAATCTCCTGAACGCTCACGCTGTTCTCCTTGTCTGGTTGCATCTGTCTCGCAACGGCGCTTCGATCCAGCCGAAGCCCATGCCGCGGTTTCGCGATCACGGTCGCTGCCGCATATAGCTTTGGGTTGACGTTTACGTCAACGCGGATTCGGGTGGCTGGTTCCTGCCCTTGCGGCAGGCGAGGCTCGATGTGACCGGGCCTGTGAGCAGGGCAACTCAGTGTTCCTTGAACGCCTTGGTCATTTCGGTCGCCGTTTCGCTTTTCTTGCGGCGCAGCCAGTTGTCGCGGATTTCGTCCTTCGACAGGAAATTGACCTGGTCGATCAGAACTTCATGCACCAAAGGCGCGCCGACACGCGCGTTGACGGTATCGCGGATTGCGGCGCGGAAGGCATCGAGATCGATGGTCGCCTTGTTGGTGAAGTCGATCTGCGGATTGGAATAGAGGTAGGAATAGACCTGGTCGGTGATCAGCGCTTCGGCCGGAATGGACAGCTTCTTTATCTGCTCGGGTTCGACGGTGTAGACGAGCTTGGTCAGGAAATAGCCGCCGATCTCAGAATCGCGGATCAGCGGCACCGAAATGATGTCGGTCTTGACGTAGTCGAGACCGCCCAGCATCGGCTTCGGCGTTTCGCCGACACCGCGCTCGCCGGCCGCCTGAAACGAATAGAACACGGCGCCGAGGGTTGCGGCGCAAATCCAGACGGCGATGGCGATGACCTTGATCATCGACTCTTGTCAGTCCCTTGATCAGTCCCTTGCGAAGGCGACGCGGCACTGCGCCGTTGCTTCGGCAGGATCTCCGAAGTGTCGCTCGTGTTCGGCATCATGCCTTCATCCAGCCGAACTCGCCGGCGGAGTAGGTGCCGTCGGTCTCGGCGCGCTGGATGGCATGCCGCAGCAGGCTGGCGACTTCGTTGACCGCGCTGAGATGCGCGAGGATCGCCGCTTCGTTCTTCGCCAGCTTCTGGCGCAGCCGGGTCAGGCCCTCGCGGTGCTGTTCGAGGAATTCGGCTTCGCTGCCGCCCTTCATGGCGCGGGTCAACTCGTAGAGGTAGCGGCTCTTGCGGGCGTTCGATGCCTTGAGATCATAGTTGGTCGCGTTGCGGATGCCGGCGGTCTCTTCCTCGACCACTTCCTCGATGCGACCGATGATGGCGGCGAGGTTGCCAGGCCGCGCGAACGGGATCGGCGCTTCCGACGCGGTCGTGCGTGCTGGCAGGTTGGAGGTGGATTCCGAAAAGTCGGCCATGGCGTTTCCCGTTTAGATCTTGATATTTGTTTTTATGGTCGTCTCGTCACCGGTCATCGACCCCGCAGCCTTGCGCTGCAATTGGTGGACCAGCGAGGTCGACAGGCTGTTTTGCTGGTCGATCTCGGTCTTTTCCAACCCGCCCGAAACCGGACCGACCGGAACCACGCGCTTGCCTTCGAGATAGTGGTCGGCAAGCATCGACTTGGCGATGCCGATGCCACCGCGTTCGGCCATCACGTCCGCGACCCGCTCGGCAAGCTGCGATTTCCACATGTCGCCGGCCAGGCCCTTGCCGTAGACGCCCTCGGTATCCTTTGGCAGCATGTTCTGGATGAAGGTCTGCAGCACCATCGCCTCGAACTTCTTGAATTTGTTGGCCGGGTCGGTTGCAGCGGCGGCCTTGTCGGCGGTGGCGCGCGACAGGATCGAGCCGGCATCGACCGAAGCGGCGGTGTCGAGTGAAAACGTGCCCGCAGCGCCGCCGGCCCGCTTTGCCAGCGCGGCGCGGGCGGTCTCGATATCCGCCGGGTCGACGGCTCGGGCCACATCCATAACGATGTCGCTGGGTGGAGAAATCGCCAAGAAAGTCCGCCTTTTACCGGTTTTCCTTAGCCAGACCATGCCTCAACAAGCTTGTGGCAGGCTTGCGGGAAGGAGAGGGAGCGGAAGTGCGGGGATCGGATCGAAGCTGCCGGCTTGGCGCCATGCGTTGTCGGGCAGTTTTTTCCATCGTCGATTTCCGCCTCAGCTTCACTCCTTGACCGCGCCCGTCATCGAGGAGACGTAGTGCTCGACAAAGAATGAATAGAGCACCACCACCGGCAGGGAGCCGATCAGCGCGCCTGCCATCAGGGCTCCCCATTCATAGACGTCCGAACGTACGAGCTCGGTAAGCACGCCGACCGGCACGGTCTTGTTTTCGGACGACTGGATAAAAGTCAAAGCGTAGATGAATTCGTTCCATGACAGGGTGAAAGCGAAGATGCCGGCGGAAATCAGGCCAGGCACCGACAGCGGCAGAACTATCTTGGTCAGGATTTGCCAGCGGCTGGCGCCGTCGATCAGCGCGCATTCTTCCAGTTCGAAAGGGATCGAGCGGAAGTAGCCCATCAAGAGCCACGTGCAGAATGGAATGAGGAACGTCGGATAGGTGAGGATCAGCGCGAACGGCGTATCGTAAAGGCCGAGGTTGAAAACCATCACCGACAGGGGAATGAACAGAATCGAGGGCGGCACGAGATAGGCCAGGAAGATCGCCAAGCCGACCTGCCGCGCCCCGGAAAACCTCAAGCGTTCGATCGCATAGGCAGCGAAAACCGCCGCCAGCAGCGACAGGAAAGTTGCGGCGGTCGAGATGATGATCGTGTTGAGAAGCCAGCCCGGATAGGATGTGTCGAAGAGCAGATACCGAATATGCTCGAGTGTCGGATGGACGACCCAGAACGGATTGAAATTGGCATAATCCGTCATCTCGAGATTGGGTTTCACCGCCGTGATCGTCATCCAGTAGAACGGGAACAGCAGCACGATGACGAAGATCAGGAGCGGCAGATAAACGGTCACCACGCGCCGGGGCAGGCTCTGGAGATAGCCCATGCCGCCTTCATCCGTGTTCGGACGATTGTTCGTTTCGATCGCGGCCATGTCAGTCTCCACCGCCCTGCTGCCATTTACGACGTTGCAAGCCGAAATAGCTGAAAAGGATCGCCGCTAGCAGGAATGGGATCATCGCCACCGCGATTGCGGCTCCCTCGCCAAGCTGGCCGCCGGAAATGCCGCGCTGGAACGAGAGCGTCGCCATCAGATGGGTGGCATTCACCGGCCCGCCGCGAGTCAGCACATAGATCAGCTGGAAATCGGTGAAGGTGAACAGGACCGAAAAGGTCATGGTGATGGCGATGATCGGCGTCAGCAGCGGCAGCGTCACATAGCGGAACAACTGCCAACGGCTGGCGCCGTCGAGCGTCGCGGCCTCGTAAAGCGATTGGGGAATCGTCTGCAGGCCGGCCAGCAGCGTGATGGCCACGAAAGGAATGCCGCGCCAGACATTGGCAGCGATCACCGAGGCGCGTGCGTTCTCCGGATCGCCAAGGAAATTGATGCGGTGATCGATCAGTCCCATTTCCATAAGCGCCCACGACAGGATGGAGAACTGCGAATCGTAGATCCACCAGAAGGCGATGGCCGAGAGCACCGTCGGCACCACCCACGGCAGCAGGACAATCGCGCGGAAGAACGATTTGAAGGGAAGGTTCTGGTTGAGGAGGAGCGCTAGCCAGAGGCCGAGCGCGAATTTCAGGATCGAAGCGCTGATCGTATAGAGCAAGGTGTTGAAGACGGAGAGCCAGAAGACGGCGTCGCTCCACAGATATTCATAGTTTTCGATGCCGATGAAGATGCCGGGGCGGCCGATGCGGGCATCGGTGAAGCCGAGCCAGACGCCGAGCCCCAGCGGATAGGTCAGGAAGACAAGCAGCAGTGCAGCCGCCGGAAGCATGAAGCCGAAGCCAAGTGCGTTCCGGCTTTCGCTCCAGCGCGACAGAATCCGTGAGAAGATCGAAGGTCGCGGCTGGATGGCAGCTGACGGCACGGCCATGGGTTGGCTCCTGCTGAGGTCTCATTGATAGGCCGGATCGGCCGCGACGCAATCCGAAGCCAGCCGGGCAGCCGCGCTGCCCGGCTGAGCCGGCTCAAACGCGATAATAGCGATTTGCCCGCTTCTCGGCCTCTTCCATTGCCTCTTGCGGCGTCGCCTGGCCGGTCACCGCTTTGGCGAACATGTCGACCAGCACGTAGTCGGCCATGGTTGCCGCCGAGGCATAGCCGAGCGGCCCGGCATAGCCGTTAGGCCGCAGAGTAGCCGAAGCCTTGGCGTAAGCGGCGTTGTTGGGATCGGCGGTCCATACGGGGTTGTTGTCGAATGCCTTCAGTGTCTGGCAGCAATATCCGGCCGAGGAGGTGATCCAGTCCTTCATTTGCGGTTCCTCGAACATGAACTGCAAATACGCCTTAGCCGCGTTGGGGTAGGGCGTGTAATTGAAGATGACAGCCGTGGTCACCTGGAACAATTCGACGGATTTGCCGACAGGACCGATGGGCAGGTTGGTCGTGCGTATGTCCTTGGCGATTTCAGCCAGCTTTGGATCTTTGTCCTTGTTGATCTTGGCCGTGTTGTAGGCGGAAATTCCATTGGCGATCACCCCCAGTTCGCCGGCCAGGAAGGCGCGGTTGTTGTTGACGTCGAGCCAGCTTTCGGTGCCTGGAATGAAGGTCTTGTAGAGCTCCTGCGCGTATTCGATCGCCTTGAGGGTCTCGGGGCTGTTGATCGTTACCTTGCCACTCTCGTCGACCATCTGGCCGCCATGGCTCCACAGCAGCCAATGAGCATAGTTGTTGCCGTCGCCGACGCCATGGCCATGCGTGAAGCCGGCCGGATGTCCCTTCGCTTGCAAGGCCTTGCAAAGTTCCAGGAAGCCTTTCGTATCCTTGGGAAACTCCGAAAAGCCGGCCTCTTTCACCCAGCTTTCCCGATAGACGATGGCATTGCCGATCGTGGCCAGGGGCAGGCCGACGAACTTCCCGGCGCGTGTCGCATATTGCTTAGGTCCCTCGTGCCAGCCACCGTATTTCGCGCCTAGATACTCACCCAGTTCGCTCACGTCGTGCAGCTTGTCGGGATATTGGTGCGGGTCATCGAACCAGACGAACATCAGGTCGGGGCCGGACCCGACATTGGCGGCGACCGCCGCCTTGGGACGAATGTCCTCCCAGCTTTCCTTGTCGACGCGAACCTCGACACCGGTCGCTTCGATGAAGCGCTTGGTGTTGGCCAGCCATTGGTCCTCGTCGCCCTGGACGAAAGGCGACCAGCGCAGCAGTCTAAGCTTGGCGCCATCCTCGGGTTTGTATTTCAGTCCGTCCTGGGCAAGGGCCGGAGAGCTGATGAACCGACTTCCCAAGGCACCCGCCGCCGCGCCGGCGGTGGTGCGGATCACGTCGCGTCTGGTGAACTTCATGCTCGTTTCCTCCTGTTTGTTGTCCTTGCCTATGGTCCTACTGATCGGTACGTGTTTGGAATCTCTGTCCGGTTTCTGCGTGAAAGAGATGAATGAGGCTGGGCTCGGCCGTAAGCCGGATGGTTTCGCCCGGCGTGAAGGAATGTCGTTCCCGGAAATTCGCGACGATCTCTTCGCCGCCGGCTGTCCTGCCGATGAGCTGCACTTCGGACCCGGTTGGTTCAACCACCGCGACGGTGACCGGAATGCCCTGCTCGTCGGACAGCCGCAAATGCTCGGGCCTTATTCCCAGCACCACAGGCTCGCCGTTGCGGATGGAAAGTGCCGAGGCCAACGGCACTGAAATCCCCCCGGCGCCGCGGAACGAGGGTGAGCCGTCGGAAGCGATCTCGCCCCTCAGCAAATTCATGGCCGGCGAGCCGATAAAGCTGGCGACAAAAAGATTGTTCGGCCGGTCATAAAGTTCCAGCGGCGGCCCTATCTGCTCGACGATGCCGTCATGCATGACCACGATCTTGTCAGCCATAGTCATGGCTTCGATCTGATCGTGAGTGACGTAGACTGTCGTGGTCTTGAGGCGCTGGTGCAGTTCCTTGATCTCGGCGCGCATCTGCACCCTGAGTTTGGCGTCGAGATTGGACAGCGGTTCGTCGAAGAGAAACACCGCCGGATCACGCACGATCGCGCGGCCCATTGCGACGCGCTGGCGCTGGCCGCCGGAAAGCTGCCGAGGATAGCGCGCCAGCAACGGCACCAGCCCAAGGATTTCGGCTGCGCGGCGCACGCCGGCATCGCTCTCCGGCTTGGAAACTCCTTTGAGCATCAGCGAGAACGCCATGTTCTCGGCGACGGTCATGTGTGGATAGAGCGCATAGTTCTGGAAGACCATGGCGACGTCGCGCTCCTTGGGCGCAACGTTGTTGACGACACGTTCGCCAATCGCGATCTGGCCGCGTGAAATCTTTTCCAGGC
The DNA here is from genome assembly GCF_040319775.1 of Mesorhizobium sp. M0870. Lineage (NCBI taxonomy): Bacteria > Pseudomonadati > Pseudomonadota > Alphaproteobacteria > Hyphomicrobiales > Phyllobacteriaceae > Mesorhizobium > Mesorhizobium sp. M0870. The sequence goes on from NZ_JAMYOI010000026.1 coordinate 57,370, forward strand.
CGGCGATCATTCTGAGAAGGGTTGATTTTCCGCAGCCCGACGGTCCGACCAGAGTGACGAACTCGCCGTCCTCGATGTTCACGCTGACCCCGTGCAGGATCTCGACAGCGCCGAATGATTTATAGACTTCGCCAATTGCGACAGACGCCATCGGTCCTCCCAACAATTCCTGCGACGTCGTCGAAGGAACAAACGCTTCCGCCAGCGACAGCCCTGGCTCCTCCCAGGCTCACGCTAGGCCAAACGGTAGCGCTACCAAACCGGGCTGTAAAGCGTTTACGGGAAGGCCGAACCTTGGAGGGTCCGCTTCGCGCCACACAATCCTCCCAGCTACTCCTCGCCCTGCTTCTGCGCGATGATATCGAGCCGCTCGCGGTCGGAGCGTTCGCGTTCGTCGCGGTTGCGTACGTCCTTGTAGGCGCGCTCGACCATGTTGGTGCGGGCGGTCGCCGCGGCGATGAGGTTGGCTTCCTGCCTGGCGCTCGCCAGGTTCGCCTCCTGGCGCACCACCGCCTGGGCAATGCGGCGATGGTAGAGATCGGGAAACAGGGCGGAGAGCGAATCGGCCTGGTCGAAATGGCCGACCAGTTCCTTGGCCTCGGCCTCGGCGGTACTGGCCGCCGCAAGGAAGGTGGCGTGGCGGGTTTCGTGCAGCGCCTTCAGCTGTTCCTGCACCTTGACCAGCTTCTTGAGGCGGTCCTTGCGCGTGCTCATTTCTACCTCGCCAATGTCAGGTCGACGAAGCCGTCGACGAACAGCGACAGCATGGTGCCGACGGCGAAATAGAAGATGATCATGCCGCCGGCGATGATGAAGGGCTGGGAGATGAAATAGATGGGGATCTGCGGGGTCAGCTTGTTGACGAAGCCGATCGTCAGATTGACGAGAATGGCATAGGCGACGAACGGGCTGCCGAGGCGGATGACCAGGAAGAAGGTGTCCGACACCGTGTCGGTGACATCGACAAGGGCTGCCTGCGGGTTGAAGAAGATGTTGACCGGCGCGACCGTGTAGGAGGAAACCAGCGCGCGTATTATTTCGTGGTCGAAATCGAAGACGAACAGCATCAAAAGCGCCGAGAACGAGATGATGGCGGCAAGGGCTGCCTGGGGTTCGGGCTCCTCGATCGCCGGTCCGCCGCTGCCGCCATAGCCCACCAGCATGGCGATGGCCGAGCCCATGAAGCGCAGGGCTTCCATGTAGAGCCTGGTCATGGCGCCGATCAGGCCGCCGACCAGAAGTTCCGAGATGATCATCGGCACCAGGATCTGGGGGCGCGGGTCGACGAAAGGAAAGATCTTGTCCCACAGGAAGGCGAGCAGGCCGCCGGTGGCGGCGACCGCCACGAACAGCCTGACCTGGAGCGGGACGCGGGCGCTGGAGAGGCCCGGCATCAGCATGAAACAGGCGCCGATGCGGCAGAAAGCCAGGAATGCCGCGATGACGACGCCTTGCGACAGCACGCTCACGATATGGTTCCGAGCACCTTGATCTCGACGCCCTTGGCGATTTCAACATGGCTGAGCACCGGCAGCGTGGTGAACAGGCGCTCGATGATCATGCGCACATAGGGGCGGGCGTCGGGCGCGGTGACGAGGACGAAACGCTCGCCGGCTTCCAGATATTTCTTGATCGCCTTGGTCGCGTCCTGGCCGAACTCCTCGAGCTGGCGCGGGTCGATGTCGAATTCGCGCACCTCGCCCTTGGCGTCGCGCTTGAGGCTCTGGTGGAAGGCGAGGTCCCAGCGGTTGCCGAGGCGCAGCACCTTCAGCACGCCGCCCTCGGACAGGTCGCCGCAGATCTGCTGGGCCATGCGGATGCGGACATGCTCGACGATCTGCTCGGTGCGGCGCACATGCGGCGCGATCTCGGCGATCGCCTCGATGATCAGGTGCAGATTGCGGATCGAGACGCGTTCGGCCAGCAGCAGCTTCAGCACCGCCTGCAGGCCGGGATAGGAGATGTGCGTGGTGCAGATCTCGTCGGCGAGCTTGCGGTACTCCTGGTCCTGGCGTTCGAGCAGCGCCTTCATGTCCTTGTAGGACAGAAGCTGCGGCAGGTTGTTGCGGATGACCTCGGAGAGATGGGTGAGCAGCACCGACATGTTGTCGGCGAAGGTGTAGTTCTCGCGCTTCAGATCCTCGGCGAAGGCTTCGACCACGGAATAGGCGCGCATGCCGAAGGCCGGCTCGCGGATTTCCTCGCCCGGTATCTCGGGTATGTCGCGGTTGCCGAGCAGCACCATGATCTCGCCGACGCGCATCTGATACTCGGCCACCACGGTGCCGTGCACCTTGATCTGGTAGCTCTTCGGCGGGATGGCGAAATCGTCGGCGACGCGCACCTCCGGCACCACGAAGCCATATTGGGTGGCGAATTTCTTGCGCATCTTGCCCATGCGGAAAACCAGTTCCTGATGCGACGTCAGCAGCCTTGTCGACAGCTGCTTGCCTATCAAAAGCTCGATCTCGGCGGTGGCGAGCGAGGCCTTGACCGAGTTCTTCTCCTCCTCGACCTTAGTCGCCTTTTCCTGGTCCTTGATCGCCTCGGCTTCGGCGACGGCGCGGTTGGCGCGCATCGGGATGACGTAGCCGAGGCCGGCCATGCCGGCGGCCAGCGCAAAGAACGGGAACAGCGGCAGGCCGGGCATCAGGCCGAGCAGCACCAGCAGCGATGCCGCGACATAGAGGGCGCGCGGGTGGGCGCCGAGCTGGCCGAACACCGCCTGGTTGGTCGAGCCGCGCGTGCCGCCCTTGGAGACGAGCAGGCCGGCGGCGAGCGACACGATCAGGGCCGGGATCTGGGTGACGAGGCCGTCGCCGACCGACAGCTTGATGAACACGTCGGCGGCTTCGCCCATGCCCATACCGTGCCTGATGTAGCCGATGGCGATGCCGCCGACGATGTTGATGGCGGTGATGATGAGGCCGGCGATGGCATCGCCGCGCACGAACTTCGAGGCGCCGTCCATCGAGCCGAAGAAAGAAGATTCTTCTTCCAGTTCACGGCGGCGCAGCTGCGCTGTCTTGTCGTCGATCATGCCGGCCGACAGGTCGGCGTCGATCGACATCTGCTTGCCTGGGATGGCGTCGAGGGTGAAGCGGGCGCCGACTTCGGCGATACGGGTGGCGCCCTTGGTGATGACTATGAAGTTCACCACGATCAGGATCATGAAGACGATCAGGCCGATGACGAAGTCGCTGGCCATCACCAGCTTGGAGAAGCCGGCGATGACATAGCCGGCGGCATGCGTGCCCTCATTGCCATGCGACAGGATCATGCGCGTGGTGGCGATGTTGAGCGACAGCCGCAGCATGGTGGCGATGAGCAGCACGGTCGGGAACGACGAGAAATCGAGCGGCCGCTGGATCCACAGCGCCACCATCAGGATCAGCACCGAAAGCGCGATCGAGAAGGCGAGGCCGATGTCGATGAGAAAGGCCGGAATCGGCAGAAACAGGACGGCCAGGATGATGACGATGCCGATGGCGAAGAAGACGTCGCGGCCGTTCTTGGCCACCGCGCCGGGCTGAATGCTTTCGCTGATCGCCATATCGTCCTCAAACCCCGTAGACTGCCGAGCGCACGACAGCCCTGTGAGGGTAGTCCGCCAAGCTTGCGCGAGGGTGGGAGACTGGCTACTGCGCCTTGGTCCGCGTCTTCGAAAGGAAATCGCATGCTGCTGATCATTGGCACAATCCGCCTGCCGCCCGATAAGCTTGAGGAGGCAAAGCCTGCCATGCAGCGCATGGTTTCCGGCAGCCGCGCGGAACCCGGCTGCCTCGAATATTGTTACGCGCAGGATGTTTTCGATGCCGGGCTCATCCGGGTCACGGAAGTCTGGAGCGACAGGGCGGCGCTCGACGCGCATTTCGCCTCGCCGCACATTGCGGACTGGCGTGCGAGCTGGCCGGCGCTTGGCATAGGCGAGCGCAACCTCGTGCTCTATGAAGCCGGCGAGCCCATGCCGACCTGAACGGTCCATCGGCCGATCGATATCGCGCCCGCTGTGTGATGTCTGTCGGCATTGTGGTTGCCATGCCGTGCCGCCGGGCGTATCAGGCTGGCTTTCCACTGCCTTTCGATATCGGCGAGCCGCCCGGGTGCTTTCCAGAAACCACAGCGAAGTCTACGCCCGCCGGTTGCGCGCGGTGCTGGTCAGGTCGTTGCCTCTGCTCGAGGCACGCGGCATCGTGGTGGTCATCCTCGCAGGTGTCGTAGGCGTGATGGCTGGCATATTGGTCACGGCGATGAGCCAGATCGTGCAGGACCTGCACGGGCTGCTGTTCGGCGTTCAGCCAGGCGGCCGGCTTTCCGGCATGTTCTCGCTCGCCAATCCGATGCAGGCGCTGATACCGGCGATCGGCGGCATGCTGCTGGGGCTGACGGTGGTCTGGCTCAGGATACGGAAATTCCGCACGCCGATCGACCCGATCGAAGCCAATGCGCTCTATGGCGGGCGCATGTCGCTGACCGACACCTTCATCATCGCCGGCCAGACGATGATCTCCAGCGGTTTTGGCGCCTCGGTCGGGCTGGAAGCCGGCTATACGCAGGTTGGCTCCGGGCTGGCATCGCGGCTGGCGGGCATCTTCAGGCTGCGCCGCAACGATGTCCGCATCCTGGTCGGCTGTGGTGCGGCCGGCGCCATCGCCGCCGCCTTCGATGCACCGCTGACCGGCGCCTTCTACGGCTTCGAATTGGTCATCGGCATCTACTCTGTCGCCAATGTCGCACCGGTCTTGACAGCCGCGATCTGCGCCTCGCTGACCGCCGAAATGTTCGGCGGCGTGCCGTTTCCGCTCGAGCTTTCGGGCCTGCCTGCGCTCACCGCCAGCCAGTATGTGCCGTTCCTGCTGCTCGGCCTGCTCGGCGGTGCCGCCTCGATCGCCATCATGCATCTGGTGACGTTGATCGAACGTGGTTTTGCCAGACTGTCGATCGATGCGGCGCTGCGCCCCGTCATCGGTGGCGTCATCGTCGGGCTGCTGGGTCTTATCACCCCGCAAGTGCTGTCAAGCGGCCATGGCGCGCTGCATCGCGAATTCTCGATGAATTACGGGCTGGCCGTGGTGGCCAGCGTCTTCGTGCTCAAGCTGACGGCGTCGGCGGTGTCGCTGGGGTCGGGTTTTCGCGGCGGATTGTTCTTCGCCTCGCTGTTCCTCGGCGCGCTGCTCGGCAAGGCATTCGCGGATGTGATGATTGTCGTCTCGCCGGCAACCGGCATCGACCCTGCCGTTGCCGCCGTCGTCGGCATGACGTCGCTCGCAGTCGGTGTCGTCGGCGGTCCGCTGACGATGACCTTCCTGGCGCTGGAATCGACCCGCGACCTGACGCTGACCGGCGTTGTGCTGGCCGCCTCGATCATGTCGGCGATCCTGGTGCGCGAAACCTTCGGTTACTCGTTCTCGACATGGCGCTTCCATCTGCGCGGCGAGACCATCCGCAGCGCCCACGATGTCGGCTGGATGCGCAGCCTCACAGTCGGTTCGATGATGCGCAAGGACATCAAGACCATCTATGCCTCGACGACGCTGGCAGCCTTCCGCAAGCAAGTGCCGCTCGGCTCTGCCCAGCGCGTCATCGCCGTCGACGCGGGCGACCACTATGTCGGCGTGCTTATCGTAGCCGAACTGCACAGCGATCCTTCCGGCGGCGAGGTCCCGGTGCGCGATCTTGCCAAATACAAGGACGCGGTGCTGGTGCCGAGCATGAACGTGCAGGCCGCCGCGGAAACATTCCAGCGGGCGGGCGCCGAAGAACTCGCTGTCGTCGAGGATTTCACCGACCACATCGTGCTGGGGCTGTTGACCGAAGGCCATTTGATGCGGCGCTATGCCGAGGAGCTCGACAAGGCGCGCCGGGACCTGTCGGGCGAGGGGTGACGGGAGGGCCAAGCGGGGTGCCTGCGACAGGGGGCGCGGTTGCGGAGCCCTAATGCTCGATCGGTCCCTTGGCCATCACCAGGGCCGTGCCGGCGGTGGTCGGGCGCTCGATCATGCGTCGCACCCGCGGCGGTTCGTCGCCGCTGTGCAGGGCCCGCACGCGTTCGCCGATGACAGCGTCGGCATGGGTGATGCGTCCATTGTGCCTGATATATTCGATCCAGGTCGGCGTGTGATAATGCTCGATCCATACGGTGGGATTCTCGAGATCGCGCGCCAGCGTCCAGTTGCGGGCGCCGTCACGACGGCGGATGCGGCCGCGTTCGGCCATGATGGCGAGGAACTCCGGTTCGTCCTCGTGCCGGATCACATACTCGATCATGATGGCGATGGGACCACTGCGCGGCTTCAGGTCAAGCGCAAGGTGCGGTTCCTTGAAGCGATTGAGCGGGTCGAGGTTGAGCACCTGCTGTTGCGGCAGCGGGAGCAAAAGACCGATGGCGCCGCCGGCCAGCATGGCGACGCTGGCTGCGATCAGCGCGGTTTCGGCGCCGTGCGCATCGGCGACGACACCCCAGATCCAGCTGCCGAGCGCGATGCCGCCGAAAGTCGCGGTCTGGTAGACCGACAGCACCCGGCCGACCACCCAGCGCGGCGTCGCCATCTGCACCGTGACGTTGAAATGCGAAAGCGCGATCACCCAGCAGGCGCCGCCGACAAGCAGGCCGAGCGACGTCTGCCAGGCATGCTGGCTGACGGCGGCATTGAATGCGCAGACAGCGAAGCCGGCAAAAGCACAGCGCACCATCGTCTCGCTGGACAGCAACTGCCGCAGCCTGACGCTGATCAAGGCGCCGCCGACCGCGCCGATGCCGAAGGCGCCGAGCATGATGCCATAGGTCAGCGCATCGCCCTTGACGACATCGCGCGCCACCAGGGGCAGCAACGCAAGCACAGCGCCTGCACTGAAGCCGAACGCAGCACCTCTGACCAGCACCTTGCCGATGTTAGGCGACATGGCGACATAGCGCAGGCCGGCGCCCATGGCGGCCCCCAGCGATTCGCGCGGCAAGGTCGATACCGGCACGTCCGGCTTCCAGCGCGCCAGCACGACGATCAGGCCGATATAGCTCACCGCATTCGCCGCGAAGGCGGCCGCCGCACCGGCCGCGGCGACGATGATGCCGCCGATCGCCGGACCGACGCTGCGCGTCAGGTTAAAGCCCATCGAATTGAGGGCGACGGCCGCCGGCACCTTGTTGCGGGGTACGATATCGCCGACGGAGGCTTGCCATGACGGGCTGTTGAGCGCGGTGCCGCTGTCGATCAGGAAGGTGAAGGCAAGCAGCGTCCATGGCGTGATCAGGCCGGAATAAGTGAACACGGTCAGGAGCACCGACACCACCAGCATGAAGGTCTGGGCGACCAGCATCACCTTGCGCCGGTCGAAACTGTCGGCGATGGCGCCGGCTACGAGTGCAAACAGCATGATCGGCAAGGTGGTCGAAGCCTGGACCAGGGCCACCTGATAGGGCGAGGTGGCGATCGTGGTCATCATCCAGGCGGCGCCGACACCCTGGATCAGGCCACCGAAATTCGAGACGAGACTTGCGCCCCATACGGCGCGGAAAATGCCGTGACGGAAGGGCGCCAGCGCCGAGACGCTCTCGCTGTCCGGCTTTTCGTCAATCATTTGGGGTTCCTGCCATGTCGTGCCTGCTCGTCAGACAATCCGTTTGCGCAGACCGTTTGCCGAAAGTAGGGCATGGCGCCGCAAAGGGCAAAAAAGCTCATGGTCCAACAATGGGATAGAGGCGGTCCAGGCCTTGTCCGCCGTGGGTCCGGAGGTGCCGCGGGGATCGGCGGCTCTGTCTTCAGACAATTGCGAACGGCATGCCGCGGCACACCATCCTGGAACAGGTTCAGAATCCGTTCTGGATGCGCTCGAAGATGACGTTGGTGAAGGCCGATATCTGGCTGCCGATGAAGGGGCCGGTCAGCGCCACCACCAGCATGATGGCGACGATTTTCGGCACAAAGGTCAAGGTGATCTCCTGCACCTGCGTCAGCGCCTGGATGAGGGCGATGCCGATGCCGACCACCATGGCGACCAGCACCACCGGAGCCGACGCGACGAGCACCGTCCACACCGCATACTGGACGATGTCGAGAGCGTCGGCCTCATTCATGGGACTGGCTCTCTGCCGAAAGCGTCAGCTTGCTGCCTTGACCGAAACTCCCGGACCGACCGCGACTTCGGTGCCGTTCTGCAGCACGGCGATGAGACCGTTGCTGGCGAGGCGCACCGAAGCCACGGTGCCCGTCGTCAGGCCGTCGGCGGAGGTTATCGAGCGCCCGATCAGTGCGTCGGCCTGCGACAGCGCCGAGGACTGCATGATCTGATTGAGCTTGGTGTTGGTCTGCACCGATTGCTCGACCTGAGAGAAGGTGGCGAGCTGGGCGACATATTGCGTCGAATCCATCGGCTTGGTTGGATCCTGGTTCTTCATCTCGGCGATCAGAAGCTTCAGGAACGACTGGTAGTCGACCGCTGTCTTCGAGGTCGACGCCGTGGCCTGATTGGCGCCGGTCGGAATCGTCGTCGTCATGTCCACGTTCATCAGTATCGTGCTCCCACAGCCAACGGGCGCTCGGCACCCGAAACATCGTCATTACCACCCAGCGCGCGGCGTTCGAGCGGATAAAGCGCGCGGATCGCCTTCAGCGCCTCGTAGATATGATCCTCGCCGACCATGCGGTCGATCTGTTTCAGCGCGCTGCAGATCTGGGTGTCCTCGAAGCTTGCCAGAAGCAGCGGCAGCGAACGGCGGAACATGTCGCGTGCGGCGGCGGCGCCGGCCGGGTTCATCAGCATGACCTGCAGGATGAAATAAAGCTGCTTGAGCGGCGTCGAGGCATCGTCGGCCTGAATCACGTGGCTTTCGAGCAGGAACTGGACGTCGTTCATCAATTCGACGGTGACCTTGCGGTCGACCCGGATGACGGCGCCGTTGATGTAGATCTTTTCGTTCGGCTTCAGCGATATCTTCAGCGTGTTGGTCATTGAATGCCGTCCCTGATGATCTGGGACACCTCGATCAACCCTTCGAAATTGTTGGTGCGGCCCTGACGGATGTCCTCCGCCTCGCGCAGCAGCCACAGGCCGATGGAAATGAGGTTGGCGCGCAGTTCCTTGGGCAGGGCGTTGTCGCTGGAGCCAAGATCCTCGACGAAGGCGGTCCAGACGCGGTTGGTGAAGTGAAGCGCCTCGATCGCCTCCATCGAATCGTGGCCGGCCGCTGCTGCCGCCGCCAGCATGTCGATCGAGCGGGTCAGAAGCTCCCGCTCGCGGTCCTTCGCGTCGGCAACGGAGTTGCTCTGGATGTCGGCGTAGGAGAATTGGTACATCGTTGGGGCTCTACCGTTCCGTTAAGCGTTGTCAGGTCAGGTAATTCAACAGGCTGAGCTGCTGCAGGCGTGCGGTCAACGCGAAAGACGTTTCGATGTGCTGTGTCAGGTCCGCGACCCGTGTCGCGGCTGCCGCCGGATCGACGGCTTCCAGATCGAGAATGTGCCGTTCGAAAAGGTCGACCTGCGTTTTCATCCGATCGTTGGCATCGGAAACCCGCTTCTGGACGATGCCGGTCTCGGATTGAAGCTGGCCAATGCCGCTCAGCGCTTCGCCAACCAATGTGGTCGAGCGGCTGACAACCGTATTCTTCGCCGCCTGGCTGATGTTGCTGGACATCAGGCTGCTGACCATGGCTGCCGCCATGGCGAGTTTCTGAATGCCATCGCTGTTGGCGCTGGTCGAAGTCGGTGTGGTTTCGTTGAGTGCGATGCGGCTGACGATCTGCTGGTCGGTGGCGTTCGACCAGTTGCCTTGCCAACCCGCGCCCGTGAACTGCGGCACGACATCATTGGTGATGAAATCGTCCATCTGGGCAGCCGTGATGTTGGCCGCTGCCGGGTCGTCCTGGGTGAAACCGAAATTGGTGAGGAAAGCGGTATCGAATGCAGCCTTGGCAGGAGAGCCGGCAGCGGTGAAATCGTTGATCGGCTTGACGTCTGTGTTGGTGCCGGCAAACAGATATTCACCATTAACGCTGGTGTTGAGGATCGAGGTCAGCTGCTGGATGGTCGCCTTGCCGGAGTCCCGGGTGAGGCTGTTGGACGAGTCGCTCGAGGAAGCGGTGGTCAGGGCGGACAGGAAGGTCTGCGCGGCGGTGGAGAGCTGACCAAGCGAGGTCTGCGTCGAGGAAAGCCGGGCGCCGACCAGGCCGTTGGAATCGATGATGACGTTGAGCCGGTCAAGATCGCGCTGGAAGGTGACGGCCTGGGTGGTGCGCCCACCGAGAGCCAGGCCGACGTCAGCGACCCGGCCCGTCGAGGATTCTTTGGTGGCTTTGACGAGTTCGGCCTGCATGCGCATCTGCTGGGAGCGCATGGCATTGGAGATTGCGGCCGAGGAGACTGAAGTCATGGAATTATCCCACCGCGTTGAGCAAGGCCGTCAACATGTCGTCGACGGTTTTCATCATCCGGGCTGATGCCTGGTAGGTGTGTTCGAGGTCGAGCAGCAGCGACATTTCCTGGTCGACATTGACCCCGGTCGCGTTGGACAGCGCCTCGGCGCTGCGCGATGCCAGTGCTTCCTTGGCGTCGGAGGCGGTCGAAGCCTGCTGGCGCACGCTCTCGAACCAACCGATCGAACTGGCGGCGTAGTCGGATACGCTGGAGGTTGCCGAAACGCCGGCGGCGGGGTCGAAAGTCATCGGCTGGTCGAGCCGGTCACCATAGGCAACCAGAAGGGTGGAATAGGACGCGCCGCCGCCCGTGTTGGCGACATAGGCAGCACCATTGGCGCCGCCGTCGCGCAGCAGCGTCGGGTTGCCGCCGGTGCTCGGGTCCATCGCTGCATTGACGCTGATGGACGCGGCAAGGCCGGTGACCAGCGTGCCGGCGGCCGGCACGGCCGGCGCTCCCGACCAGGTGAACAGGCCGGCGGCATTGGCCATCGAGGGTGCGGTCTCGGCAAAAGCGGTGATCAGGCCACGCGCGGTCTCATCGAGCTGGCTCTGCATGGTCGAGGCGACGCCGTCGCGCAATTGCAGCAGGCCGGCAAGCGTGCCGCTGGCGCTGGTGTTGCCGCCGGCTCCCGCCGAGATCGGCACGTTGTCGATGTAAACGGCATTGCCGGCGGCACCCGCGGTATAGCCTGCCGACGCCGCGAAGGTGACCGTGCGCGGTATCGTCTCGAACAAAGTCGTGCCGTCACCGGTGGTGATGACCATGTCATTGTCGCCTCGCGTGAAGGTCGACACCGGGACATAGTTCGAAATCTTCTTCAAAAGCGCGTCGCGCTGGTCGAGCGCATCGGAAACGTCGGTGCCGGAACGGGTTCCGGACATGACCGCCGTGTTGGCATCCTGGAATTGGCCGAGCAGCGAGTTCAGGTCATCGACGGCCGTGGCGATCTGGCCGTCGGTCTGGGTGCGGAAATCCTGGACTGCCTTGGAGCCCTCATTGAGCGAGCGCACGACCTGCTTGGCGGCGTCGATGACCGAGGCGCCGAGGTTCTGGTTCGACGGCGAGGTGGCGTAGAGCTGCAGCGCCTGCTGCAGGTTGGCGATCGCGGTCGAGGCCGAGGACGCATTGTCGACGCCATTGACCGCAACGCCCAGCTGATCCATGCCGCTGTAGAGCGCGTTCTGCCCGCTCCAGGCCGACAGCGCGCCGAGATTCTGGCGAAACAAAAGCTCGTTGGCTGCGCGCTGGATATCGACCGAACGCGCGCCCGGCGCCGTGCTGGTGACGACGGCCTGACGCCGTGAATAGTCCGGGTTGGAGGCGTCGGCCACGTTGCGCGAGACAACGCTGGTCTGTCGCGCGGTGTTCATAAGCGCCGACTGGGCGATACTCAATGCGGTAGACAGTGACATGCGGGTCTTTCGCGGGCGACGCCCGTCTTATCTCTTCAGGTTGACAAGGACGTCCATCAGATCGGAACCGGTCTGGAAGACTTTCGAATTGGCGGTGTAGCTGCGCTGCGCCGCGATCATGTTGGTCAGCTCTTCGGCGATGTCGACGTTGGAATTCTCGAGCGCGCCGGAGATGATGGAGCCGAGCTTGCCTTCATTGGCAAAGCCGACACGAACCGCGCCGGACTCGGTGCCCTGCGAATAGACGTTGCCAGGCAGCGCGGTGAGCTGATCCGGGCTCTGTACGTCAGCCAGCGGGATCTTGTAGAGCGGCTTGGTGGAGCCGTCCTTGTACTGCGCGTAGATGGTGCCGTCCTTGCTGATCTGAACCTTGTCGATGGTGCTCGGCGCGTTGCCGTTGACCTGGGCGTCGGAAACCGTGAAGCCGGCGCCAAGCTGGGTCAGCGCAGACAGATCGAGCGAAAAGGCGGCGCCGTTGGGCACGGTGAGGGAGACGCTGTCAACGGCGCCGGTGAGCTTGCCAGTGGTGGCGTCGAACGTCAGGTTGGCCGAGCCCAGCGCGCCGCCGGTATAGGGGAATGCTGTCCCGGCCGTGGCCTGAGACTGATCGAAGACCGAGACCTGCCAGGTGCCGGCGCCGGTGTTGGTGAAATAGACGTCGAGCAGCTTCTTGTTGCCGAGATTGTCGTAGGCAACCATGGAGGATTTTGAGGTGTACTGCGCGCCGACAGCATTGGTGGTGGGCAGATTGCCGGCGGCGATCGGGGTCGCGCCGGCCGGCAGGTTGCCGGCATAGCTGCCCTCAGTGCTCGGTGTTGCAGTCATTCCCTGGTCTGAGATGACAACCGGGACCAACCCCTCGAAGCCATTGACCGTCGCTGCCGGTACGCCGTTGTCGTAGCTGTACGCCATCAGCTGGAAGCCGGCCGAGTTGACCAGTCTGCCTTGACCGTCGGGAACGAAAGCGCCGGCCCGGGTCAGGTAGGGGGTGCCGCTCGGATCCTGAACGACAAAGAAGCCATCGCCGCTGACGGCAAGGTCGGAAACCGAGGTCGTGTATTGAAGCACACCCGGATCGCTGACCGCCTGGCGGATCGTCGTGGTGACGCCGCCGGAATTGTAGGCACCGCCGGTCGACGGCATGACCAGCGTCGAGAATTCGGCGGAGGAGCGCTTGTAGCCGGTGGTGTCGGAATTGGCGATGTTGTCGGCGACCGTCGATAGGCGGTTTGCCTGGGCGTTCATGCCGGAAACGCCGGTCCGCATCATTCCGTAGAGGCTCATCGAAACGTCTCCGCTGTGTCCATGCTGCTGGCTACGAGGCTACGCATGTTTTCTTGCGCGAGGCTGGCGCGGCGCTGCATCAGAAGACGAGCCGGTAGCCGAGGAAACGCTTGGAATCGATCGGGTCGGTGCCCAGCTTCTCGCGCAGCTTCTTGCGCAGTTTGCTGATGTGGCTTTCCACCACGTTCTCTTCGACCTCTTCGTCGAAGATGCCGTAGATGGCGTTGAAAACCTGGGTCTTGGTGACGCGGCGCCCGCGATTGCTCGCCAGATATTCGAGGATGCGGCGTTCACGGCGCGGCAGGGGGAGGGGCTGACCGTCGATCTCGGGGTCGCGGCCGTCCATGAAGATGCGCATGGCGCCGATCTCAGTATAGGCGACGTCTTCCTGGGCGCGGCGGCGGATGGCGGTGATGCGGGCCAGGATCTCGCGGATATGGACGGGCTTGCGAATGACGTCGTCGACGCCGCTCTCGAACAACCGCAGCGTGTTCTCCAGCGAATGCTGTTCGCTGAGCGCAATCACCGGGGCGCCGGTGCGGTCGCGGATCTGGCGCGGAGAGATGGAACCCTCGCGGCAGTCGCCGATGAGGAAGGCCCTGACCGAGCGCAGATCGGTGTCCGCGGCCGAGTTCACCCACTCACCGAATTCGCCGGACGCAAAGCCTGCACAGGCGATGCCCTCACGATCGAAAAGTGAATTGTATCCCTCTGTTACGAGCTCGCGCTCGTCAACGATCACAATCATCGGCCCCGCCTTCCGAATCAAATCATTTGCCCCGTGAAGAGAGGCGTATCCGCTGGCGGGAATCCTGAACAACCGTCATTTCTTGTAGCTAGTTTCTTGGGAGTCTGGAATCGTATCGGTTGCATTAGCGGGCGGCCAGATGTGCTTTCGGCGGCAAGGTATGATCAAGTCAAACCAACAATTCGGGTTGTACGGTTGGTCTATTAGTAACGGGAAATGCGCTTACGGGTTGCAGAAGCCGCGGGCGTTCGCGGTCCATTTTCCAAAGCCGGTGGCGACCATGTTGGCAATGACGCGGCAGACATAGATCTTCTGCGCCGGGTCGTTGTCGGGACCGGCATGATAGCGGGCAACGGCCATCGACCAGGTCTCGTGACGGGCATGAAGGCTGGCCAGGAAGCGCGCCGCATAGTCGACGTTCTGGCGTGGGTCGAGCATGTCCTCGACGCTGCGAAAATGCGATGCGTGATAGTGGTGATTGATCTGCATGCAGCCCAGATCGATCAGGGTCTTGCCCTCGCGCCGGGCATTGGCGAAGGCGGCAAGGGCCTCGGTCCGGCTCCTCGGAAAGACTGCTTTTCCTTCTATATTCAAGGCATTGGGTTGAAGGCTGCCCTTGTTTCCGGTCTCCGTCAGGCCAACAGCATAGAGGATGCCGGCGGGCACGCCATAACGATCGGCGGCGCGCAGGATCTCCGGCTCGCAGGGGTTGGCCGCGGCTGCGGCGGCGTTTGCCGCGCTAGATAAAGATATCGCCGCCAGCGCGCTCGCGAGCAGGCGAAGTGCCGCGGCCGTAGTCCTGCGCGTCATCGTTGCGTTTCCCTGAGGATTGCTGGCCCGGTTGCTGGCCGCCGGCTCCACCATTGCCGCTGCCCGAATTCCCCGGTTGAAAGGATGCTGGATCGCGGCCTGTCGCCGCCGCCATAGGAGCGGTTGCATCCGTCCGGGTTGTAGCGGGAGCTGCTACCGAAGGTTGCAGTATCGTGACCTTGTCAACCTCAAAGCCGAGCCCCCGCAGTGACTTGACGATGGCCTCGCTGTCGGCGGACAGCCGACGATAAGCGTCGTGCGTTTCAGGCTTCAGCTCAATCGAAAGTTGTTCCCCGGAGAGGCGAAGATTGGCCGTCACCATGCCGAGTTCGGCTGGGTGGAGTTCGATCTTCAACACATGTGTCGGAACGGCAACAGAGCTGGCCAGATGGGTGGTCGTGGGTGAGGCTGAAAGCGCCTTTTGCGGCCCGGCGTCGGCGGCTATGGCGTTGATCACATTGAGGGCTGCCTGGCTGATGGGACTTTGCGGCGGTGCGGGGAAACTCCGTTCCGACACCACGTCGATGCGCGCAGTGGACAGGGACTGTTTTCCCGCTTCTGGACGCATCGAGGACTGGACATCCTCGATGCTCTTCATCGCATTCGCGGTGTGCTTCGACCGCACGCCGGGCACATCGGCGGCCGGTGCGTCCGACAGCTTCTGGGCCGCCGCAGCGGCGTCGCGTTTTGGCGCGCTGGAGGCAGCGCTCGGCGACTGACCGTCAAGCGCCGTCAAAGGTCCGTCGACGATCGACGCCTGCTCCGGCTTCGACATGGTTTCGAGTGCTTCGCGTCCGCCCGCGGCTTTTGGCCGGTAGGTCTTTGGCAGTGAAGCCTGCCCATCGAGCGCCGGGTCCGACGGATTCTCGCCGGTGGCCGTATTGCCCCCGGCTGCCTTGGCCGTTGTCGCGAAATGCCGCAGGTCATGAAACGCGATCAGCAGCGGCAGGTCGTCCTGAAGCGGCCCGGCATCCGGCGCCGTATCTTCAGCGTCGGCCTTCGCGTTTTCTTCCAAATCGTCCTTGCCGGTTTTCACGTTTGCCACTTTGGCCGAGATGGTCCTTCCGGGCTCGGCCGATGCCGGTTCGGCCTTGGCGTCATGCCCGGCAAGGCCGGCAGCGAGCTTGCTCCAGCGCTGGTCGCGCGATCCCGCCTCTGTCGACGGCTGCCGTTCCGGGCGGGCATCGTCGCGCAGCATCTTGCCGAAGCCGGCGTCATCGTTCCTGCCGTTCGCGGCAGGCTGCTCCGACGTCGCGCGCGTGGAGGCAAATCCTGGCAAGGCCGAGCCGAGGCTGGTGGTCATTTTGGGGCGGCTCCAAGCATCTGGTCGATCAGGTCGAGCTGTCGACGTGTTCTGGTCATGGCGGCGTCGGTCGGATCGGCGGGCTCTGGACCGGCTGCGGGCGACAGTGCCGACGCCGGCATGACAGTCGCAGGCTCGGCGGATGCCGCTGCTGCCATGTCCGGGGCATTGGCGGCTGGTCCGCCGGAGGCCGCGGTGACGGCGGGTTGCTCCGAGATGGCGCCTTCGACCGGTGGCAGGCCACTGTCATCGGCGCCTTGCGCCGTGGCGATCTCGGGCACCGGCTGTGCCGCGGCGGCAGGAACTGGGGCAGGCTTTTCCGCCGGAAGGGCGGTGGGCGGCGCGACGACCTCGCCGGCAATGGCCTGCGCGGCGTCGAGCAAAGCGCGGTCGCCCTCCGACAGCCGGCTGCGGTCGATCTTGCCGAGCTTGGCGCGAACGTCCTCGATTGTACCCGAGGTGACGGTGGAAAGGCTGGCATAGAGCAGGGCGCGTGGATCGTCCTGATTGGTGTTGCCGTCGCGGCCCTGTTCCGCCCGCGCCGAAGCGAAGGCCGACAAGTCGTTCAGGCCGTCTATCGCGGCCCGGCGGGCGATGCGCAGATAGATCACCTTCTCGCGCTCGGGATCCATCATCGAGGTGATGTCGCCCAGCTTGTCCTGGCTGATCGACATGTGCAGCGCGATGACGCCGGAGACGAAGGAGTCGGCGAACTGGCTGGCATAGGGCGAATAGAGATAGCGCTCGACATATTGGGTGGAAGCAAGGGCGAAGCGTGCCGCGTCGCCTTGCGCGACTGCAAGGCCAACCGAACGGCGAAGTGCCGCTTCCTCGACCAGCGTGCCGGGGCTGAGCAATCTTGCCTCGTCGAGCAGACGGAGTGCGGTCGCCGGTTGATCGCCGGCAAGCAGTGAGCCTTTGACCAGGGCGAGGAAGGCGCCGAGATCCGGAGGCAGCGCCATGGGATCGATCGGCCTCAAGGCTTCGATAGCCTCGCCGGGCCGGCCGTTGAGGTAATCAATCACGCCTTTGGCGATGGCAAGGCTTTGCGGGTCCGTCGTAGCGCGCGACGTGGCCGCTTCGACGGTCACCGGGTTGCCGCCGCTCATGCCATAGACAAGCAGAGCTCGAAAGTTCTTGGGATCCTTGTAGTCCTCGGCATTCGCCGCCCGCAGGCGCGCATCTGCCATCTCCAGCAGCTTGGCTTGCATCGGCAGGGCGGCATGATCGCCGGCGGCTATGCGGTCCTGGATGAGTTGCAGCGAGCGCACCAACTGATACGGCTGCAGCGTATCCTGGGCGAAACCGGTCGACGGGTGTCCGCCGGCCAGCAGCAACAGGCCAATCAACCGGCGGGTGACGGCCGCTCGCTTCATCCGCCGGTCGCCATCAGGATCTCGATGCGGCGGTTCGCGGCCGCCAATGGATCGGCTGCTATTTTCGGCTGGCGGTCGGCGAAGCCGGCGACCTCGGTGATGCGGCGTTCGTCGACGCCGCCGCGCACGAGCATGTAGTAGGCGGAATGCGCGCGCGCCGTCGACAGGCGCCAATTGTCGTAGCTGTCGCCGCGGAACGGCCGGGCGTCGGTGTGGCCGTTGATGCTGATGGTGCCCTTCTGGCTGTTGACGATGCGGCCGATCTTCTCCATCGCCAGCACCAGTTCGCGTCTCGGCAATGCCGAGCCGACCTCGAACATGCCGAAGTCGAGCTGGTCGGTGATCGAGATGACGACCCCCTTGTCGGTGGCTTCGACCGAGACGCCGTCGTGCAGCTTGTCGCCGGGCTTGAAGGCATCGGCCAGTTGCCGCTTGACGTCGGCCGCTGCCTTGACGGCAGCCGCGGTTGGCGCCTTCTCGCCGACGTCAGGCTTGGTGGCGTTTTGCGTCGCGGCTTTCGCTCCGCCCGCGACCGTGGTGCCGTCCGGTTTGGTCTCGCCGGCCATTGCCGTGGCAGGGTTCGCGGCCTGCTTGCCGGTCGCGTCCTTAGCCAGCGGCTCGAGCGGTGCCGCGACAGGCGGCACGGCTTTGACTTTGAGCACTTGCGTTTCGGCGGTCTTGTCGCCGGGCTTGGCCGGATCGCCCTCGATCTTGGTGCGCTCGGCGCTGGCCTCGGCGCCGGGCGCCGCGACCTGCTGCGACCAGAAATCCGGCTCGAAGGGATCGCGGTAGGAGGCGCCACCGGAGGCGCCGGTAGCCGGTCCGGCAGCCTGCACGCCGCCGTCGCCTTTCTGGCTGACATTCTGCATGACGCCGGTATCCGCGGCGATTTCCGAAAGCACCGCGTAGGGGTCGGCGAAGAGATGATCGTCGGTGCGTTCCGCCTGCTGCGGCTCCTGCTTGTCCTGCTTGCGGTCCGACGCGCCCGCGCCGGCATTGCCGTTCTGTCCGGCTTTGCTGGTCGCCTCTTGCGGATCGTCGGCCGTCAGCCCCATGGCGCGCGGGCCGTCGCCGAGATCCTCCAGGCCCTTGCGGCTCGAATTGCGGTCGACCAGCTTGACCGGGTTGAAGTAGCTGGCGACGGCTGCCTTGGTCTGCTCGTTGGCGGCGTTGATCAGCCACATGACCAGGAAGAAGCACATCATGGCCGTCATGAAGTCGGCGAAGGCGATCTTCCAGACGCCGCCATGGTGGGCTTCGTCATGGTCGTCATGACTGCGCCGCACGATGATGATCTCGTGGCGGCCGTGATCGGCGTCGGCGACGCTCATGCCAGGACCTCCGAGAGGGTCGTCGACCATTCGGCCATGCGCGTCTCGAACACCGCCTCGTCGATGGCGACGGTCAGGTCGAAGCCTGGCGCCTCGACAAAATCGAGATTGGCGGCGCGGGGTCCGAGCGACGCCTTCAGTGTTTCGAACATCGAGAGCGGGCCGCGCACGACGATGCGCACCGCTTCGGCATCGCCAACCGCTTCGCGAACGGCGCCGGCCAACGCATCGATCGAACGTTTCTGCAGATCGTCGCTGACGATGCCGCCGATGATGCGGGCGACCGTGGCGGCGACAAGTCCGGTCACGCGCGCCTCCATCGCATCGATGCGCAACGAGACAGCCTTGCCGACATCGTCGCCGAGGCTTTCGAGAAATATCCTTGCTTCCTCGGCACTGGCCTGGCGTTCGGCTTCGAGCGCGGCGTCATGCGCAGCCGACAGGCGGACCTCCAGCGCTGCCTCCGCCTGGGCAACCGCCTCGGCGATCAGCGTGCCGATATCGGCTTGTGGCGCCGGCGTCTCGGGCTTGTGGTCGGGATCGACTGCTGCCCGGGGCTGGCCGGCGCGTTGCGCGCGCGTCCCGAAATCGGGCAGAAGGTCGAAGAGGGCTACGGAGGGCATGGTTTACACCGCCACTTCCTGGGCAGCCCATTTGCGCAGGATCTGCGCGGTGCGCTCCTCGTTGAGATCGACCATCCTGGCAAGCCTGTCCTGCGGCGCCGGCCGGATCTTCTGGCGAAGATCGTCGAGCGGCGTGGGGCCTGGGCGTGTGCCTGGCAAGGTCCCGATCGCGGCACTGTCGGTGGCCGCCATTGCCTCCGGCGTCGGCAGCGAGCGCTGGACGTCGTCGAAGCTGGGACCTGCCAGGGCCGGAGTAGCCTTTGCCGTCAGCGCCGCGGCCATCGGCCTCAGGCCGAAGAAGGCGACCAGGAACACCACGACGATGAAGGCACCGGCATTGATCATCGTGCCGGCATGCTGGCCGATAGAATCGAGCATTCCCGCCTGCGGGATCGCCTCGCCATCCAGGCCGTCGATGAACTCGACCGCCGAGACGTCGATGATGTCGCCGCGCTTTTCGTCCAGGCCGGTGGCGGACGTGACCATCTTCTGGATCTCGGCGACGCGCTTGGCGATCTGCTCCGGCGTGGCGTCCTTGCCGAGGATGGCCGTCAGCCGCTGCTGGTTGACAACCACGGCAATCGACATCTTGGTGACGGTGTAACCGTTGGAGACCGTGGCGATCTTCTTGGAATTGATCTCGTAGTTGGTGATCTCTTCCCTGCGGTCGTTCTGCGAGGAGGATTGCGGACCATCGGTGGCGGTTGCCTGGGTCTCGGGCAGGTTCTGCTCGACGCTGGCCGGAGTGGAAGCCTGCTTCTGGTTGTTGTTCTCGTTGGCCCGCACCGACTGCACCGAGCGTTCGACGCGGGAATTCGGATCGAAGATGGTCTCTTCCGTCTGGCGGGTGTCGGTGTTGACCTCGGCCTTGACGCTGGCGCGGAAATTGTCGGGGCCGAGATAGGCCGTCAGCGCACGGCGGATGTTGTCTCCGATCTGCGCCTCGACGGTCTGCTCGACGCCGAGCGTGCGGGCGGCGCTGGTGTTGGAAGGGTCGTCGCCCGCGGCCAGCAGATTGCCGCTGGAATCGAGAACGGTCACCTTGTCGGCCGACAGGCCGGGAACGGCGGCGGCGACGAGATGGCGGATCGACATGGCGCTCTTCTCGGCGTCGATGCCGGCGTAGCGGATGACCACGGAAGCGGAGGGCTGCTGCTCGTCGCGGCGAAAATTGGCGCGTTCGGACATGACGATGTGGACCCGCGCAGCCTTGATGCCCGATATCGACTGGATGGTGCGGGCGATCTCGCCTTCAAGCGCGCGCACGCGGGTGATCTGCTGCATGAAGGAGGTGAGGCCGAGCGAGCCGACATTGTCGAACAATTCGTAGCCGGCATTGGCGCTGGTCGGCAGGCCCTTTTCGGCAAGCAGCATGCGGGCTTGAGCGGTGGTGCCGGCCGGCACCAGAACCGAGGTCCCATCGGCGCCGACATCGAAACCGATACCGGCTTCGCCCAGCACCAGGCCGATCTGGTTCACGTCGGCACGGTCTAGTCCCACATAGAGCGTGTCGTAGGCGGGGCGGTTGAGATAGACCGAGGCGATGCCGATTACGCCCATCACCAGAATGGCGATGCCCGCCAGCATGGCGAGGCGCTTCACGCCAAACCCGCGGAGATTCGAGATGATGCTCTGGATCTGTTCCGGCACGGTTCAACGACTCCCAGCATGATTGTCCGCTGGAACTCTAGTCTTCGAAGCTTGTGCGAAAATGAAATCGGGCCGCGCTTGCGGCGCGGCCCGATTATCTGATGGGAAGGTGGGCGCCCGTGATCAGCTCTTGAACAGTGACAGGATCGACTGCGAGGCGGCGTTGGCGATCGACAATGCCTGGATGCCGAGCTGCTGCTGCACCTGCAGGGCCTGGAGGCGGGTCGATTCCTTGTTCATGTCGGCATCGACGAGCTGGCCGACGCCGCGGTCGATGGAGTCCATCAAGCTCTGGGTAAAGGTCTTCTGCAGGTCGATGCTGCTCTTGGCCGAGCCGAGGATGGTGGCGGAGTCGGTCAGTTGAGCCATGACCTTGTCCATCCTGGTTACCATCTGCGTGATGATGTCGTCGGTTACCCCTGGGGCCGTGATGTCGAGGTTATAGGCGGAAATATTGTCGACCTTGGCGACCGCTCCCGCCGCCGTCTGGCCGGCGGTGTTCGCGGCGATATCCGTTCCTCCGCCCGCGATCACGCCAGCATAGGCGTTATCGTACAGGGTCTGGGCGGCGCCCGTGGAATAGATGGAGGTTTTGCGATCGAGGGTTCCGGAATTCTTGACCTCGGCGGCGAGGCCGTAGTCGAAAAGCTTGGTGCCCTCGACATCGATGTTGATCGTTCCGATCGACACTGCGCCGGATGAGGAGCGATTGAATGAGGACACGATCTGCGAGTCGGGCTGAACGCCATCATTGGGGGCGGCAGTCTGCTTGGAGGTCACCGCCAGGAAATTCGAGCCGGAGAAGGTCGCCGCATCGGCAAACGACTTCATCTGCGTCTGAAGCGCCTTGATCTCGGTCTGGGTTTTTGCCTTGGCGGCATCCGTCTGACCGACCATGGACAGCACCTTGGTCTTGATCTGCCCGATCGTTGTCAGCACATTGTTCATGCCGGTGTAAGCGGCGTCGACCTTCGAGGCGCCGAGGCCGAGTGCATCCTGCACGGTCGACAGGGCCGCGTTGTCGGAGCGCATCGTGGTGGCGATCGACCAGTAGGCGGCGTTGTCCGAGGCCTGCGAGACCCGGTAACCGGTCGATATGCGGGCCTGCGTCTGTTCAAGCGACTTGTTGGTGGCGCTGAGGCTTTGAAGTGCGGTTAACGCCGAAGCGTTGGTCATGATGCTCGCCAAGAAAGTCGCTCCTTCTCAAAAGCCGACATGCTCAGACATGCCGGATGGGCCTGTTCAACGGGTGGCATCGTGCCGGTCGGACCGATTCGCCAACTGTCGTAAGCTATTGGTTAACCATAACTAGCGCGGCATGGTTAACAGCCTGTTAAAAGCTGGCTTTTGAGAGTTAAGCATCGAGGGTTGCGTGGGGCTGGAGCAAAACGCAAATCGGGCCGCGCTTTTGGCGCGGCCCGATTTTTAGTGCGAACTGTGGTTGAGCGAAGGCGATTAGCCGCGGAAGAGCGACAGGATCGACTGCGACGAACCGTTGGCGATCGACAGCGCCTGGATGCCGAGCTGCTGCTGGACCTGCAGGGCCTGCAGACGGGTCGATTCCTTGTTCATGTCCGCATCGACGAGCTGGCCGACACCGCGATCGATGGAGTCCATCAGGTTCGAGGTGAAGGTCTTCTGCAGGTCGATACTGCTCTTGGCGGCGCCGAGCGTGGTGGCGGCGTTGGTCATGGCCTTGAGCGCGGCGTCGACGACGTTCATCTGCTGCGCGATCTGGCTATCGCTGGCAGCCGTGCCACCCGAAAAGATAGTGAGCGAGGCAACCGAATAGGTGTCGGTTGCCGCTGCTGCAGCACCCAGGGTGGGGTTCGAGGCCGTGGCAACAGCAGCGCCCGTGGTGCCGAGGCGAGCCGTGTCGAGAATACCCTTGGCGGTTGGTGCCGCGCCGGCATCGTACAGCTTGATGCTTTCCACATTGACATCGATCGTCGAGATCGAAGCCGCGCCGGTCGCGTCGCGGTTGAAGGCCGAAACAATCTTCACGTCGGCCGCGGTGCCTGTCGCAGTGGACACCGAAAGCATGTTGGTGCCGGAGAAGGTGGCGCCATCGGCGTAGGCCTTCAACTGGTTCTGAAGGGCGGCGATTTCGACCTGGGTCTTTTCCTTGGAGGCGTCCGTCTGGCCGTAGGACGCGACCAGCTTGGTCTTGATCTGGTTGATGGTATCGATCGCGCTACTCATGCCGGTATAGGCTGTGTCGACCTTGGAGGCGCCGAGGCCGAGAGCGTCCGAAACGGTGGACATTGCCTGGTTGTCGGAGCGCATCGTGGTGGCGATCGACCAGTAGGCGGCGTTGTCCGAAGCCTGCGAGACCTTGTAGCCGGTCGAGATGCGGGCCTGGGTGTCGGTGAGGGATTTGCTGGTGGCGTTGAGGCTCTGCAGGGCCGTCAATGCGGCGCTGTTCGTCATGATGCTGGACATGGTACTCGTACCTTGATTTTACAGGTATTTTTTACATACCGGCTCTACCGGTATGACGGTGCGGCATCATGCCCATGATCTCTCAAAATCGATCACCCGCCATCTGCGAGCGAATATGCGGGCAAGTCCCTACCAAAGGGCTAAACCGGACGGTTAATCGAAAATATATTGCTGGGATTTCGAGCCGGCGCGGCAGGATCAGTTGAAGGAGCGCACCAGGCTGCCGACAAGCAGGTTCCAGCCGTCGATCAGGACGAAGAACAGGATCTTGAACGGCAGCGACACCACTGTCGGCGGCAGCATCATCATGCCCATCGCCATGGTGATCGTGGCGACGATCAGGTCGATGACCAGGAATGGCAGCACGATCAGGAAGCCGATCTCGAAACCGCGCCGGATCTCCGAGATCATGAAGGCCGGCACCAGGATGCGCAGGTCGACGGTGTCACGCGAAACGGTCTGGCCGCGCTCGCGGGCGAGGTCGGCGAAGAGGTCGAAATCTTTGTCACGCACATTGTGCAGCATGAAGGTGCGGAACGGGTCCGAAATCTTGTCGAAGGCTTCGGTCTGGGTGATCTGGTTGTCCATCAGCGGCTTGACGCCGGTGTTCCAGGCCTGATCGAAGGTCGGCGCCATGACATAGAAGGTCATGAACAGCGACAGCGAAATCAGGATGAGGTTTGCCGGTGTCGACTGCAGGCCGATGCCGGCGCGCAGGATCGAGAAGGCGATGACGAAACGGGTGAAGCTGGTCACCATGATCAGCAGGCCTGGCGCCACCGACAGAACGGTCAGCAGGCCGAACATCTGGATGATGTAGCCGACGGTGGTGCCGTCAGCCTTGCCGATGCCGCCGAGATCGAGTTGCTGGGCCGCCGCGATGGAGGTGGCGGCGGCGATCATGGCCGTGGCGAGAAGGAGTTTTCTCATTCGAGCAGCAATGTCCTGATGAGTACCTGTTTGGCGTGACCCTGGCTGCGGATCGCGGCGCGGTCTTCGAGGTCGGCCTTCAGGTGCTGGTAGCCGCTGGCGCCCTCGATCTGATGCATCTTCAACGTGCGCACCAGGGCCAGAAGGTCCTGGTGGATGTCATCCGACATTGCCTGTGGCTGCGGCGCGTCATAGACGATGGACACCTCCATCCTGATCCAGGTGCCGGCAGGCGAGGCGATGTTGGTGGTGATCGGCGCCAGCACGACAAGCATCGGGCCCAGGCCTGGCTGCTCGGCCGCGGCGGGCTGCATGATCTTGCCTTCGTTCTCAGGCGCGACCGGTACCGAAGCCGGTGCGCCAACGCCTTTGAGATAACCGCCGGACATCCAGCCCATGCCAATGGCGGCCGCCGTCACAAGCAGCAGCAGGCCGGCCTGGATGGCAGGGGAGGGACCCTTGCGTGGCTGAACCTGTTCGATATTTGCCACGGCGCCCTGCTCCGATCCTAGAACGGAAGAACCTGGTCGAGAATCTGCTGGCCGTAGGCAGGCTGCTGGACCTCGGTGATGCGACCGCGTCCGCCGTAGGAGATGCGGGCCTCGGCGATGCGTTCGTAGGGGATGGTGTTTTCGGCGCCGATATCGGCCGGCCGCACGATGCCGGCGAGCGTCAGCACCCTGAGCTCGGCGTTGACGCGCACTTCCTGCGATCCGGTGATCATCAGATTGCCGTTGGGCAGCACATCGGTGACGATCGCCGCGACATTGAGCTCAAGCGTCTCCGAGCGCTTGATCTCGCCGTCGGCGGTCGTGTCCGTGGTGGAGCTGAGAGCCCCAGCGCCCTTGCCGGCGGTGCTCCACTTGTCCCACTGCGCGCTGAGGTCGTAACCGAGCTTGCGATTGGCGGTGCGGCTCCTGTCGTTCTGGTTCTTGAAGTTGGCTCGATCGTTGATCTTGATCTTGACCGTCAGGATGTCGCCCTGGGACAGCGCCCGCGGGTCGGTGAACAGCCGGCTCTGGCGGTCGTCCCACAACGAGAATTTCTTGACCGGCGCGGGCGGCGTTTGCGGATAGCGATAGAGGGAGCCAGTGCTGCCGCCATCGATGCCGGAGCCGACCGGGGACAGGGCCGGCTCCCTGCCGACCTCCTTGAGGTTGGTTCCGCAACCCGACAGCACGGTGACCGCGCACAGGACAAGCATTTTCCGGATCATGACGGATCTACCCTTCGGGCTGCGCTGGCCATAATGCCGGTGAGCGTCGCCGCCGCCTTCTGGTCCATTTCGTTGAGGATGACGCTCGCCTTGCGTGAATCGAGCTTCATCAATATGGCCGCAGCCAGATCGGCGTTGACGATGGCCAGCCGCTCGGCGGCGGCGTCGGGTTTCATGCCGGCGTAGATCTGGACGACGCCGTCCTCGGCCCGGGCCAGGAAAACCTCGCGCCGCTTCAGCCAGGTCTCGTATTCAGCTTTCTTTGCATCGAGAGCTTTCATGCGCTCGTCAATGC
This sequence comes from Mesorhizobium sp. M0870, assembly GCF_040319775.1. Lineage (NCBI taxonomy): Bacteria > Pseudomonadati > Pseudomonadota > Alphaproteobacteria > Hyphomicrobiales > Phyllobacteriaceae > Mesorhizobium > Mesorhizobium sp. M0870. Next base: position 83,205 of record NZ_JAMYOI010000026.1, read on the forward strand.
CGGCCTGGAGCTGCTTCAGCTCCTCCGCCTGCAGGACATAGCGGCGGTCGCGGGCGGCGTCGGCGATGTTTGAGCAGAAGCGCTCGATCTCGCTTTGGTCCGGCGCCTTTTCCCGTGTCAATTGCTGCGGCGCCGCTGCCACCGGTGCTCCCGGCAGAACCTGGCGGACCGTCTCCTCGCCGCGTGCGGTGTCGCCGGCAAAGGGCAGCGCCGCGAGAATAGCGGTCGCAAGCAGGATCGCGGCTTTGCGGTGTCTGCCGTCATGGCGTGGGAAGGAGCGCGTCATCGGCATCGCCTATTGCAGAACCAGGTCGGCCTGCAGGGCCCCGGCCGACTTGATGCCCTGCAAAATGGCGATGATGCCGTCCGGCTTGACCCCGAGGCGGTTGAGGCCGGAAACGAGGGTTTGGAGATCGGGTCCGTCAAGCACGGCAACGCGGGCGTCGGGCCGGCTGGCGTCGATGGCGGTGAACGGTTCGATGGCGGTCTCGCCCTTGGAGAAGGGCTCGGGCTGGACCACGCGCGGCGCTTCGGTGATGCGCACGGTGAGCGTGCCGTGGCTGATGGCGACCCGCGAGATCTTGACGTCATTGCCGATGACGATGGTGCCGGTGCGCTCGTCGATGACGACACGGGCCGGCGTGTCGGATTCGACCACCAAATTCTCGATTTCGGCATAGAAGCGCGCCGCCGAGACACCTTTCGGCCTTCTGATCTGCACGGTGCGCGAATCGCGCTCCGCCGCCACCCGCATGCCGAAGCGCTGGCCGGTGTAATCGTTGATGGCGTCCGCGATGCGGATAGCGGTCGAGAAATCGGGATTGCGCAGTTGCAGCGTCAGGATCGCCTGATCGTCGAACTCGGCCTGGACAGCGCGCTCCACGATGGCGCCGTTCGGCACGCGGCCGGAGGTCGGCACGCCTTGCGTCAGTTGCTCGGCCTGTCCCTGGGCGGTAAAGCCGGACACGATGACCGAGCCCTGGCCGACGGCATAGATCTCGCCGTCCGCTGCCTTCAGCGGCGTCATGATCAGCGTGCCGCCGGAAAGCGAGGTCGCGTCGCCCATCGAGGAGACGTCGATGTCGATGCGGGCGCCCGACTGCACGTAGGGCGGCATGTTGGCGGTGACGATGACGGCGGCGACATTCTTGGCGCGTGCACTGCCGCCTTCGGTGGCGATGCCGAGGTTTTCGAGCATCGCGCGGATAGACTGTTCGGTGAATGGCGAGTTGCGCAGGCTGTCGCCCGATCCGGCAAGGCCGATCACCAGGCCGTAGCCGACGAGCTGATTGTCGCGCGAGCTCTGCAGCTGGGCGATGTCCTTGATGCGCGAGGCGACCTGGCCCGGCGGCAGCGAACTCGGCCCGGTCGACACCCGGAACATGCGGCTGGTGGTGGCCGGATCATATTCGGGATCGTTGTAGACGCCGCCATTCTTGGCGGCGAGCTCGCGCTTGGCCTTCGGCGTCAGGCCGTCGGCCAGCGCCGGCTGCAGGCCAAGCACGGCTGCCAGTATCAGGGTAAGCCCGCGCATCATGAAGCGCTGACCTGGATGGTTCCATCCGCCATCACCGTGCCGGACAGGACTTTGCCGCTGTCGATGTTGCGAACCTTGACGGGGTCGCCCGCGGCTCCCGGCTGCAGCGTCACGGCGGTGGCCGAGATCGTCAGCCCGCCGGCGATGAAGAAGATCTGCACGGAAGCACCCTGTTCGACCAGCCAGGCCTCGCGGATGGCGGTGGAGGGAATGTAGCGGCCGGGCAGCAACGTGCGCTTGGCGACCTTGCCATCCAGTTCCTCGACCCGTGTGGCGACCGCCTCTGGCTTGTGCTTGCCGACGATAAGGGTGACCTGTTTCAGGGCAGCCAGGTTGATGGTCTCGCCGGGATAGATAACCCGGCTCGGAATAAGCACCACCTCGCCGACAGCTTGATTGCTGGCGATCCGGGTGGCCGACTGGTTGGCCGATTCCTGGGCAAAAGCCGGCATCGTGCCGGTCACCAGCGCAAGGACGAGCGCGCTGCGGCGGAATGCGGACAGGAGGCCGGGCGTCGACATCATGCGTTACCTGATGTTCTTGGAGACCACGGAGGCCATGTCGTCGGCGGCCTGGATGACCTTGGAGTTCATCTCATAGGCGCGCTGCGCCGAGATCAGCTCGGTGATTTCCTTGACCGGGTCGACGTTGGAGGCTTCGAGATAGCCCTGCTGGATGGTGGCGAAGCCTGGATCGCCAGGCACGCCGACATTGGCTGGCCCCGAAGCCGTGGTTTCCTGGAACAGATTGTCGCCGAGCGGCGCCAGGCCGGCCTCGTTGGCGAAATTGGCGATCTGAAGCTGACCGAGGTTCTGCAGGTCGGTCTGGCCGTCGATGCGGGCGAAGACCTGGCCGGTCTTGTTGACGATGACCTCGACGGCATCCACGGGGACGTTGATTGCCGGAATGACGGCAGCGCCGTCGACCGTCACCAGCTGGCCGGTGGCGTTGGTGTTGAGAGCGCCGGCGCGGCTGTAGAGCGTGCCGCCGTCGGCACCCTCGATCTGAAACCAGCCCCTGCCGGTCAGCGCCAGGTCGAAACTGTTGCCGGTGCTGGTCAGTTCGCCCTGTGTGTGCACGTTGCGCACGGCCGTCGTCTTGACGCCGAGGCCGATCGAGACGCCCTCCGGCACCAGCGAGGCGTTGGAGCGGTTGGGCACGCCTTGCGTGCGGTCGACCTGATAGAGCAGGTCGGAGAATTCGGCACGGGCGCGCTTGTAGCCGGTGGTGTTGATGTTGGCGATGTTGTTGGCGATGACTTCCAGATTTGTCTGCTGGGCATTCATGCCGGTGGCGGCGATGGCAAGTGCTTTCATGGCGGAATTCCTCAGATGCCCATTCGACTGACTTCGAGATACGCGGAAACCACCTTGTCGCGGATGGCGACGGCGGTCTGAAGCGCCTGCTGCGCGCTCATCACGGCGTCGACCACCTGACGGGTGTCGGCGTCGCCCTTGAGCGCCTGCATCGATACCTGCTCGGCATTCTGCATCGTGTCGACGGTCTTGGAGGCTGCCTGGCTCAGCGCCTCGGCAAAGGAGGTGCCGACATTGCCGCCGGCCGAGGGTGTTGCGCCGCCCTGGAGCAGGCTTGTCGCCGTGTCATCGCCGCCGATCGACGGCTTGAACTGAAGGGCTCCGATACCGCTGATCATTACTGGTTCCTCATCAGGTCGATGGTCATGGAAATCAGGTCACGGGCCTGCTTGACGACCTGAAGGTTGGCCTCGTAGGAGCGGTTGGCCTCGGTCATGTCGGCCATTTCGATCAGCACGTTGACGTTGGGCATCTTGACGTAGCCCTTCTCGTCGGCTGCCTCGTTGCCGGGCTGGAACTCGACTGGAAAGTCACTGGGATCTCGATCGATCGAGTTCACTGCAACCGTTGAACTGCCGGAGGCCCGGTCAAGCTCGGAGACGAAGCTGATGGTCTTGCGGCGATAAGGATCGGAGCCGGGCGCGGTGCCGGTCGACTGGGCGTTGGCGAGGTTTTCGGAAACCACGCGCAGGCGCTCCGACTGGGCGCCGAGGCCGGATGCTGCGACTTTGAGGGCTGCGGTCAGTGCGTCCATGGTCAGCTCTTCACCGCCATCATCATCATCGTATGAAACGCCTTGACGATCGCCGTGTTGAGTTCGAAGGAGCGGCGCACCTCGCCGGCTTTCAGCAACTGGTCTTCCAGAACGACGGAGTTCTTGGACGGCATGACGACGCCGTCATCCTCCTGCGGCTTGATGGTGAAGCCGGCATTGCTCGCTGCATTGCCGAGATGGCCGGCCTGGGTGGCCTGCAGCGATACGGCGGCGCGGTCGAGCACCTTTTCGAATGGCTCGACGTCGTTTGCCGTATAACCCGGCGTGTTGGCATTGGCGATGTTGCCGGCGACTGCCGACTGGCGCACGGCCAGCCATTGCGCTTGCTTGGCGGCGAGATCGAAAAGGGAAACGGGCTCCATGGGAATCTCCGAGCAGGTACCCAGAGACTAGGCCGCCAGTCTTGCGCGGGCCTTGCGGATGGCCGGAAGCCGGAGATCGTTTATCTGGAGAGTTCGATTACCCGGTCGGCACTGGTGACCATGACCCATTTGCCGTTGCGCTGCTCGATGGAGGACACCTGACTGGAGTCAGGCAGTATCGAGCCGCGCTGGACGATCCAGAGGCCAGCGTCGTCCTGGATCATGGCACGGCCGTTGGCGACATGAACCATGCGGAATTTCGCCGCGTCGGCCGGAAACGGTTGCTCGTCGGGTGCGGCTGCGGGATTGGCATCATCCCGCACCGTTCCGGTGGCAAGAAGATCGAGATTGGCCGCGGGAATATCCTTTGCCGTCAGCGGCGCGCTGCGTTCGGCGACCACGCCGCCGCCCGCTCGCCCGGAATTGGAGCCGGTGCCGCCGAACTTCATCGCCTGGACGCCAAACTGGTCCTGGTTAAAGAAGATGTACCAGGGAAACAGGGCGCAGATCAGGCCGAGCGTGATGCCGAGCGCGGCTATGACGAAATCGCTGCGTCGGTCGGACTTCTTCCTCAGTCGGGGAAACGGTGCCTTTGGCGGCTGCGGCCATTCGGTGCGCGGGAACAGCCCGTTGATCAGCGAGTCGCGGCTCGCCTGCGTCATCTCGGCAGCCACCGCCTGGACAGCCCGGGGCAGAGCGGGTTCGACGGGCCTGGCCAGAAGATCAGGATCGGCTCTGCCAGCCCGTGGCAGGATTGGCTTGACGGCTCTGGCCAGAACGGCCTCGGCTTTGGCTGCGATGATACGGGCAGCCTTTGCCTTGGCGGTTCTCGCTTCGTCAGCCTCGGCTTGCTCCACGGCATTGGCCTCGGCGATCATGTCGCGCAGGATGCGCTCGGTATATTCGCGTTCAGTCTCCGGCATCGGCGTTCAGCTTGCTCTTGAGGTGGCGGGCGAGATCGGAGAAAGGGTCGGCCGACGGGCGATCCTTCGGCGCTTGCGTCAGCGCCTCATAGATCAGCGGCACCTGGCGCACGGCGATGTCGAGTTCGGCATCGACGCCCCCCTGATAGGCCCCAAGCAACCGGATATCGCGCGTGTCCTCGAAGCGCGAGATCATCGACTTCAGCCTTGTCACCAGCGCGCGCTGTTCGACGCTCCAGGCCTTTCCGGCCAACCGCGATATGGACGACAGCGGGTTGACGGGGGGATAGCGACCCTGTTCGGCGATCGTGCGATCGAGCACGACATGGCCGTCGAGGATGCCGCGCACGGAATCGGCTACCGGGTCGTTGTGGTCGTCACCGTCGACCAGCACGGAAATGATGGCGGTGATGGATCCTTTGCCTTCCCCGCCCGGCCCGGCGCGTTCGAGCAGCTTGGGCAGTTCGGTGAACACCGAGGCCGGGTAGCCGCGCGCGACCGGCGGCTCGCCGGTCCCCGTCGCCACCTCACGCAGGGCGTGAGCGAAGCGGGTGATCGAATCCAGCACCAGCAAAACGCGATGCCCCTGGTCGCGAAAATGCTCGGCGACGCGCATGGCGGTGTCCGGCGCACGCCGGCGCATCATGGCGCTTTCGTCGCTGGTGGCGACGACGGCGACGGTCTTGGCCATGCTGTCGCCGATCGTGTCCTCGAGGAATTCACGGACTTCGCGGCCGCGTTCGCCGATGAGCGCCACCACGACGGTATCGAATGCGTCGGCGCCGGCGAGCATGGCGAGCAGCGTCGACTTGCCGACGCCGGAGCCGGCAAAGATGCCGAGGCGCTGGCCGAAGCAGAGCGGCGTGAAGATGTCGATGACCTTGACGCCGGTCATGAAGGCAGTGCCGACGCGTTGCCGCGCCATGGCCCCCGGCGTCGTCTGGGCGCCGCGCGTCGTGTCGTCTCCCCGGGCGAGTGGCGGGCCGCCATCGATCGCCCTGGTGAGTGCGTCGATGGTGCGGCCGCGCCACGAGGCATGCGGCGCCACCACGAGCGGACCGCGGCGGAACACGGCATCACCGATGCCGGAATCGGCGCTGCGTTCGAAGGGCGCCACGACGGCCTCGTCGCGGCCGATCTTGACGATCTCGCCGCGGCGCGCACCGGCATGGCCGCGCTGCTCGACGATGTCGCCCAGTCTGGCGAAGCCGGAAAGGCCGTGCACCTTGTAGTGCGTGGGCGTGACTTCGATGACGCGGCCGCCGCGCTTGAGCAGCGCCTCGGCGTCGGCGAAACGCCGCCAGACCCTTTCCAGCGCGGCAAGCCGGTCTTCCGGCGCCGGCTGGAGTTGTCTTTCGGGTGCGCGCAGGGATGGCTGGTCGAGCGACATGGATTATTTCGAGCCGAGCGTCTTGATCGCCTCGTCGGTGGACGAGTCGGTCTGCCGCATCAGGGCGGCGGTGTTCTCGAAGGCGCGCTGGACCATGATCAGCCTGGTGATCTCCAGGACCGGATTGACATTGGACTCTTCGAGAAAGCCCTGGGCAACGCCGATATCCGAGCGATCGGTGACAGGCTCCGGGGTGCGTGCCGGAACGATGCCGGAATTGCCGTAGCGGACGAAGTTCGCGCCTGGATCGAAATTGTAGAGACCGATCGAGCCGACAAGCTGATCGTTCTGGCGCAACGAACCATCGGCCCCGGCCTTGGGCGGGCCGTTGCGGGGGTCAAGCTGGATCGGCGAGCCGCCGGCATCGAGCACCGGGTGGCCCTCGATCGACATCAGCTCGCCGTTCTCGTTCATTGAAAAGCGGCCGTCGCGGGTCATGACGGTGCCGACCGGCGTCTCTATGGCGAACCAGGCATCGCCCTGGATGGCGAAATCGAAGGGATTTCCGGTCTCGCTCAAGGCACCGTGGGCGCCGGAAAGGTAGGTCTTGCCCGGGGAGGCGAAGGATACCGATTTCTGCCCGGTGCCGGAGACGACGTCCTCGAACTTCACGCCGGTGGCGCGAAAGCCGATCGTCGAGGCGTTGGCGACGTTGTCGGCGATGGTGTCGAGGCGCCGCTCGAGCGCGATCTGCGACGAAAGGGCGACGTACAGGCTGTCCCGCATGATGGTCTCAGAACCTCAGTTTCTGCATGGCCATCATCAGGTCGGTGGAGATGCCGACGGTGAGTGGCTGGGCAAACAGCACGCTGACCGAGGCGACGGCCGATGAAGTCGGGTGGTTGATCTCGTACATGCTGGTGAAGCGCGTCAGGAACTTGCCGAGTTTTTCGGGGTCGGAGAAATCCGAGATGTCGAGTTTTTGCTCGAACAGCTGCGCCTGCTTGTCGACGTCGGCGGTGGCGAAGGAATCGGGCAGGCCGAGCACGGTGCGCACGACACTGGCAAGCGCGGTGTCGGCCAGCACGTCATACCAGCTGGTGATGGTCGGGGCCTTGCGATCGAAGTAAAGCGCCAGCCGCACGCCCTGGTTCGTCTGACCGGCATCCTCCTCGAGGGTCTGGCGCATGTATTTGTCGACGGTCGGCTGCTGCGCCGGATTGATGGTGGTGGTGTTTTCGCCATAGGCTTCGAAGTTGAAGGCGGAGGCAAGCGCGGCATAGGTCTTGTCCGTCATCTTGTTGGCGACACTGTCGGGGTCGCGGACGCCGCCCTGCAGAACCCGCTTGATGAGATCCTTGTCCTCCGTCGCCGAATCGAGACCGAATGACGCCAGCGCGTATGTGTAGAGCCGGTTGTTCGACATCAGATCGTCGATCGACTTCACCTTGGTGATGTTGGCAAGATAGTATGTCGTCTCGCCCTTCACATAGGCCGAATTGGGATCGAGGCCGGCGATCTGCGCCTGGGTGGCATAGTTCTTGGTCACCAACTGCTGTGTCTTGTTGTAGATGGTCGCATCGGCGCCGTTGGCGGCGAAGTTGAAGGCGCTGACGAATTCGGCGTAGCGCTTGTCGGTCAGCTTGTTGGCGAAGCTGTCGGGATCGGAGACGCCTTCCTTGAGTGCCTTGACCATGAAGGCCTTGGCGTAGTCCATGTCCTCCAGCCCGTAGGCCTTCATGGCATACTTGAACAAACGGTCGTTTTTGACGAAATCGTCGATCGATTTCACCTTGGTGATATTCGCGAGATAATATTTGGTGTCGCGATCAACCACGGGCTGCTGCTCGATCCTGTCGATCGATTTTGAAATGTCCTTGGTGATGAGCTGGTAGCTGGTAAAGGTATTGAGCAAAGACGTGCCTCCGGCCGAAGCTATGCCGGCACAATACCCCTACTTCCTTGCGCGAAACTGAATCGCTTCCAAGCCCTCGATTCAAGCCTCACACAAGGCACGGGGACTATCCCTAGCTCCTGATGTGAAATGCGGAAGGACCTATCGTGGGCATTCTGATTGGACTGGTGGTAACGCTCGGCTGCGTCCTTGGCGGCTTCATGGCCATGGGCGGCCATCTTCATGTGCTGATTCAGCCATGGGAAGCCGTGATCATCTGTGGTGCGGCTTTTGGCACCTTCCTCGTCGCCAATCCGATGAAGACGGTCAAGGACACCGGCAAGGGCATCCTCGAAGCCTTCAAGCAGGCGGTGCCGAAGGAACAGGACTATCTCGAGACGCTCGGCGTGCTGCACTCGCTGATGCGCGAGCTGCGCTCGAAATCCCGCAGCGAAGTCGAGGCGCATATCGACAATCCGGAAGAGTCGGCGATTTTCCAGGCGTTCCCAACCGTGCTGCATAACCACGACCTGACGCATTTCATCTGCGACTACTGCCGTATCATCATCATCGGCAATGCCCGCTCGCACGAGATCGAGGCGCTGATGGACGAAGAAATCCAGACCATTAAGTCCGACAAGATGAAGGCCTATCACGCGCTGGTGGCGGTGGGCGACGGCTTGCCGGCGCTCGGCATCGTCGCCGCCGTGCTCGGCGTGGTCAAGGCGATGGGCGCGCTCGACCAGTCGCCTGAAATCCTCGGCGGTTTGATTGGTGCCGCACTTGTCGGAACGTTCCTCGGCATCTTCCTGTCCTATTCGGTGGTCGGGCCGGTCGCCACCAAGATCAAGACAGTGCGCGAGAAGAAGAACCGCCTCTATATCATCGTCAAGCAGACGCTGCTGGCCTACATGAACGGTGCGCTGCCGCAGGTGGCGATCGAGTTCGGCCGCAAGACCATCTCGTCCTATGAACGGCCGACGATCGACGCCGTCGAGCAGAGCACGATGAATACCGGCACCGTCGAAAAGAAGGCCGCCTGAACGATGCGCGACAGATCGGTCCCGGCACTGTCATGACCAGCCTGGGCAGTCCAGCGGAAGCGCGCTCGCTGATCATCGAGCGTCTGGTCGGCGACAGCGGCGAGGCCACGCAGGTCATCGACGCAGGCCGCGCCATGGCCGAACGCGCCGTACCGCTGTTGCAGAAAAGCCTGACCAGCGAGCTTGGCGTTCCGGTCGTCGTCGAACTCAAAGCGATCGAGGTCAGCCGCGTTCCCGAGGCGCGTTCGCGTGCCGGCGACACGTTTGCCATGACCGTGATCGGCTCGTCGGCGTCCTCCGATGCGATGACCTTGGTGATCGATGCTCCGGCGATCGCGATCATGGTCTGCACGCTGTTCGGCGGCGATCCGGATCTGCCGGCATCGCCGATCGAACGCGATCTGTCGCAGATCGAAATCGATGTTTCGACCATGGTGTTCCAGCAGGTCGCGCAGGCCCTCAACGGATCGGGAAAGCGCTCGCTCGACCTGCGCCTGCCCGCGCCGCGAGCAATGTCCGGCACCGAGGCGAAGCGGTATGTGCTGCGCGATGGCGCGGCAATCCGTATCGTGCTTGGCATCTCGACGCCGGCCGATAGTGGCACCGTCACGGTGACGATGCCGCAGCGCGTCGTGCTGGCCAGCCGCGACGGAGCCGTTTCTGTCAGCGACGACGATCACGGCCCCAGCTGGCGCGCCCGCTTTTCGGAAGAGGTGATGCGCTCCACCGTGGCGCTCGAGGCCACGATGCCGCTGACGCGGCTGACGCTCGGCGAGCTCGCCGGTTTCCAAATCGGCGACGTCATCGAATTCGAGGAAACGGCCCAGTCCCAGGCGCGTCTCAGCGCACGGGGCAAGACGCTGTTCGTATGCGAGTTCGGCAAACTGGGACAGAGCTACACCGTCCGGATCAGGCATCCTTACGACGCCGGACAGGACTTTATCGACGGGCTGATGCCGGCAGCCGCCGGACGCGCCTGAGAATTTGGAGACGATCATGGCCAAAACCAAGGCGGAAGCCGACCTCGACCAGCCGGACGAGCAACTCGACCGTGCCATCGAAGAGTTGCGCGGTGTCCTGCATGAAGAGGAGCAGCGCCCCGATGCGGCGTTCAGGGCGGCCTCATCAGCCAATTCGAGCGTGATCATGAACATCCCCGTCGATGTCCAGATCATCCTCGGCAGCACGGAGATGCCGGTCTCCGATCTGATGGCGCTGCAAAAAGGGTCGACCGTGGCGCTCAATCGCCGCATCGGGGAACCCGTCGACGTCGTGGTCAACGGCCGCAAGATCGCGCGCGGCGAGATCACCGTGCTGGAAAGCGATCCGTCGCGTTTCGGCATCAGGCTGACCGAAATCATCGCCGGCACGAAGGGCGCCTAGACATGGTTTGCGGGGCTTGCCGGTGGCGGCGGAGGCGAGTGGCATGACGACGCCGGTGACCTTGACCCGCGCGCAGAAGGCGGCCGCCATACTTGTGGCGATGGGCAAGCCGTCGGCCAGCCGCCTGCTGAAATTCTTCAAGCAGGAAGAACTGAAGGCCCTGATCGAGGGCGCCCGCCTGCTGCGGACGATTCCGCAAAGCGATCTTGAGCGCATCGTCGCCGAGTTCGAAGCCGAGTTCACGGAAGGGGCGGGGTTGCTCGATTCCGCCGACAGGATGGACACCATCCTCAACGAATCGCTCTCGCCCGAAGAGATGAGCGCGATCATGGGCGACAAGAAATTCGAGGTCGCACCGGAAGGCCCGCCGCCGATCTGGCCCGAGCTCGAAAAGCTCGAGCCGGCGCGGCTTGGTGCCTTCCTGGCCGGTGAGCATCCGCAGACGGCGGCCATGGTGTTGTCGAAGCTGGCACCGCAGGTGGCGGCCAACGTGCTGCTGACACTGACCAAGCCGATGCGTGGAGAAATCATCAAGCGCATGGTGACGATGGCCAATGTTCCCGACGCTGCCGCCAGGATCGTCGAAAACCGGCTGCGTACCAGCGTGCTGGCGGAAACCTCGACCAAGGACACCTCGGCCGGGCAGGCGCGTGTCGCCAGCGTTCTCAACGAACTCGACAAGCCGCTGCTCGAGGAGGTCATGCAGGATCTGGAAGCCGCCGGCACGCCTGATCTCGACGGTGTGAGGGCCCGCCTGTTTGCTTTCGACGATTTGCCGCTGCTCACCCAGAAAGCGCGGGTGCTGCTGTTCGACGGGCTGTCGACGGAGTTGGTCACGCTGGCCCTGCGCGGCACTTCGGCCGCACTCGCAGAATCGGTGCTGTCAGCCATCGGCGCCCGCTCGCGGCGCATGATCGAAGCCGAACTCGGACAGGGCTCGGACGGGGTCCCTCTCGCCGACATCACGGCGGCGCGCAAGACGATCGTTACGACGACGATCCGGCTGTCGCGCGAAGGTGCCTTCGAACTACCCTCGACCCAAGACGCCGCCTAAGACCGCGCCATGGCTGACGCGGTCGACAAGGATTCGAAAACCGAAGAGGCGACGGAAAAGAAGATCCGCGACACCATCGAACAGGGCAAACTGCCCCATTCGCGGGAGACAGCGCTCTTTGCCTCGTTCGTTGCCATACTGGTGTTCACCGTCTTCTACGCCAAGGATGCGATCATTGATCTCGGCATGTTCCTGTCGATGTTCCTGGAGAAGCCGGAAGCCTGGCCGATGGACACGGAGACCGACGTCATCGCGCTCTACAAAATCGTCCTCCTCGAGGTTGGCCGCGCCGTCCTGAGCCTGATGGTGCTGCTGACCGTCGCCGGCGTCGGCGCATCGGTGTTCCAGAACATGCCGCAATTCGTAGGCGAGCGGGTCCGGCCGCAACTCTCGCGCATTTCGATCGCCAAGGGGTGGAACAGGCTGTTCGGCATCCAGGGTTGGGTCGAGTTCCTGAAGTCACTCGGCAAGGTCGGGTTTGCCATCGTCGTGCTGAGCTTCACGCTGTCGGAAGACCACCGAAAGCTGCTCGCCGGGATGATCACCAATCCGGTCGCCTTCGGTCTCGTCATCCGCGGCATCGCCGTCGACATCCTGGTGGCGATCGTCTTCGTCATGGGGCTGATCGCGGCAATCGACATCGTCTGGTCGCGCTTCCACTGGAAGCAGGATCTGCGCATGAGCAAGCAGGAGGTCAAGGACGAGTTCAAACAGTCCGAGGGCGACCCGATCGTCAAGTCGCGGCTGCGCTCGCTGGCGCGCGACCGGGCGCGCAAGCGGATGATGACGGCGGTGCCGCGCGCGACGCTGATCATCGCCAACCCAACGCACTTCTCGATCGCGCTGAAATATGTGCGCGACGAGGACTCGGCACCCATGGTGCTGGCCAAGGGCCAGGATCTGGTGGCGCTGAAAATCCGAGAGATCGCGCGGGAACACAACATCCCGGTCTTCGAGGACGTGGCGCTCGCCCGCTCCATGTACAAGCAAGTTTCGGTCGATAGTGTAATCCCATCACAATTCTACCAGGCCGTCGCCGAACTGGTGCGGATCGTCTACTCGAAAAAGGCTGAGCGCAGACAGATTTCATGAACCGGCAACCGCACGCAAAATCCCGCGAGATCATCGTCGCCAGCGCCATCGAGCAGGTGGTGGGGGAACTCAGGCTGATCGATGTCGCCGACTACATCGCCTTTATCCGGCTGGAGCATTTCGCGTGCCTGTCGGACCTGGTCGATTCAGCGGTTGAGTTGTTCTTCATGCCGGGCACTCTACGGCTCGGCCATGGTGGTGAGGCGCATGTCGACTGGAGCGGCAGCCCGCGCATCGTGCTCGATCTGGAACTGAGGCCGCCCGGCGTCACCGTCTATTTCCAGCTGACGCTGAGCGAGCTCGGCGCATCGGTGGCGGTCAACTACGTGTCGTTCGAGAAGCCGGGCGAAGACCCGGAGCACAATACGGCGCTGCTCGAGGCGGTGATCGAAGAGGCGCGTATCCGCAAGGTCGAGCCGCTCGCCTATCGCTGACCGTCGGTCGCCTTTCGAAGCGCTGTCGAATTCCCCTATTCGATCAAGCCCAGCCGCAGCGCCTTGGCAACGGCCTGGTTGCGATTGACGGCGTTGAGCTTCTGGGTCGACTGGGTCAGATACTGGTTGGCGGTGTGCACCGACAGTTTCAGGAGCCGCGCGATCTCCTCGCTGGTGTTGCCGTTGGCGGTCAGCTTCAGGCATTCGAGTTCGCGCTTGGAGATTGCGCGCATGCGGCCGGTATCGCCCGGACGGATGCGGGCGACGGCGGCGAACAGCGAAAAGCAGCGGGCGTGTATTTCGTAGAGCGCATCCTGCTGCATGGTCATCTCCGAGCCGAGGAACACGACAAGGCCGCATTGGCCGCGGTCGGCGTGAACGGGAAAAGCGATGCCGCTGGTTCCGGGCACCAGCGCCGCCATCTGCTCGGTCCAGGTGAGATCGCCAAACAGCTCCGCCATGGCAGGGACGCCGTCATCCGTCCACCAGCGCGGTTCGGTCGAGATGCGGGTGTGGCGCACGATCTCCTCGCCGTTGGCGCCTGAGATGAACTTGGTCGCCACGGCAATGCCGGGATAGTCGGAATCAAAGCATGGGACTAGCCGCGCCCGCTCGGGCGAGGGGCTTACGAAGAAGAGGCCGAAAGCCGAGGCATTCATGTCAACGGCGATCCAGCGGCAGCGGCGCACGGCATCGGGAATGGTGACCGCGTGATGGGTTTCGGAGCCAAGGGTGAAGGCTCCGAACGGGTTGCGCTGCTCGTTGAAAAGGGCTTCGGCCGTTTCCTTGATATCGGCGTGTTTCAAATGATGCCGCTCCTGATCGCCGTGGCGATGGCCATCGCGCGGTTGCTGGCCGCGAATTTCTGGATGGCGTGGGTGATGTAGCTGTTGACGGTGTTGGAGGAGACGCCAAGGATGACGGCGACCTCGTCGGTGGTCTTGCCTTCGGAAACCCAGAACAGGCATTCGCGCTCGCGATCCGACAACGGATCCTGCATGGCGGCAGCGGCAATGAGTTGCGGGATGTGCGAGAGCGCGTAGCAGCATTTCAGCTGCGCCCGCATCAGCGCCGGCTGGTCGATGCTGCCGGCGGTCGCCGCAGAGAACAGGGCGAACAGGCGCTGGCGACCGACATTGAGGCGCAGCGAATAGATTTCGGCATGGCCGAGCACGTCGAGAAGGCGGGCTTCCTCGCCGGTGATCAATCCGTCTGTTTCTGGTGCCCGGGATGCCACCAGCGGCTGTGGACGGATACCTGGCGCGACGGTGAGCGCGCCTTGCGCGAGCCCGGCGATCAGCCGCTTGCCGATCAGCTCGATGGCATCGAAAATCCAGTTGGAGGAGACGATGCGCGCATCGTTGCGGTCCTGGTCGTGGACGATGGCGACCAACATGTAGCTGTCGGCGCCGCTCTCGGCGGTCAGTTGCATGAAAAAACTGGTGAGATCGCCGCGCGACGTCAGGCGCGAGCCCAATGTGTCGGATTGAAGAAGTGCGGCGGGACTGCTCATTCTTGTTGCTTTTGGCCGGAATCGTTTCTGCTGTCCGGATGCTGGAAGCCGCCGAACCCGAATACGCATTACTTTGACGAAGACACACGCGTGGCGCAGGGCTGCGCCGAACCAAATCCCGAATCCATTCAGGGAACGCGAAGCCGTCCGCGTCTGGTGCCGGAAAAGCTCCGGAACAAGAGACTTTGGGTGGTCGCCGCGCCCCCCGAGGACCGGCTGATTCGGGTCTAATCTACCCGCAGTTGAATCTGACATCAAACGCGATTTGACAAAATCGAATCCGATGGACTCAGGTGCGACTCAGAGGTCGGTTTTCGCGCCTTGGACAGAAGACCGGGACGCGAAAGTCTTCGCCGGTCCTCTCGGCGGCTGGTCGATTTCGCCAGGCTCGGGAGCATTGAACAGATGGGCGCGCCGGTTGCTGTGCCGAAGGCTGGTGCCTTGGCCCGATAGTGGGAACCGGGCGATGTTGCCGCCCGGTCCCGGTGGTCCTTTGCTATGCCTGTCGTTGTCCCAAAATCGCTAGATGCTCCTGGACGATAGGCATTTACCGATCCTCGAACCCGGTCAGCACGCCGACCGCGTTGATGCCGATCTCCTCGACGGCATAGCCGCCTTCCATGACGAACAGCGTCGGTAGGCCGAGCCTGGCGATGCGGCGGCCGATCTTGGGATAATCCGATGTCTTCAGCTTGAACTGGCTGATCGGGTCCTTCTCGAACGTATCGACACCCAGCGAGACGATGACGACATCCGGTGCATAAGCGGTGAGCCTGGCGCAGGCATCCTCGAGCGACGCGTTCCATGCATCCCAGTCGGTGCCGAAGGGCATTGGATAGTTGATGTTGAAGCCTTCGCCTTCGCCTTCTCCGCGTTCGTCGGCATGGCCGAGGAAGAACGGGTACTCGATCATCGGATCGCCATGCAGATTGAGCACCTGGACGTCAGCACGGTCGTAGAAGATTTCCTGCGTGCCGTTGCCGTGGTGATAGTCGACATCGAGGATCGAGATGCGTTTGGCGCCCCGGTCGCGGAACCATTGCGCGGCGACGGCGGCGTTGTTGATGTAGCAATAGCCGCCCATGAAGCCAGCCCCGGCATGGTGGCCGGGCGGACGGCAGAGCGCGAAGGCGGAAGCCTCGCCATGCTTGACCAGGCCGGCGGCGGTCAGCGCCACATCGTACGAAGACTTGATCGCGGTCCAGGTACCTTCGACGAAGGTGGCGCCGGCATCGAAGGAATAATAGCCGAGCAGCGCGTCGACGCGCTTTGGCGGCACGTCGCCGCGCAACCCGCGCGTCGGCCAGGTGAAGGGCATCGCCGTGCCCGTGAGGCCTGCTTCCAGCCATTGCGGCCAGACCGTCGGGAGAAAGTCGATATAGTCTGATTTGTGGATGCGCTTGGCGGCGGCGAGGTCATGTTCGTGCGGCGCGATGATGGGACCCAGTTTCTCGCTTTCGACCCGTGCCTTGATGAATTCGGCCCTCGATGGCTTTTCGAAGCCCGGCACGATGGCCGATGTGACCAGTTCCATTTGGCCGGCATGGCCGGCGTGCAGGGGGGAGAAAACAGTCTTCATAAATTCCTCTCGAAGTGTGAAATCAGTCAAGATTCAAGATTGAGATAAGGGCTCACCAGAGCGAGCCACATGGTTTCCACATCGTCCTCGATGAGGTCGAACGTCCTGCGATCCTTTTTCAGCCCCACAAGCCGGCAAACGTGTCCGACCTCCATCATCAGCACACCGAGCCGGCTGGCGATCTTGTCTTCAAGTGCCGGGTTCACATGCTGCAGCCATGCGGCGTAGAGGGCGATGATCTGGTCGTCATATTCGTTCTGGATCGGCCTGAGGTCGGCGTTGCCTGAAATGGCCTCGATCACCGGCATCAGGCTGGCGTTTTCCAGGTAGAGCCTGGACGTGTCGGTGAAGAGCCTGCGCACTTCGCGCCGAAACTCTTCACGGTTGGTGGGCGGGGCGACCTTGATACGCTTGGCGATCACCTCGGGAAAGGATGACAGCCAGCGCCGGGCGAGGTCCAGAAGAATGGCTTCCTTGTTGGGAAAGTATTGGTAGATCGAACCAACCGACAAGCCTGCGCGCTGCGCAATGGCGAGCGTCGTCGGCGTCTTGGTTCCTTGCTCGCGCGTCAAGACCAGCGCTGCGTCGAGAATCCGGTCGACCACCTTGCTGGAGCGTTGTTGCCGCGGCTGTTTGCGCGGTTCGAGCGCTATCCTGGTTTTGCGGTCGAGACTGCGCTTCACGGCTTGATGTCCTCGTTCCCCGCCTGGTCTCAACATGGTGGGAGCTTGCTGTCCACAATACATTCCAGATTCGGTATGTTGACAAACGCGAATAATCAGTCGCATTCTTTATCCACGCTGCCTCTTGGGATGACAAGGGGAATTTCCAAGACAGCGCGCTGGCATTCTTTTTCGTCCCATGGCGCCGCTCCGGTGGAGTGGCAGGTCGTTGGACATGAGGGGTTGTCGGTCCCAGTCAGTCGTCAAAAGCGCGGAGTCGCGATGTCTGTCACAGGTGCGGGTCACAATGCGGATCTGATCGTCATCAACGGTCGTGTACGGACCATGGACGACGACAATCCCGCCGCCGAAGCCGTCGCCGTCAAGGACGGCGCCATCATCGCCATCGGCAGCCGCGCCTCCATCGAAGAGTTCAAGGGACCGACCACCAAGGTGATCGACGCCAAGGGCGGTTCGGTGGTCCCGGGGTTCATCGAAGCCCATATGCATTTGTTTTCGGGCGGGGCTGAACTTGCCCACCTTCAACTCACCGGTATTCATGGCCTCAAGGCGCTGCAGAAGGCGATCCGCGACTATGCGCCGACCCGGCCCGACGCGAAGATGCTGGTCGGCCAAGGCGTCGACTACACCGTGCTCGGCAGCGAGCGCGTGACGCGCCATCACCTCGACGCCATTTTGCCCGATCGCCCGTTCTGCATGGCGGCGCCCGACCATCACACCATGTGGGCCAACACCAAGGCGCTGGAAATGGCCGGCATCCTGCAGGGGTGCACGCTCGGCCCTGGCAATGAGATCGTCATGGGTGACGATGGACTGGCCGCCGGCGAATTGCGCGAAGGCGAGGCCTTTGGTCCGGTGCTCGATCTTGCCGGCGAAGGCCGGGTTCGGCTGGGGCTGTCGACCGGCGGCGAGCCGGACCCGATGCCGACGGCGGCGGAGCGGGACGCCGACCGCGACATCATGCGGCGCGGGCTCGCCTGGTGCGCCCGCCACGGCATCACCTCGATCCAGAACATGGACGGCAATCTCTATCAGCTTGAGCTGCTGGCCGAGATCGACGCCGAGGAAGGCTTGCCCTGCCGCGTCAAGATCCCGTTCCACTACAAGAATTTCATGACGCTCGACATGCTCGACAAGGCATCCGATATGGCCGAACGCTACAACAGCGAATGGCTGTCGTCGGGCATGGTCAAGGTGTTCTACGACGGCGTTCTCGATTCCTGGACAGCTGTCATGGTCGAGCCCTATGCCGACCGCCCGGACTGGGTTGGCGAGCCGCTGTTCACGCCGCAACAATTCATCGATCTGGCCGTCGCGGTCGACAGACGCGGGTTGCAGATCGCCGTGCACTCGATCGGCGACGGCGCGGTGCGCGCGGTGCTCGACGGTTATGAGGCGGCGCAGAAGGCGAACGGCAAGCGCGACAGCCGTCACCGCGTCGAGCACATCGAGGTCACCACCACCGCTGATGTGCCGCGTTTCGCCGAACTCGGCGTCATTGCCTCCATGCAACCGCCGCATCCGCCCGGCGCCATGGATTTTCCGTTGGAGCCGACAGTGTCTCGCATCGGGCCGGCGCGCTGGCCGCTGAGCTATGCCTGGCGGACCTTGAAGGATGCCGGCGCGCATGTCGTCTTCGCATCCGATTGGCCGGTGTCGCCGATCGATCCGATCCTGGGCATTCAGGCGGCAGTGTTGCGCAAACCGTGGGCAGAAAGCGACCCGGACCAGAGTTTCTCACTGCATGAAGCGATCGCCGGTTACACGATCGAGGGCGCCTACGCCGAATTCGCCGAGCACCGCAAGGGCACGCTGAAATCAGGCTACATGGCCGATCTGGTGGTTTTGTCGATGGATATCGAGAACACCGCCCCGGCCGACCTGCACAAGGTGCGGCCGGTGACGACGATTTGCGGCGGCAAGGTCACCTATCAGGCCTGACTATGGCATGGGGCTTGCAGGCCTCAATGACTGATTGAACTGTGACCCAATGCCGGGCTTGCCAACCCACCGGCCATGTGGTCACATCGAACAGGGGAAGAGCTCCGCCAGCAAGAGCGGGGTCAACAGTGAGGCGTAATCGTGCCGGACAAACCGGATCGGAATGCGATTGAAGTAGTAAACGTCAGCAAAATTTTCGGATCAGGTGAGGGGCAGGTAGCTGCCCTCGACACGGTCTCGGTATCTATCCGGGAGAACGAATTCTTCACGTTGCTGGGGCCATCCGGCTGCGGCAAGACGACGTTGCTCAGGCTGATCGCCGGCTTCGACTTTCCAACCGCCGGTGAAATCCTGCTCTACGGCCAGGACATCGCGCCGCTGCCGCCCTTCAAGCGGCCGGTTAACACCGTTTTCCAGTCCTATGCGCTGTTCCCGCACATGACGGTCGCCGACAATATCGGCTTTGGCCTGGAAATGCTGGGCAAGCCGAAGGCGGAGATCAAGGCGCGCGTCGCCGAGATGCTGAAGCTGGTCAAGATGGAGGCACTCGCTGGTCGTCGCACCAGCCAGATCTCCGGCGGCCAGCAGCAGCGCGTGGCTTTGGCCCGCGCTTTGGCGCCGCAGCCGAAGGTGCTTTTGCTCGATGAGCCGCTGTCGGCGCTTGACTACAAGCTGCGCAAGGAGATGCAGATCGAGTTGAAACGGCTGCAGCACGAGACCGGTATCACCTTCATCTTCGTCACCCACGACCAGGAAGAAGCGCTGACCATGTCAGACCGCATCGCGGTGATGTCGTCGGGCAAGATCCTGCAGGTCGGTTCGCCCTGGGATATCTACGACAAGCCGGCGGAGCGCTTCGTCGCCGACTTCATCGGTGAAACCAACTTCCTCACCGCCGCCATCAGCGAGATGGCCAACGGCAAGGCGCGCGCCACGCTCAAATCCGGTGCGACCATCGAGGCGACCGTGGCCCAGGGTTTCCAGCCCAAATCCAACGCCACGGTGGTGGTTCGGCCCGAACACGCCAAGCTGACCAAGGCCAAGGGCGAACTGTCGGGGACGGTCGAAAACATCGTCTATTTCGGCACCGACACCCACATCCATGTTCATCTCGACAGTGGCGAACTCTTCACCGTACGCCAGCAGAACACGCGCAGCGCGGGCTGCGGTTTCGAGAAGGGCGACGCAGTCGGCATCCTCATCGGCAGCGATGCCGCTCAGGTCCTGAAGGACTGACGATGGCGACCGCGGAAGAAGTCGCCAAGGCAGCGGAGCGGCGCGATGTCCGTGACCGCTGGCTTTTGTCAGCGCCAGCGCTGCTGGTCATTTTCCTCGCCGCGACCGGCCCCTTGCTGATCGTGCTCGTCTACTCGTTCCTGACGCCAGGCTCCTATGGCGACGTGAAGTGGCAGTTCTCGCCGGAAGCCTGGACATCGGTGTTTCTGGAACGCGATATCTTCGACGACACGCTTTCGATCGCCGCCGCCCACGTCACCATCTTCCTGCGCTCGATCAAGCTCTCGGTGGTGACGACGATCGCCACTTTGGTGCTTGGTTTCCCGACCGCCTATTTCATGGCGACGCGCAGCGAAAAGACCCGCGATCTCTGGCTGTTCCTGATTACCATTCCGTTCTGGACCAACCTTTTGATCCGCACCTTCGCGGTGCTGCAGATCATCCGCAACGAAGGCATCGTCAACACGATCCTGCTCAAGCTCGGCATCATCTCGGCGCCCATCCAGATACTCTACACCGACACGGCGATCCTGATCGGCATGGCCTATGTCTACCTGCCACTGATGGTGCTGCCGATCTATGCCAGCATGGAAAAGCTCGATTTCCGGTTGGTCGAGGCGGGGTACGACCTTTACGCGTCGCGCTTCCAGGTGCTGCGGCGGATCATCTTTCCGCTGGTCAAGCCGGGCGTCATCGCCGGCTCCATACTGGTCTTCATTCCAGCGCTTGGCGCCTATGTGACACCGAGCGTTCTTGGCGGCGGCAAGAACATGATGCTGTCCAACCTGATCGAATTGCAGTTCGGGCAGGGCCGCAACTGGCCACTCGGCTCGGCGCTGTCGATCGCCGTCATGATCATCGTCATGGTGGCGCTGCTTGCCTATGTGCGCAATGCCGGCAAGTCGGGGGTACGTCATGGCTAAGAACTTTTCCATCAAGCACCAGCCAGGATTCACCGCGATCGCCGCGACCTGCTTTATCGTGCTGTATCTGCCGATCATCGTGCTGGTCATCTATGCCTTCAACGCGGCGAGCTCGACCTCCGAATGGGGCGGCTTTTCGCTGAAATGGTTCCAGTCGGCATGGCAGAACACGCAGGTCGTCGATGCCACGCTGCGTTCCTTCCAGATTGGCTCCATCGCGGCGGTGCTCTCCACGATCTTTGCCACCATGGCGGCGCTCGCCACCACCCGCACCGCGCCCTATCCCGGCCTCACCTTCAAATATGCGGCGATCAACCAGCCGCTGATGGTGCCCGAGATCGTCACCGGCGTGGCGCTGCTGATCTTCTTCTCGCGCATCAAGATCTTCACCGGCTATTCCGGCATCGGCTATCTGGTCGCCGCGCACACGGCGTTCTGCATTCCCTTTGCCTATTTGCCGATCCGGGCGCGGCTTGAGAATATGGACCTGACGCTGGAGCGTGCCGCAGCCGACCTCTACGCGACGCCCTGGAAGGCTTTCCGGCGCATCACGCTGCCGCTTCTGTGGCCCGGCATCCTGGCCGGGCTGATGCTGGCCTTCGTCATCTCGCTCGACGACGTCGTCATCACCGAGTTCGTCAAATCAGGCGGCCAGGACACGCTGCCCACCTACATGCTCGGCCAGATCCGCCGCGGCATCACACCCGAGATCAACGCGATATCGACCGCCTTCCTGCTGCTTTCGGTCGCGATCGTCACGTTGTTTTTCTTCGTCAGCAGGAAACGAGACTGAACCGAAAAATGGGAGTTAAAACCATGAACTGGAAGACAACAGCAACCGCCATGGGGTTGGCGTTGCTCGCCTCGACGGGCCTGGCCCGCGCCGACGGCGTGCTCAACATCTACAATTGGGGCAACTACACCAGCCCCGACGTGATCAAGAAGTTCGAGGCCAAATACAACGTCAAAGTGACCATCACCGACTACGATTCCAACGACACCGCGCTGGCCAAGGTTCGCCAGGGAGGCACCGGCTTCGACATTGCGGTGCCGTCGCAGACCTACGTGCCGATCTGGATCAAGGAAGGCCTCATCCAGGAGACCGATCCTGGCAAGATGGAAAACTTCAAGAACGTGGCGCCGGAATGGGCCAATCCCGATTTCGATCCGGGTCGCAAATACAGTGTTCCATGGGCGTGGGGCACGATCGGCGTGGTCGTCAACACCGATGCCTACAAGGGGCCGGCCGATAGCTGGGGTATCATCTTCAACACGCCTGACGAGCTCAAGGGCAAGGTCAATGTCGTTCCGGAGATGGGCGATGTGATGTTCGCCGCGATCAAGTATGTCGGCGGCCAGCAATGCACCGACGACAAGGCGGTGCTGAAGAAGGTGCGCGACCTGCTGGTGGCGGCCAAGCCGAACTGGATCGCGATGGAATACAACACCATCGAGAAGATGGGCGCCGGCGACTTCAAGGCGACCAGCGACTGGAACGGCTCGGCGCTGCGCCAGCGGCTGGCCAACCCGGCCATCCACTACAACTATCCGAAAGAAGGCTTCGGCCTGTGGAGCGACAACGTCGTCGTTCTGAAGGAAGCCAAGAACGTCGAGAACGCCAAGCTTTTCCAGAACTTCATCATGGATCCGGAAAACGCGGCAGGTCTCTCGGCCTTCCATCGCTACGCCAATGCCATCACCGGCTCGGACAAGTACATGCCGGCCGACATGAAGGACGCGCCCGAAGTCATCATTCCGGCCGCGGACAAGCCACGCGGCGAGCTGCAGCAGATGTGCTCGCCGGAGACCCAGGAAATTTACACCAAGATCTGGACCGAGTTGCAGAAATAAACTGGGTTCGACGGGCCCCGGGGGGGCCCGCCCCGGGGGCCGGTTTAGGGTTAAAAGGGAGGGGCGGGGTGGGGGGCCATGGGCAATACGCGGCGCCGGCGGCGCGGAAGGCCGGGGGGCCCGCCG